>CAUEQX010000212.1 GCA_959020035.1 uncultured Collinsella sp. | reverse complement strand
TCACATAGTAGCGGGCGGGACGCAGGCCGTTACGGTCGAGGGCGGCACCCAGTGTGCGACCGTCGGTAAAGGCGATGGCCGCCGGGCCATCCCACGGCTCCATGAGCATGGACTGGTAGGCGTCGTAGGCGCGGCGCTCCTCGCTCAGACTGTCGTTGTGGTCCCACGGCTCGGGCAGCAGCATGGACGCGGCACGAGTGAGCGGACGGCCGTTCATGACCAGGAACTCGAGTACGTTGTCCAGAATCGCGGAGTCGGAACCCTCGCGGTTGATGATGGGCATCACGCGCTCAAGATCATGTTGCAACACGGGGCTGTACAGGTTGGGTTCGCGAGCGCGGATCCAGTTGACGTTACCCTTGAGGGTGTTGATCTCGCCGTTGTGAATGATAAAACGGTTGGGGTGCGCACGCTCCCAGCTGGGCGTGGTGTTGGTGGAGTAGCGCGAGTGGACGAGCGCCACGGCCGTTTTGACGGCGGCGTCGTTGAGATCGATGAAGAAGCGGCGCATCTGCGTGGCGACCAGCATGCCCTTGTACACGATGGTGCGCGAGCTCATGGAGCAGACGTAGAAGATCTTGTCGCGCAAGGCGAACTCGGCGTCGGCCTTCTTTTCGATGGTGCGGCGGCACACATACAGGCGGCGCTCGAAGGCGTCGCCGGCGGGCGTGTCGTCGGGGCGGCCCAGGAAGGCCTGCAAGATTGTGGGCATGCAGGCGCGGGCCGTCTCGCCCAGGTCGTGCGGGTCGACGGGCACCTCGCGCCAAAAGAGCAGCGGCACGCCGGCCTCGGCGCAGCCCTCCTCAAACACGCGACGGGCGTCCTCTACGCCCTTGTCGTCCTGCGGAAAGAAAAGCATGGCCACGCCATAGTCGCCCTCTGCCGGCAGGATCTGGCCGCACTTTTGAGCCTCTTTACGGAAAAAGTGGTGCGGAACCTGGAACAGGATGCCAGCACCGTCGCCGGTATTCTTCTCGAGTCCCGTGCCGCCGCGGTGCTCCAAGTTAACCAGAATGGACAGTGCGTCGTCCAGGATCTGGTGATGGCGCTCGCCGTTGATATCGGCAAGCGCGCCGATGCCACATGCATCGTGGTCGAATTCGGGGCGATAAAGGCCCTGCTGCTGAGCGGAATCTGCCTGCATCGCGATCCTCCCCTAGATATTTAGACAGTCAGTTGAATAGGGATACTAGGAGCATCGCCGGCCCGTTGTGTTTCCCGCCCGTTTCGAAACAATCGCGTAACGCACGCCCTACGAGTGGGTACCGCCGACCTCAAGGGTAACAACAAGGGCCCCAAGTTCGACCTGTAAACTCACCGCTTCAAACATCTCAATCTGTAACACGAAGACCCAATTTTGGCGCCTAGATGTTACAGATTGAGATTTTCTGCAGGACGGTTTTGGTTTGTCTCAATCTGTAACACGAAGGGCCGGTTTTTGCAGCTAACTGTTACAGATCGAGATTTTCCATAGGACCATTTCCTCCTGTCTTGACCTGTAACACCTAGGCCCAATCTCCATCCCTAGTTGTTACAGATCAAGACATTTCGGCAGCCCCCTTTCACCATCCTATTTAAATACAACAATTTTGTTAGTCTAGGTTAACTTTTGAGCCTAAAACGGGTATCCTTTGCGACGTCAAACAAACAGCACGCACACCGTGCCAGATCAAGGAGGCCCCTATGGCGCACCAAGCAGACCAGCAGACGATGCAACTCGTCCTTATCCGTCACGGAGAATCCGAGTGGAACAAGCTCAACCTGTTCACCGGCTGGACCGATGTCGAGCTCACCGACACAGGCCGCGAAGAGGCGGCGGCAGGCGGCCGCGCCCTCAAGGAAGCGGGCTTCGACTTTGACATCTGCTACACCTCGCGCCTCAAGCGCGCGATCCACACCCTCAACATCGTGCTCGGCCAAATGGATCGCGAGTGGCTGCCCGTCATCAAATCCTGGAAGCTCAACGAGCGCCACTACGGAGCGTTGCAGGGTCTCAACAAGGCCGATGCCGCGGCGGAGCACGGCGACGAGCAGGTGCTCATCTGGCGCCGTTCCTTCGATGTCTGCCCGCCGGCGCTCGAGCCGGGCGACGCGCACGATCCCCACACCCAGGAGCAATACCGTGATGTCGCACCCGATCAGCTGCCCTATACCGAGTGCCTCAAGGACACGATAGCCCGCGCCTGGCCTTATTTCGAAGACGAGATTCGCCCCCAGATGCTCGCCGGTAAGCGCGTACTCATCGCCGCACACGGCAACTCCCTGCGCTCACTCGTCATGAAGCTCGAGCACCTCACACCCGAGGAAATCCTCAAGGTCAACATTCCCACCGGCGTGCCGCTCGTCTACACCTTCGATACCGATTTCAACGTCCTCGACAAGCGCTACATCGGCGACCCGGCGACCATCGCCGCCAAGATCGACGCCGTGGCCAATCAGGGCAAAGCGCACAAGTAGCCCCAACCTAAACCCAGGGCGCGGCGCCGCGCAACCCAAGTGCAGCGCCGCGCC
>CAUEQX010000211.1 GCA_959020035.1 uncultured Collinsella sp. | reverse complement strand
ATGTGCCACAAAGCGATACATATATCGAGAAAGACTCCTCGATTAACGAAGAGGTCGAGATGCTGCGCCATCAGGCGACCGCGTCACTGCTCTCTCGACGCGATGTGATCGTCGTTGCATCGGTCTCGTGTATCTATGGCATTGGCTCTCCAGAGGACTATGCGGGCCTAGCTCCAAACGTCGATAAGAAGGTGCCGCTCGAGCGCGATGACTTTATCCATGCACTTATCGACATTCAATATGATCGTAATGACTATGACCTGGCACGCGGCACGTTCCGCGTGCGCGGCGATGTTGTCGACGTGTATCCGCCTTATGCCGAGCATCCGTTGCGGTTTGAGTTTTTTGGCGACGAGGTCGAGTTGATTGCCGAGATCGATGAGGTCACCGGTGAGATGCTTCGTGAGTACGAGGCCATCCCCGTATGGCCGGCATCGCACTACGTGACCGAGAAGCCGAAGGTCAAGGCGGCTCTGAAATCGATCAGCGAAGAGTGCGAGAAGCGCGTCGCAGAGCTCAAGGCGACCGACAAGTTGCTCGAGGCGCAGCGTCTGCAGCAGCGCACCGATTATGATCTTGAGATGCTCGAGACGATGGGCTTTTGCAACGGCATCGAGAACTACTCGCGTCATCTGGACGGTCGCAAACCGGGCGAGCCGCCGTTTACCCTAATCGATTACTTTCCCAAGGATATGCTCTGCATCATCGATGAGAGCCATGTGACGGTGCCGCAGATTCGCGGCATGCACGAAGGTGACCGCTCGCGTAAGGTGACGCTGGTGGAACACGGTTTTCGCCTGCCCTCGGCGCTCGATAACCGCCCGCTTCGTTTCGATGAGTTTGAGGCGAGGATTCCCCAGTTCATCTACGTCTCGGCTACGCCGGGCGACTATGAGTTGCGCGTGAGTCAAAACGACGTTGAGCAGATCATTCGTCCGACCGGCCTGCTTGATCCCAAGATCGACGTTCGTCCTGTCCGAGGCCAGATTGACGATCTTGAGGACGAGATTCGCGAGCGCGTGGCCCGCAAGGAGCGCGTGCTGGTGACCACGCTCACCAAGCGCATGGCCGAGGACCTGACCGACCATCTGCTTGATGCCGGCATTAAGGTCAACTACATGCACTCTGATACGGCGACAATGGACCGTGTCGAGATCCTGCGAACGCTGCGCGAAGGCAAGATCGATGTTCTCGTTGGCATCAACCTGCTTCGCGAGGGCTTGGATCTCCCCGAGGTCTCACTGGTGGCAATTCTCGATGCCGATAAGGAAGGCTTCTTGCGCAACCGCCGTTCGCTGATTCAGACGATTGGCCGTGCGGCCCGTAACGCCGATGGCGAAGTCATCATGTATGCAGACGTTGTGACCGATTCGATGAAAGAGGCCATCGAGGAGACGCAGCGCCGTCGTGAGATTCAGATGGCATATAACGAAGAACATGGCATTGTGCCCAAGACAGTGCGCAAGGCCATCAACGACATCTCAAGTTTTATTGCCGAGGCCGAAAAAACCGTGGGCTCCAAGGGACGCTCGAAGGGCGACTCTCTTGGCCATGGCGCATTCTATACGCCCAATGAGTCGGGCGAGGGCGGTGTGCCGGAAACGGTGGCGCCCGAGCAGACACTTGCGGAGCAGTTGGAAGAACTGCCGCATGACGAGCTTGTGCGGATCGTCGAAACCATGGAAGAGGATATGCGTAACGCTTCTGCCGCTATGGACTTTGAGGAGGCGGCGCGCCTGCGCGATGCCGTCGTTCAGATTCGGGCGATGCTCGAGGGTGCGTCTGAGGACGAGACGATCGAGCGCTTACGCTCGCAGGCCCGCAAGGGTTCCACGTTCGCATCGGGCAGAAAACGCCAGGGTGCACGGTTTAAGAAATAGCGAACAGGCCCCGAGTTCTCTGTGGAGCTCGGGGCCTATGTCTTTTGCGCGCTGGAATTTGTGCGTTAGAGGTCTGCGATCAGGGCTTCAGCACAACGGATGCCGTCGGTGGCCGCGCTCATGATGCCGCCGGCATATCCAGCTCCCTCACCACAAGGGTAGAGGCCCGGGGTCGACACGGCATGGCACGTTCGGTCTCGGGTAACAGTGACCGGTGAGCTCGAACGAGTCTCCACGCCGGTAAGAACGGCATCGGGACGGTCGTAGCCTCGTAGCTTTTTTCCGAGTAGGGGAAGTCCCAGGCGGAGCGACTCGACGATATGCTGCGGTAGGGCTTCGTCAATTGCCGTCCAGGTCACACCGAGCGGATAGGTGGGCTTTACCTTTCCGGGCGCCTTGCTGGCGCGTCCTGCGAGGAAATCTCCGACGAGTTGTGCCGGTGCGTTCCAGTTGGAACCGCCCAGGCGATAGGCGGCCGCCTCGCAGGCATGCTGGAGCTCGATGCCGGCGAGCGGGTCATCGTTGGGAAGGTCCTCAGGCGTGACGTTAACGAGCAGGGCGGCATTTGCGTTGCGTCCGTCGCGGGCATTGAGACTGGCCCCGTTGACGCACAGATGGCACGGTTCTGAAG
>CAUEQX010000210.1 GCA_959020035.1 uncultured Collinsella sp. | reverse complement strand
ATCTATCGTCGTTTTGACGATTGGGTGCTGGGCGACAAGGCCGGTACTGTGCCGCCGCTGTGCCCGGCGTTCTTCCATCCCGGCAGCTGGATCGGTTCCGACCGCGACGGTAACCCCAACGTCACCGCCAAGGTGAGCCGTGAGGTCGCCGCCAAGTACTTTACGCACATGGTGCTCAAGCTCGAGGACAAGTGCCGCCACATCGGCCGCAACCTCACGCTCGAGGCCACCTACAGCAAGCCGTCGGCCGAGCTCATTAACCTGTGGAACCATCAGGTCGAGATGAGCCCTCGGTACACGGCCCGCGCCGAGCTGATCTCCGAGCACGAGCCGCATCGCGCCGTCATGCTCGTCATGGCCGACCGTCTGAACGCCACCGTGCGCCGTATCACCGACACCATGTACCACAGCGCCGACGAGTTCCTGGATGACCTGCGCGTCGTCCAGCGTTCGCTGGCCGCCTGCGGTGCCGTCCGTGCCGCCTACGGCCCGGTCCAGACCATCATCTGGCAAGTCGAGTCCTTCGGCTTCCATATGGTCGAGATGGAGTTCCGTCAGCACTCCGTGGTGCATGCCCGCGCCCTCAAGGATATCCACGAGAACGGTATCCATGGCGACCTGCAGCCCATGACGCGCGAAGTCATCGATACCTTCCGTGCTATCGGCTCCATCCAAAAGCGCTACGGCAAGAAGATGGCGCACCGATACATCATCTCGTTTACCAAGAGCGCCCAGCATGTGGCCGACGTCTTTGAGCTCGCCCACCTGTCCTTTGCACACGAGGAGGATGTCCCCGAGCTCGATGTGATCCCGCTGTTCGAGCAGCTCGAGGACCTCGAGGGCTGCGTCGACGTGCTCGACCAGATGCTCACGCTGCCCGTGGTGCAGAAGCGCCTTGCTCAGACCAACCGCCGCATGGAGGTTATGCTGGGCTACTCCGACTCCTCCAAGGATGCCGGTCCTACCACGGCCATGCTCGCGCTGCACTCCGCGCAGGAGCGCATCGCCAAGTGGGCAGAGAAGAACGATATCGACCTGGTGCTCATGCACGGTCGCGGCGGTGCCGTGGGCCGTGGCGGCGGCCCGGCCAATAAGGCCGTGCTGGCTCAGCCCAAGGGTTCGGTCAACTGCTTCTTTAAGCTCACCGAGCAGGGCGAGGTCATCTTTGCCCGTTACGGCAACCGCACGCTGGCTCAGCGCCATGTTGAGTCCGTTGCCGCCGCAACGCTTTTGCAGTCGGCCCCGAGTGTCGAGAAGACCAACACCGAGACTACGCAGAAGTTCTGGGATATGGCCGAGAAGCTCAACGCCGCAAGCCACGAGCGCTATCTGGACCTGCTGAACACCGAGGACTTTACGCCGTGGTTCTCGACCGTGACGCCGCTGACCGAGGTCGGTCTGCTGCCGATCGGCTCGCGTCCTGCCAAGCGCGGCCTGGGTGCCAAGTCGCTCGACGACCTGCGTACCATTCCGTGGATCTTCAGCTGGAGCCAGGCGCGCATCAATCTGGCCGCTTGGTACGGCCTGGGTACCGCCTGCGAGCAGTTTGGCGATCTGGACCAGCTTAAGGCTGCCTACCAGGAGTGGCCGTTCTTCCGCACCTTTATCGACAACATCGAGATGTCGATCGCCAAGACCGACCAGCGCATCGCCAAGATGTATCTGCACCTGGGCGATCGCCAGGATCTGTCCGAGAAGGTCTTTACCGAGATGCAGCTCACGCGTAAGTGGGTCCTTGCCATCGTTGGTGACGAGTGGCCGCTGCAGCGCCGCCGCGTGCTCGGCTGCGCCGTTCGCGTGCGTAACCCCTATGTCGACGCCCTGTCCATCGCCCAGGTTCGCGCCCTTCGCGAGGTGCGTATGAACCAGGACGAGATGGCCGAGGAGAAGAAGGCCGAGTACATGAGCCTGATTCTTTCGACTGTGACCGGCGTCTCGGCAGGTCTGCAGAACACGGGGTAATCGATAGCCCTGTAGTCGTTGTCCGGGGCCGCCGTTTGTTTTCTTTCCGGCGCGTCCTCGGACATGCAAGAAGCCCTCGCTGCGCACTTCGTGCGGCGAGGGCTTCTTGCGTCCTGCGGAATGCGCCGGAAAGAAAACAAACGGCGGCCCCTACGATGTCCGGTCTTCGGTGGATTACTTGCTGGGGAAATAAAGGCGCGCTTCGCGCGTTTGGAAAGGGCTTCGTGCTGCGGAATGCATTCAGGGGGAAACCCATCGGGTTCCTTCGTCCTCGGTTTTCAGGGATTAAAGCTGATGAAAATAAAGTGCGCTTCGCGCCTAATGTGGAGTGCGGCGAGGGCTTCTTGCGTCCTGTGGAGTGTGCCTAAAAGTAAACCTATGGCGGGCCCTGCGATGTCCGACCTTTGGCGAATCAGCCGCTGGGTGAGGGTGGTGCTTGGGGCGACGTGCAAAAAACGGAGTTTTCAGCAGCCAAAGATTGATGCATAAGGCCATAGCCGGCTTTCGCTAGATGGCGTGAATTTTTGTGGTGTAAGAGGGAGGGCCGCGTCAGCGCCCCCTGCG
>CAUEQX010000209.1 GCA_959020035.1 uncultured Collinsella sp. | reverse complement strand
AGCTCGCTGTCCGCAGCCATCTGGGGCAGGAAGTGACGGCCGTCGGCACCCGGGATGTGGGCACCAAACTCACAGGTCGCGCTCGCCAGCACGGGCGACAGATCCAGCAGGTTAGCCTTGCGGTTGCCCGGGACCTCAATCTGGCGCAGGCACTCGGGATGGCCGACCATCTCGTCGACGGTGCGGAAGCCCAGGCTCGCCATGACCTCGCGCAGCTGCTCGGCAACAAAGAGCATAAAGTGCTCAACGTGCTCGGGCTTGCCGCGGAAGCCGCGACGCAGGCGGCAGTTTTGCGTCGCGATGCCGGCCGGGCAGGTATCCTGCTGGCAGTCGCGCTGCATGAGGCAGCCCATCGAGATGAGCGGCATGGTCGCAAAGCCAAACTCCTCGGCACCCAGCAGGCAGGCGACGGCAACATCGGTGCCGTCCATGAGTTTGCCGTCGGCCTCGAGCACCACGCGCGAGCGCAGGCCGTTTTGCAGCAGCGTCTGCTGGGCCTCGGCAAGGCCAAGCTCCAGCGGCAGACCGGCGTGCCAGATCGAATCGCGCGCCGCAGCACCGGAGCCGCCGTTGTGGCCGCTGATCAAGATCTTGTCGGCGGCACCCTTGGCCACACCGGTGGCGATGGTGCCGACGCCGGCCTCGCTGACCAGCTTGACCGACACGCGTGCGCCGGGGTTGGCGTTCTTAAGATCGAAGATAAGCTCCGCCAGGTCCTCGATGGAGTAGATGTCGTGGTGCGGCGGAGGCGAGATCAGGCCGATGCCGGGCGTGGACTGACGGACCTCGGCGATCCAGGGGTAGACCTTCTTGCCGGGCAGGTGGCCGCCCTCGCCGGGCTTGGCGCCCTGGGCCATCTTGATCTGAATCTCAAAGGCGCTGCACAGGTAGCGGCTCGTCACGCCAAAGCGCGCGCTTGCCACCTGCTTGATGGCGGAATTCTTGGAGTCACCGTTAGCCAGCGGGGTCTCACGGCGCGGATCCTCGCCGCCCTCGCCCGAGTTGGAACGGCCGTGCAGGCGGTTCATGGCGATGGCCATGCACTCGTGTGCTTCCTTGCTGATGGAACCGTACGACATGGCGCCGGTGTTAAAGCGGCGAACGATGTTGAGCGCGGGCTCGACCTCGTCGAGTGCCACCGGGGTGCGGCCGCCGGCATCAAAGTCCAGCAGGTCGCGCAGGCGCACGGCACGGCCGGTGCGGTGCAGGCGGGCGCTGTACTCCTTAAAGGTGTCGTAGCTGTCCTCACGGCAGGCGGTCCGCAGCAAGTAGACAGTCTGCGGATCGATGAGGTGATCCTCGCCGCCGAGCGGGCGCCACTTGGTCAGACCCAACGTGGGCAGCTGATCGGGAGCCGGGCTCTTAAGGATAGCGAGCGCGGCGTCGTAGCGCTCATTCTGCTCGCGCTCGACGTCCTCGACACCCATACCGCCCACACGGCTCACCGTGCCGGCGAAGTACGCGTTGACAAACTCCGGCGTAAAGCCCACGGCCTCGAAGATCTGCGCGGAGTGGTAGCTCTGCACCGTGGAGATGCCCATCTTGGACATGATGGAGACGATGCCGGCGGTCGCAGCCTTGTTGTAGTTGGCGATGCCCTGCTCGGCTGTCACGTCCAGATCGCCGTGCGCCGCCAAGTCGCGAATGCACGCATGCGCGTTGTACGGATAGATGCCGCTCGCGGAGTAGCCCACCAGCGCCGCAAAGTCGTGCGGGGACACGGCGTCGCCACACTCCACCACGATGTCGGCAAAGGTACGCACGCCGGCACGGATCAGGTGGTTGTGCACGCAGCCCACGGCGAGCAGCGACGGCACGGGCGCCTCGCCCGCAGCGGCACGGTCGCTCAGCACCACGATGTTCACGCCATCGCGAACCGCAGCCTCGACGTCTTCGGCAAGCTGCTTGAGCGCAGCCTGCAGCGCGCCCTCGCCGGCATCGCGGCGGTAGACGGCACGGAAACGGCGGGTCTTAAAGCCCACGCGGTCGATGGCGCAAATGCGGTCGAACTCCTCCTCGCTCAGCAGTGGGCGCTCCAGGCGAACCAGCTGGCAGGCCGTACGAGAGTCCTCGAGCAGGTTGCCGTGGTTGCCCAGGTAGAGCGTGGTCGAGGTGACCATATGCTCGCGAAGGGCGTCGATGGGCGGGTTCGTGACCTGGGCGAACAGCTGATAGAAGTAGTCAAAGAACGAGCGCGTCTTCTTGGACAGGCAGGCCAGCGGCGCATCGATACCCATCGAGGCGAGCGGCGCCTTGCCCTGCTGGGCCATGGGACGCACGACTTCGTCAACATCATCCCAGTGATACCCGAGCTTGGCCATGCGCACGGCGGCGGGCACCTCGGTATCCTCGGCGGGCGTGGGCGCGACGGGCTTGTCGAGCGCGTCGACGGTCAGCGTCTCCTCGGCGATCCAGTCGCGATAGGGCTTTTCCTTGGCGTAACGAGCGCGCAGCTCGTCGTTGTAGATCACGCGGCCGCGGGCAAAGTCGACCTCGAGCATCTGGCCCGGCCCCAGACAGCCGCTCGTCAGGATGTTCTCGGGGCTCACCTCGATGG
>CAUEQX010000208.1 GCA_959020035.1 uncultured Collinsella sp. | reverse complement strand
GAGCAGGGGACTCTTAATCCCAAGGTCCAGGGTTCGACCCCCTGACGGCCCACCACACGATATCTCCTCTAAAGTCCGTCACAACGGACTTTAGCTTTGGGTCGTTAGCTCAGTTGGTAGAGCAGGGGACTCTTAATCCCAAGGTCCAGGGTTCGACCCCCTGACGGCCCACCAAAGAACGCACAGGTCAGCGCTTCGGCGCTGACCTTTTTTGTTTACCGAGAAGCCAAATCATAACCGTCCGTTACCGTTCGTGTTTTACGCCCCCTGCCGTTTATGCGCGGCAGGGGGCGTTTTATGCATTTTGCAGGTAGTGGATCTAGAAAATGCAATTTAGAGCGTTTCGGCACCCAGACCGGTGCCATTAAAACCGCCGTCCGCGCCGCCGCCCTCGACGATCTGCAGGGCGCGCCCGACCTGCCTGGCGGCCTTCTCGCGCTCCGCAAGACCCGGCTTGATGTAATGGCGGTAATCTGTCCCCAGGTCCGTATGACCGTGCAGGTCCATGATGCTCAGGGGGTCGACCTCGGTCGCCGCCATGATGGTCTCGGACGTGTGGCGCAGGGCCTTTGGCGGGATATACCGCAGGTCATGGCGTACGCACATGCGCCGCCAGGCGCGCACGAGGTTGTCTCCGCGCATGTTCACGATGCGCTGCCCGCTCCATTCGCGCACCTGCTCCGTAACCGAAGTGCCGCCCTCGACGGTTATGCTCGGGCGCAACTCGTCCATGATCTGGTGCAGGCGCTCGCGGCCCGCCAATAAAACCGGCACAGTGCGCACGGAATGGGCGTTCTTGGTCTCCTTCACGCCGTCCTCGTCCGTGTACGCGCGGCAGACCTCGATGTACTCCGAGACGGTCGGCTTGCCCGTGGCGAAGTCGTAGGTCGTGGTGACCTTGAGGTCGCACGGGCGCACCGCCAGCGCCTCCTCCTTGCGCAGGCCGCTCAGGCCCAGAATCAAGTAGGCGTTCATGACCAGATCCGCGCGGTCGTCGCTGGCGGCGAGCCTGCGCAGCGCCTCTGCGGCCTCGGGGATACTCCACGGCTCCACGGGTGCCTGCTTCGCCTTGGGCGCGATGACGCGCCGACGGAAGGGCTCCGCCGTCACCCAGCCGTCGTCGAAGGCACGGCGCATGACGGCGCGAAGCGTGGTCTTGGTCTTTGCCGGCGCACCCGAGCGCTCGATGCAGCTTCGCATCATGTCGTGGGTTATCTCGGAGATGTCGATGCTCCCCAGGACGGGGGAGATGTAGTTGCACATCTGCCCGTCGTACTCGCGCAGGCTCGCGCGGGAGCGCGGCTTGCCGCGGTTGCTAGGGGAGTCGCGGAAAACTCCCCAGTAGTACATGTCGAGCGATACGCCCGCGTGCGCCGCCTGGGACACACCCAGCTCCTGCGCGAGCTGGGCGATGGCGATATCGGCCTCGGTCTCGGTGCCGTACACGGTGCGCGACACGCGGCGCACGTGGCCGTCCGCGCGGAAGCCCGCCTGCACGCGGATCACCCACTTGCCGGGCGCGACCTCGCGCTTGGAGCCGAGTTTCGACCTTGAAGTATCGTTGGTTGCCATATAATGGTCCTGCCTTTCCCTTTTGCCGGAGGGCATATGCCCCGTGCGGATCCGCCAAGATTGCCGCACGGGGCTTTTTGTTTGCGTTGAGGCCGTCTACGCGACCGCGCGGCGCTTGGGCCTGCCCGAGCGGGGCGTGTCGGTCAGACGCGCCGCTATGCTCTCCACGGTCACGTAGGTGCGGCGGCCCTTGCGGTAGCCCGTAAGGATCCCCGAGTCGAGCATGTGGGTGATCCTGCCGGGGGAGACGGAGAGCCTGCGCGCGGCTTCGGCCGCCGAGACCGTCTCGCCCTCCACGATGTATCCCTCGTCCGTGGAGAAGGCGACCATCATGGAGAGCCCGCCGTCTGCGGGCTCGATGAACTCGGGCTCAGGCACGGCAAGACCGTCCTTCACGAGCGCGGCCACGTAGGTGCTCGCCGCGTCCACGGACTGCTCGGCGGCCTCGGCAATCGTGTCGCCGCAGGTGAAGCATCCCGGCAGTGAGGGAAACTCCACGTCGTAGCCGCCGTCCTCGTCGGGTGTGAGCACCGCCTGGTAAACGTATGTCTTCATATCTTTCGACCCCCAAGGGGGCGGGGCTAGAGCCACCCCGCCGTCTTAGCTATTTTTCGGTACGTCCCTATCGGTATCTCCTTCTTGGAGGTGGGCACGCTGATCTGGACCCCGTCCTTTCGCGCGACCACATGGCTGCCCTTGCCGGTGTAGAGCGTCCAACCCTCCTTCTTGAACCGCTTGAGCATCTGCGCGGGCTCCTGCTCCTTGGGCATCTCTCCTCCTTTCGACAATTTAATTATAAACAGTTGATAGTTATCAATCAAGTAAAATAGCAAGTATTTATAGTTTTAAAGCTGCCCAAGCGGATCCGCCAAGATTGCCGCACGGGGTTTCTTTGTTCAGTAGCAGTCGTTGCGCTTTCTGCAACAACTTAATCAGCCGCCTGCCCATTTTGCTGGGGTCAGCAAAATGGGAAATAACTGGCGTTTTGTTGCG
>CAUEQX010000207.1 GCA_959020035.1 uncultured Collinsella sp. | reverse complement strand
GATCCTTTCGGGTGCCGAGCCCATCTACGTGCCGCTCAACCCGCCCACATTCGACTTTGACCGCGAGGTGCTCGAGGCGGCCTTCCGCGACAACGATCCCAAGGCCATCGTCCTGTGCAACCCTTCCAACCCCTGTGGCAAGGTCTTTACGCGCGAGGAGCTCACCTTTATCGCCGACCTCTGCAAAAAGTACGACGCCTACTGCATCACCGACGAGGTATACGAGCACATCGTCTACGCGCCCCACGAGCACGTCTATATGGCCACGCTGCCCGGCATGTTCGAGCGCACCATCAGCTGCAGTTCGCTGTCTAAGACGTACTCCATCACCGGCTGGCGTCTGGGCTACACCATTGCCCCGGCCCAGATCACCGAGCGCATCAAGAAGGTCCACGACTTCCTCACCGTGGGTGCCGCCGCTCCCCTGCAGGAAGCTGTCGTCACCGCCCTCAACTTCGACGACAGCTATTACCAGGAGGTCCTCGACCTCTACACCGCCAAGCGCGACCTGTTCTGCCAGGGGCTCGATAGCATCGGTCTTGAGCACAACGTGCCGCAGGGCGCTTACTACGTCATGATGGACATCTCTGAGTTTGGCTATGACAGCGACCTCGAATTCTGCGAGGATCTCGCGTCTAAGGTGGGCGTGGGCGCCGTGCCCGGCTCGAGCTTCTTCCGCGAGCCCGTCAACCATCTGATTCGTTTCCACTTTGCCAAGCGAGACGAGACGCTTAACGCGGCGCTGGAGAACCTCAAGTCACTACGTGATAAAATCAAGCCGCGCGGGTAAGGACGGCCCAGCAACTAAAGCAACCAAAGAAGCCTCGCACCGCCCGCCGCGTTGCGAGGCTTCTTTTTATAACGCTTTCTTAAATAGTTTAGAGCCCTATACTTTAGTCACGGAGCAACTCGTCCCAGAGAGAGGAATACTATGGCAGAACAGCAGCTTATCGGAGCGCTCGAGGCCGGCGGCACCAAGATGGTCTGCGCCACGGGCTATGCAGACGGTACGGTCCTGGAGCGTGAGCAGATCGCGACCACGACCCCGCAGGAGACCGTTGAGGCCGTCAACGCATGGTTTGCCGACAAGGGCATCGCCGCGCTGGGCATTGGCGCCTTTGGCCCCACCGCAGTCAACCCCGCCTCGCCCCAATACGGCAAGATCCTGGAGACGCCCAAAACGGCATGGCGCTACTTTGACCTGCTGGGCACCATCCAAAACAAGCTCAATATTCCCTGTGGCTACGATACCGACGTCAACGTCGCCTGCCTGGGCGAGGTCACCTTTGGTTGCGCCCAGGGCCTCACGGACGTGGTCTACCTGACCATCGGCACCGGTGTGGGCGCCGGCGTGCTCTCGGGCGGTAAGCTCGTACACGGCATGATGCATCCCGAGGCCGGCCACATCCTGGTCACGCGCGACCCGCGCGACACCATCGGCGAGCATAGCGCTTGCCCCTTCCATGACAACTGCCTCGAGGGCCTCATCGCCGGTCCCGGCGTTAAAAAGCGCTGGGATGGCAAGAGCGCCGGAGACATGGCCGATGACCCAGAGGCCATGGACCTGCTCGCCGGCTATCTGGCACAGGCGCTCATGACCTACACGCTGTGCTACGCGCCGCAAAAGATCATCATCGGCGGCGGCGTGGCCGACCACACCCCCATCGTGCCGCTCGCGCGCAAAAAGTGCGCCGAGATGCTCAACGGCTATATCGTCACGCCCGAGGTCAACGACATCGATAACTACATCGTCAACAACAGCCTCGAGGGCAAGCAGGGCATCATGGGCTGCCTGGCCCTGGGCGCACAGGCGCTTCAGTAGCAGACGCACCCACAGGGCGTGGCGCGCTCGGCAAATCCGACCTACGGAACGACGCCACCACGCCTCATATAAGCCTCAAATAAAAAAGGCCGCCTAGGACCAAACAATACGTCCTAGGCGGCTTTTTTGGCGCATATCAGCGACCGTAAGAGAT
This sequence comes from uncultured Collinsella sp., assembly GCA_959020035.1. Classification (GTDB taxonomy): domain Bacteria; phylum Actinomycetota; class Coriobacteriia; order Coriobacteriales; family Coriobacteriaceae; genus Collinsella. The sequence goes on along the minus strand of CAUEQX010000207.1, from coordinate 599 downwards.
ATCGGAGCACAACGCCCATTGCCGCTCCACAGAAGTCGATCATCACATCGGTGATCATGCCGGCGCGTCCCGGCACAAAGAGCTGAATCGTCTCGTCGATCGAGGGAATCAGCAGCAGGAACACCGCCGTGGGCAGCAGCACGTCAAAGGTGCGCCGGCCCTCAAAATCAAAGGCGTGCGTTGCCAAGATGCCGAGCACCATATACTCGGTAAAATGCGCGCACTTGCGAACAACAAAGTTGGTCACCCATTCATATGGAAGTCCCACGCTGTGCAGGAAACCGCGGATAGCTTCCATGACCGTTAGGCTCAGCGAGCCCGACCCCGAGCCGGGAACCAGCGAATTGCCCCAGATCAAGAGCGCCATCAGGCAGGTTACAACCGCCCATTTTCGATTGATCTTAACCATGCAGAAGTTATGCCTCCGCGCGGAGCGGCGCGAAGCTGGCGGTACCGCCCTCGATAACGCTCAGATAAGCACGGCCCGTACGCTTGGCGGTAGAGGACTGCAGGCGCTCGATCTCTTCCTCGAGGATCTGATTGACGCGCTCGTGACGACGGTTTTCCATAATGCCGGCGGCAATAGCCTCGGCCCGCTC
>CAUEQX010000206.1 GCA_959020035.1 uncultured Collinsella sp. | reverse complement strand
ACATAGCAACGCCCCCGCGTCCGCGGCGGGCGTTGCTATGTTGCGTGTTTTGATATCCATGCGGACGAGTATAGCGCGGGGCTTGGCAGGGAAGGCGTTGCCGCGCTCACAAGTTGGCGGCGGTGCGCATTGCGCACGGTGGGTTTGCGGCTCAAGGTCTCGATCGCTGCGTACCGACTTAGCCTCACAAACGACAGAAACCCCGGCAGCTCTTCGCAACTGCCGGGGTTTCCGCGGAAAAGGGGGACATGATCCTCGAGCGAACGGCAAAGGGGCAAACCGTTTTCGCTCAACTGCTTTATGCCCCTCGGCTGGCGGCTCAATCAGCGCGTGCCGCACCCACACAAAGCCGCTACACCTGTGACAGAGCTGTGAAGTGGTATCTATTGCTGGCGCAGGCCATGCCAAGGAGTGTCCCAGATTGCCGGCAGATAAGGAACGTCCCCAGGTGCCGGCCGCGGGCGTGACTTTCGTCCCGTTTGATACTCCGCTGGCCTAGATGTTCGTCATGTGCGCCCGTAAACGTGGGACAATGGCGTTGCTGGTATCACAGACAAAGGATGTGCCCATGAACGACCCCGTTGCCAAAACCTGTCGGCAGCGCCGCCTGTTTGCGCGATTTGCTTCCGTCTGCGCACTCGTCGCGCTTGCATTGCTGCTACTGCCCGCCGCCGCACACGCCGACGGTTATTCCATGACCCAAACCTATATCAGTGCCACGGTTGAGGCCGATGGATCGCTGACCGTTGTCGAGGGACGCCAGTTTGATTTCGACGACGACATCAACGGCGTGTTTTGGGAGATCAATACGGGCACCAACCAGCAGGGCGGCACGGCGGGCGTCGACGTGCTGAGTGTCGAGGAAGAGGACACCGCGTTTAACAAAGTCGATAGCGCGAACAAGGGCGATTCTGGCGTCTACACGGTCGAGCAGACCGGTGACGGCGTAAGGATTAAGGTGTTCAGCCCTCACGAGAGCGGTGACAGTGCAATCTATTACGTGAGCTACACCATGACCGGTGCGGTTATGAACTGGGCCGATACCGCCGAGCTCTACTGGAAGTTCGTGGGTGACGGCTGGTCGGCGGATTCCGACGATGTCGAGATGGAAGTGTACTTCGCAAATGCCGCTGCCGGGACGGCGGCCGTCAAGGGCGATAACTTCCGCGCATGGGGCCACGGCCCGCTGACGGGCGATGTATCGCTCGATGCGGACGAACCCATGGTCACCTATACCATTCCCTGCGTGCATCAGGGCGAATTCGCCGAGGCACGCATCGCCTTCCCCGGCGACTGGGTGCCGCAGCTTGCCGCTTCGGGCGAAGAGCGCATGTCAACGATCCTGAGCGAAGAGAAGGAATGGGCCGACGAAGCTAACGCCCGCCGCGCTCACGCTCGCATGATTGCCAATGCACTTGCCGTGCTAAGTGTTGTTGCGGCGGTGGCCTTTACCGGCACAATCGTTATGCTCAAGCTGCGCAAGCGCAAGCCCAAGCCGCTTTTCCAGGACGAATATTTCCGCGATGTGCCCTCGGCCGACCATCCCGCCGTGCTTTCGGCCCTCATGAGCTGGAACGAGGTGCCCGATCAGGCATATATCGCCACGCTCATGAAGCTCACTGACGACCGTGTGATCAAGCTGGAGCAGGCGACCGTGACCAAGGCCAAGAAGGGCCTGTTGGGGCGTGAAAAAGAAGAGCAGACGTATCGCGTGACGGTGAGTGATGCGGGCTGGAAGTCGCCCAAGGGCATTGACCGCATGGTGCTCAAGGTCTTCTTTGCCGGTGCTAAGCCCGACGAGAACGGCGATCGCTCGCGCACGTTTGACGAGCTGCAGCACTACGTCAAGCAGCACGCTACACCCGTGGGCGACAAGCTCGAGGACTATCAGAACACCGTTAAGGGCAAGTTGGCCGATAGCGAGTACGTTGCCTCGGACGGCATTGTTGCAATGGTGTTTTGCCTGGTTCTTGGTGTCCTGATTGCCTTTGTTCCCGTGGGATCCATCTTCTTTACCGATGGCGCACAGGCGAACATTATCGCCGCGGTTATCTCGGTGCCGATTGTGCTGGTGGGTATCGGCGTGGGCCTTACGTTCCGCCGCTTTACGCCGGAGGGCGCCGAGGTGGCGGCTCGCTGCAAGGCACTTAAGCATTGGCTCGAGGACTTCACGCGTCTAAAGGAAGCCGTCCCCGGCGATTTGGTGCTGTGGAACAAGCTGCTGGTGATGGGCGTTGCCCTGGGCGTTTCGAAAGAAGTGCTGCGACAGCTGGCCGAGGTCGTGCCGCCCGAGGTGCGCGAGGCTGACGGCTTCTATGACAATTATCCCTGCTACTGGTGGTACTACCATCATTACGGTATCGAGTCTCCGCTCGATTCGTTCGATGACGTGTATCACGAGAGCATCCGTGAGCTGGCTTCGAGTTCCGACAGCTCGGGCGGCGGCGGAGGCGGCGGCTTCTCGGGCGGCGGAGGCGGCGGCGTCGGCGGAGGCGGCGGCGGAACGTTCTAGCGAGGTCTGATTTTTGGGATGGATCTTCTCCGGCGACTGCCGACGGATCCATCCCATGTTTATGCGCTAGCTACGAAGACTGTCCGCTACGACTAGT
>CAUEQX010000205.1 GCA_959020035.1 uncultured Collinsella sp. | reverse complement strand
GCATGACGGTGGTGTTTAAGCTGTATACGATGTTTTGGCCATGGCGCTCATCGGTCACCAACCCGGCGTTTTTGAGCGTCGCCAAGTGATGGCTCAGTGACGGCTTACTGATGTCAAAATGCTCGGCAAGCTCCCCCGCCGTGCAATTGCCCTCGCGCAGCAACTCCAAAATGCGCCGTCGCGTTGGATCGGCAAGCGCCTTAAAACCCTCTCCCGGCATAAGACCTCCTCTCAACATCTCTCATGACGCGCACACTATACTCGATATTTAGATGTTTGTCTAATTATCTAAAACAGTAACATCTATAGAACATTCGTTCGTATTTAGCTACAATGGAAGTTGAAGCAGATGGGCCAGCTCCCTCTACCCAAGAAGGAGATGGACTATGAGTATTGACGATGTCCTGACGTTGTTGTTGCTTGTAATCGCGGCTGTGGAGCTCGGCATCCACATTGGAGGTCGAATGAAATAGCCGCCCCCGGTAATGCGAAGACGGCCACTTCTCACGCTACAAACGTGTTTTGGAGTTGGCCAACCCGCTGCAACGGGCGCCATCTGCTTCAATCTTATGCGAATCACTGCCTCATTTCAACAAGCCCCTAGGGCTCAAATGGAATCGCGATAATACCTATAATGGCGATAGCTAAAACACGACCCGCTTCCCCATCGGAGGATGTTTATGACCGAAACCGCAGCCGCAACTCCCATCGAAACACGCGACACCAAGCTCGAGATCATCATGGGCCGCGAGGCACTCGATAAGCTCGCCGATGCTACGGCACTGGTGCTCGGCTGCGGAGGCGTGGGCTCCAACTGCTGCGAGGCGCTCGCCCGCGGCGGCATTGGTCATTTTGTAATTCTGGATAAGGACATCATCGCGCCCAGCAATATCAATCGCCAGGCTATCGCCTTTCACAGCACCGTTGGCAAGCGCAAGGTGGACGTGATGGAAGCCATGATCCACGACATCAATCCCGCCGCCACCGTTATCAAACGCACTGAATACCTGCTGAGTGACAACATCGACGAGTTCTTCGCGAGCGTTTTGGAGCAGACGGGCGGCAAGCTCGACTACGTCGTCGACGCCATCGACACCATCTCGGCTAAGCTCACCATTGCCAAATATGCTCAGGACCACGACATTCGTTTGGTTAGCTCCATGGGCGGGGCCAACAAACTCCATCCCGAGTGCCTCCGCTTTGCCGACATTTTCGATACGGTACGTGACCCCATGAGCCGCATTATGCGCAAAGAATGTAAGAAGCGCGGAATCAAAAGCCTGCACGTGCTGTTTAGCTGCGAGGAATCGGTTAAGACCCAACCCCGCGACCCGTCCAACATCCACGAGCGTACCGAGTTGGGTACCGCCAGCTTTATGCCGCCCATCATGGGTCAGATGATTGCCGGCGAGGTTATCCGCCAGATCAGCGGGCGCGGTACCGAGCGCGTTCGCGCCGACGGCCAGCGCCTGGACTAGCAAGGCACACCGCGATGAAGCTGCAGTCCTTTGATGCTCACTGTCACCTCGACCTGATAGCCAGCCCGAACACCGTTGCCCACGAAGCCGCAGCGATGGGACTGGAGCTCTTTGATTGCGGCGTCGATCCACGCGATTTCGCGTCAGCATCCGAACGCGCTAGCAGTAGTCCCAACGTTATTGCAGGGGTGGGCCTCCACCCCTGGTGGATTGCCGACGGCCGATGCGGAACCGCCGAGGTCGGCCTGCTTTGTGAACTCGCCATCCGGGAACGGTTTATCGGCGAGGTCGGGCTCGATTTCTCGCCACGCTTTGCAGGCACCGAGGGAAACCAGACGCAGGCATTTGAACGGCTATGCCGAACGTTATCGCAGTCCCCGCTACCTGGACGCGTTCTATCCATTCACGCCGTTCGCGCGGCGGGAGCAACTTTGGACACTTTGGAGTCGAACGACCTTCTAAAGGACGTCCCCAACTCCCCCACCATTATCTTCCACTGGTTTAGCGGCACCTCAGATGAGTTTGTCCGCGCACGCATTGCGGGCTGCTACTTTTCCGTGAATGAACGCATGCTTGCGACCAAACGTGGGCGCGAATACGCGCGACAGATTCCACTTGATCGCTTGCTACTCGAAACCGACGCGCCGGCCGAACCAGACGCGGAAACATCCGCGCGACAGCTCGTCGATTCACTCATAAGAGTATCCGAGGTCATTGCTGCGCTTAAAAACTGCCCCGAGGAGAGCATCAAGTCGGTCGTCCTGGAAAATTCCCACTCCAGTTTCGACTTCCGCTGACCTCGGTGGGCAAAAAATGCCAAATATGAGTACTGTTGTAAAACTGGTCACATTATTTTGCACCAAAACAACGACCTGATAATGTACAACTGTTCATTATCAGGTCGTTTTAGCATACCCAGGGACATATTAGACGGCTTTAAGTTGTCCGTAGACACTCAACTTGGACCTCAAGAGCCAAATTTTGCTGCTACTAAATTTGTGACAGTACTCATATTTGGCATTTTTTGCCCACGACCCTCAAGGGACATGCGAATCGCAGGTAGCGCGCAGAGATGTGGTGTAAGAGGCGGGGCATGTCCCGCCTCTTCTCTTTCTTGAAAGGGAGGGGACACCGCCTAGAATTCGTCGTTGG
>CAUEQX010000204.1 GCA_959020035.1 uncultured Collinsella sp. | reverse complement strand
TATCGGCGGTGCTGTTTCGCGATATTCAACAGTGCTCAAGCGAGCAAATACTCAATAAGGGCAGTTCGAGCAAAAGGGTCGAAGGAAAATGCATTGCGCCCTTGTTTGAAAGCGCCCGCGACAGCAATGTTCCCCGCAATAAATGGGGCCGCGAAATACTCCCAAGTTGCATGTATTCAACCATCATGGATGTCCACGAGCGCTATGACGCGCCCCGCATCTTTATTACGGAAAACGGACATGGCGCCTATGAGCAACCAGACACAGACGGAATGATCCACGATGATGACCGCATCGAGCTTCTGGGCCAGTTCATCGAGCACATGATGAGGGCTAAGCGCGACGGCGCGCGCGTTGAGGGTTACTACCTCTGGTCGACGATGGATCTGTATAGCTGGATCAACGGCTACGAAAAACGATACGGACTTGTCCATATCGACTTCGAGAACAATCTGGAGCGCACCCCCAAAAAGAGCTGGTATTGGTACCGAGACCTTATCTCGAAGTATCAAGAGCAGGAAGGGTAGGAGAAAGAGATGAAATATCAGGCAATGTCCGAAACAGTCCTAAAGGCTGTTGGCGGCAAAGAGAACATTACATCGGTAACTCATTGTGCGACACGCCTTCGCATCGACGCACGAGACACCTCGATCATCGATCTCCAGCTCGCCAAATCGGCCGATCAGGCGCTCGGGGCAGTAGTCAGCGGTGGCCAGCTTCAGGTGATCATCGGCCCCAACGTCACCGAGGCTTACAACGACTTCCTCGACTTCGCGGGAATCGAAGTCGGCGGTGGCACGGTTGCCGACGATGCCCAAACCGCCAAAGACCTTGCAGAAGGCATTAAAAGCGGTAACACCGCCATGGGCTTGATTGAGAAATTCGGGAACGTCTCTGCACAGGTATTCATGCCCATCGTCCCGGCGCTCATCGTTGGCGGACTCATTCTTTCGATCAAGAATCTCCTGGTCAATTATTGCGGATTAAGCACCGATAGCGGAACCGCCCAGGTCCTGTTGGCGATCTTTAGCGCTTCGTTTAGCTTCTTGCCCGTTTATCTTGGTTATCAGCTCGCAGCCGTCATGAAGATGCAGCCCATCATGGGCGCATTGCTGGGCGCGATCATGATCAGCTCGTCCATTAGCGGTGCCGAGGGTCTCGACTTTCTTGGTATCCCCATCCCGACGAACGACTATTCGAGTACGGTAGTGCCCATCGTACTGGGCGTTGTGTTCATGTACTTTGTCGACCGCAGCCTTCAGAAGATCATTCCCGACGTTACCAAACTGTTCTTGAAGCCGCTGCTCACCATGATCATCGTCGTGCCCGTCGAGCTGATTATCCTTGGCCCCGCCGGCAGCATGATGGGCTACGCGCTGAGTGATGCCGTCACGTGGCTTATGGACAACGTGGCATTTATCGCTACTCCGATCCTGGCAGCCCTTAACCCCTATTTCGTCATGCTCGGTCTCGATAAGGCTTACATCGCAATCGAAGTTACAAGCCTGGCGCAGCTCGGTTGGGCACCCATTATCTTTGGATTCATCTCGAACCTCTGCATTGGCGGCACGAGCCTCGCCCTGGCAACTGCCATGAAGGGAAACAAGGAGAAGAAGGGTATGGTCACCACGGTTGCCGTTACCGCACTCTGTGGCGTAACCGAGCCCGCGTTCTACGGTTGCCTCATCGAGCGTCCCCGCCTGCTTGTCGGCACGGCAATCGGCGCGCTCTGCGCTGGACTCCCTGCAGGCATCTTTGTTCTGAAAGAGTATGTTGCGGGAGCATGCCCCGGCCTTCTTTCGGCACTCATCTTTATCGCTCCCGATGGGTCCATGGGCAACTTCGTGCTGGCATGCGTTGTCGCCATCATCGCCATCGTCGTCTCTTTCATCGCTGCACGCGTAATCATCAAGAAGAACCCCAGCTATATTGAGTAGATGCCCGCTGTTTGCATTGGGGACATCCTCGGCAGACCATTAGCAAGAACCCAAGAAGTCCCTTAGGAGCTCGATTAATCCATTCGGATTCCTGAGGCACAAACGACCCCGATTCCACAATGAAATCGGGGTCGTTGTTTCTAAAGCCGTCGATAGACAATCGGTGTTTACCTTAGCTCCCTATCCAAGTTAATTATCCACGCTCGTTCTCCGGTCGGGAGATTTTCTTCGCTCGCGTGTCCAGAAATCCACGCTCGAGCAGGACATCCAGGTCCGCACCCGCCCTTGTCTCGATCTGTAACAGCAAGAGGCCTATTCCGCTTCTACATGTTACAGATCAGGATATTCCTAAAACACCCTAAGTTTCATCTCAATCTGTAACAGTTAGATGCCAAATATCGGTCTTGGTGTTACAGATTTAGACAAACTGGAGGACGAGACAAACCAAAAACGGGATGGGCGCTAACCCGATGGCGCACCACCTAAATAGAAACGGGCCCTGTCCCATATAGAGACAGAGCCCGAAACTCTCATGGAGCCAGTGACAGGAATCGAACCTGCAACCCACTGATTACAAATCAGTTGCGCTACCGTTGCGCCACACTGGCACACTTGGCGCTTTCGCGCGAAGCCAATTAAGAATAAAGGAATTGCGGACGGGGCGCAACAGGCCGCACGGCGTTATACAAATATGCAA
>CAUEQX010000203.1 GCA_959020035.1 uncultured Collinsella sp. | reverse complement strand
AGACGAGCTCGCCGGGACGCACGCGGAAGGACGGGATGTCCACGCGGCGGCCGTTCACGCAGATGTGGCCGTGGGTCACCATCTGGCGGGCTTCCTTGCGGGTGCGGGCGAAGCCCAGGCGGAAGACCACGTTGTCGAGACGGGTCTCCAGGATGGTCATCAGGTTCTCACCGGTCTGACCCTCCATGGACTTGGCGCGCTTGAAGTACCCACGGAACTGCTTCTCGAGCACGCCGTAGATGAACTTGGCCTTCTGCTTCTCACGCAGCTGCATAGCGTACTCGCTCTCCTTGCGGCGACGCTTGGGCTGGCGGATGGATTCCTTCTTGCTGGAGTAACCGAGCACCACAGGATCGATGCCCAGCTGACGGCAGCGCTTGAGAACCGGAGTTCTGTTGATTGCCATAATGTACGATCCTTTCAGTTACACGCGGCGACGCTTCTTGGGGCGGCAGCCGTTGTGCGGAATGGGGGTCTTGTCCTGGATGCTCGAGACCTCGAGGCCAGCAGCCTGGAGGGAGCGGATGGCGGTCTCACGACCGGAGCCGGGGCCCTTGACGAAGACGGAAACCTTCTTCATACCGTGCTCCATGGCCTGCTTGGCAGCAGCCTCGGCAGCCATCTGGGCAGCGAACGGCGTGGACTTACGGGAGCCCTTGAAGCCCACCTGGCCAGCCGACTTCCAGGAAATGACGTTGCCCTGGGGATCGGTGATCGAAACGATCGTGTTGTTGAACGTAGAACGAATGTGAGCCTGGCCCACGGAAATGTTCTTACGGTCCGCGCGCTTCAGACGGGCAGCGCGAACGTTCTTCTTAGCAGTAGCCATCTATCTAGCGCTCCTTATTTCTTCTTCTTAGCACCGATCTGACGCTTCGGGCCCTTGCGGGTACGAGCGTTAGTGTGGGTGCGCTGGCCGCGGACCGGGAGGCCCTTGCGGTGACGAAGGCCGCGGTTGCAGCCGATGTCCATAAGGCGCTTGACGTTCTGGTTGCGCTCACGGCGGAGGTCGCCCTCAACCATGATCTGGTTCTTGTCGATATAATCGCGGATGGCGTTAACCTCATCCTCGGTGAGGTCCTTAACGCGCGTATCCACGTTAACGTTGCACTCGACGCAAATCTTCGTCGCAGTGGTGCGGCCGATGCCGTAAATGTAGGTCAGACCGATCTCAACGCGCTTCTCACGCGGGAGGTCGACACCATTAATACGGGCCAACGTAGTCTCCTCTCTTAACCCTGACGCTGCTTATGACGGGGGTTCTCGCAAATGACGAGGACCTTGCCATGGCGCCTAATGATTTTGCACTTATCGCACATCTTCTTGACCGAAGGACGTACCTTCATCGTTCTTCCTTTCGGTAGCGCTCAAACTACTTCCCTACTATCTACTCGCCCAGCCGCAGGCGTTTAAAACTATGGCTGGTCTTCACACACAATCCGACCGTAGGTTGAGCTAAGCCTGCAGTCGGAAATGGAGTGCGTGTATGCGTGCCGCTATTTGTAGCGATAGGTGATGCGGCCGCGGGTCAGGTCGTACGGGGAAAGCTCCACGACAACCCTGTCACCGGGGAGAATACGGATGTAATTCATTCGGATCTTACCAGAAATGTTGCACAGAACCGAATGACCGTTCTCGAGCTCGACCTTAAACATGGCGTTGGGCAACGGTTCCTTTACCGTACCCTCGAGCTCAATTGCGTCTTCCTTCTTCACAAGCAATCATCTTTCTCTAGAAAACGACAGCGATTGAGTATTCTACAACACGTATGCACGCATCGTAATAACTTCGTAATGGCTCCACAACTAAGTGGAACTTGTTACATTTGAAATGTAAAACAAAGCCGTTCCCTGATGCCCAAGATCGCCTTGAAATGAGAAGGCATAGACCTTGGGGTCATGCCTTCGAAATTGAAAGGCGAGGTTGGGCATCAGGGGGCGGCGACTTTTACATTTCTCCGCCTTGGAGCGAACACCAAGCACCTTGGGCATCCGTGGTGAGAATCACCGGACCATCATTGGTAATGGCGACGGTGTTCTCGTAGTGCGCGGCGGGCAGGTGATCGTTGGTCGTAACAATCCAACCGTCGGAGCCCGTGCTCACATGGTTGGAACCCATCGTAACCATCGGCTCGATGGCAATGACCATGCCGGCCTGGAGGCGAACGCCCCTCCCCTTCTTTCCATAGTTAGGAACGTTGGGGTCCTCGTGCATCACGCGGCCAATGCCATGGCCTACATAATCACGAAGCACACCGTAACCGTGAGACTCGGCGAGGGACTGAACGGCATAACCGACGTCCCCGATATGGTTACCGGGAACAGCCTGCTCGATGGCAGCCTTAAGGCAATCGCGCGTGACCTCGCACAAAGCCTTGGCTTCGGGCGTGGGGGTGCCGACGAAAAACGTCCAAGCGTTATCGCCGACCCAACCGTCGACAACGGCTCCCGTATCGATGGAGATGATATCGCCATCGCGCAGGATCATGTCGGGGTTGGGAATACCGTGGACCACGGCATCGTTGATCGATGCGCAAATGGTCCCCGGGAACCCGCCGTAACCCTTAAAGGCCGGGGTGCCGCCATGCATGCGGATAATCTGCTCCGCGAGCTGATCGAGCTCAAAGGTGGAAACGCCGGGGCGCACCATGGC
>CAUEQX010000202.1 GCA_959020035.1 uncultured Collinsella sp. | reverse complement strand
CGCGTCGACGGGGCTTTTACCTTCCCGTCGCGCTTTCAGCTGCTGGCTGCGAGCAATCCCTGCCCCTGCGGCTTTTTGGGCGATCGCGAGGTGCCGTGTCGCTGCTCGGCGGCGATGGTCGAGCGCTATCGGTCTAAACTGCGCGGTCCTTTGGCTGACCGTATCGACATGATGATCGATGTGACCCGTCCCGACCCCCAAGTGATTATCGAGGGAGCGGAGGGTATGTCGTCGGCCGAGTTACGTGACTACGTTGTGCGCGGTCGCGCCTTTCGCGCCTGGCGCGAGTCCCGTATGGACGATGCGGATGCCGAGGCCGAGGATGACGAGACGCGGTCCATTGACGGCGTCGTTTCGACCTTCGAGCTCGATGATGCTGCCGAGAAATGCGTACTCGGCCTATCCAAACGCACGCATCTCACAGGGCGTGGCATCGTGCGCCTGGTGCGTATCGCGCGTACAATCGCTGACGTCGCCGAGAGCGAGCAAGTGACGCAGGACCACGTGCTCGAGGCGGCGATGTACCAGGGGAGGAGGGACCAATGATGGCCGAGGGGACCTTTGAGCTGCATCCAGGTGATGCATTGTATCCCGAGACCGTTTTGGAGCTTTCTGATGTACCCCAGACGCTCTATGTGTGTGGCAACCCCGAGGTGCTTTCGACGCCCGCGCTCTCCATCATCGGCGCGCGTAAGGCCTCGCCGTATGGTCTTGCCGTGGCAGAGCTTGCGGCAAAGGTGGCGGTCGAGGCGGGAGTGACGGTAGTTTCGGGCGGCGCGGTCGGTTGTGACCAGGCCTCGGGTTGGGCTGCGGTCAACGCCGGCGGCAAACACGTCGTGGTGCTGGGGACGGGCGCCGACGTGGTCTACCCGCGTTCGAGCGCGGGGCTTATTACTCGCACGCTCGATACGGGTGGCGCGGTCGTGTCGATCTCTCCGTGGGGCATGGGTCCGCGCAAGTTCGCCTTTCCGCGCCGCAATCGCGTGATCGCGGCCCTGTCGCAAGCCCTCTTTGTATCCGAGGCGGGTATGCCTTCTGGGACGTTTTCCACAGCCGAGGCTGCTATGGATTTGGGGCGCGAACTTCTTGCCGTGCCGGGGTCGATCCTATCGCCCGAGTCGCGTGGCACGAATTACCTCATTGCGAACGGTGCCTGCTGCATCATCGACGAGGAATCTATCGAGATGGCTATCTCACGCATCTACGGAACCCTGCGCTACTCGCGCCCCGATGCTCCCGGCATTGCCGACCTGGATCCAACGCAGCAGACCGTGATGCATGCGCTCATCGCCTCTCCGCTCAAGGTCGACGACATCGCGGCGCTCGTCTCGCTCGATGCTGTCGGTGTACTCAAACTCTTGGGTTCGCTTGAACTCGAGGGCCTTATCGAGCGCATGATGGATGGAAGGTATGCGCCCTCCAAGTTTGCCCTTCACGCCCAGACGCCCTTCGGTCACAATGGAAAACGTGTCAATTAGAAAGGTGTTTGCAGATGCAGTTCGATCAGGTGACGGTTATCGGTGGCGGTCTGGCGGGTTCGGAATGCGCGATCCAGCTGGCAGACCGCGGGTTTGCCGTAAAGCTGTGCGAGATGCGCCCCCAGGTGAGCTCCCCGGCCCACCATACCGATCACCTTGCAGAGCTCGTCTGCTCCAATTCGTTTAAGTCGACCCGTCCGGATTCCGCGGCTGGTTTGCTGAAGGCCGAGCTTGAGCGCATGGGTTCAGTCCTGCTCGATTGCGCCCATCGCGCGGCTGTTCCCGCCGGTGGCGCCTTGGCGGTCGACCGCGTCAAGTTTTCCGAGCTTGTCGAGGCCGAGGTTGCCGCCCGTCCCAATATCGAGGTCGTGCATGGCGAGGTCACGCAGATTCCCGAGGGCCACGTGGTCATTGCCGCGGGCCCCTTGTGTTCACCGGCGCTGAGCGAAGAGGTCATGAAGCTCGTCGGTGGCGATGCCCTGGCGTTCTTCGATGCCGCGGCGCCGATCGTCGATGCCTCCACGCTCGATATGGACGTGCTGTTCTCGCAGTCGCGCTACGAGGAGCAGGGGAGTGGCGACTACCTCAACGCTCCGCTCAACAAGGAGGAGTACGAGGCCTTTATCGAGGCGCTTACCACGGCCGACCGCGTGGTGCTTAAGGATTTTGAGGGCGGCGATCTGTTCCAGGCCTGCCAGCCTGCCGAGGAGGTTGCACGCACCGGCAAGGACGCCATTCGCTTTGGCGCCATGAAGCCCGTCGGCCTCACCGACCCGCGTACCGGACGTCGCCCCTGGGCGGCGATTCAGCTGCGTGCCGAGAACAAGGAGAAGACCGCTTATAATCTGGTGGGCTTCCAGACCAACCTGACCTTTGGCGAGCAGAAGCGCGTCTTCCATATGGTGCCGGGCCTGGAGAACGCTGAGTTCTTCCGCTACGGTGTCATGCACCGCAATACCTTTGTCGACGCCCCACACGTGCTCGATGGCACCTTTGCCGTGCCCGGTACCGGCGTGCGCCTGGCCGGTCAGATCACCGGCACCGAGGGGTACATGGAAGCCGTGGCGACAGGTCTGCTCGCGGCGCTCAACACCTATGCCGAGGCTATCGGTGCCGCGGGCGTCGAGTTGCCGCGTGTGGGTGCCCTGGGTGCGCTGGTGGGCGAGGCGACCGATCCTGCCACCGCGGGCAATCAGGCCATGCATCAGAAGTTTGGGCTGG
>CAUEQX010000201.1 GCA_959020035.1 uncultured Collinsella sp. | reverse complement strand
AGCCTATGCGTGGAACTACCTCGAATGTCACCCCAAGGGTAAATGCAAATTCGAGAAGTGCAAACATGAGCGCAAGGAACGCAATGAATCTGAGGCGATCTGCCTGCTTTTCTGTAAATGGCGTTTCGCTATTGACTGCATCCTTGAAGATAAGCTTCAGCATTGCCAAAACGCCAAGTACAAGGACTCCATAAAGCACTATATACGCAACAAGCGACATGCCATCGAATCCTGCCGCGCCAAGCTGAGCGAAAGACATGACCAATGCCGTTAACCAAATGAGACCAGCGCCTATTAGCAATACCGTCAGCATCACATTGATCACTCGACATACATGCGAGGCGTGTTTAAGCGATTGCTCTAAAGTATTGCTCTTCGTCACTTCTCAGACCTCCTTTCGCAGTCAAGCGCAATCCGACGCAAAAGGCCAACGCCGGATTGCACAGATCCATGTACAGCTAAAACCCGATCTGAACACAATGGGTGTGGTCGGGACCAATCACCGCACAGATGCTCAGCGGCTCTGCATCGCTATAGAACAGCATGATTCCTCCTCCTTTCTTTAGTTGCGACCTAACATTGCCTCAAAAAGCAGACAGTAGAACGTCCGCATGAGGGAACAATAGGGATCGCGGGCCTCGACGTCGCCCGTGGCGAAATAGGCGCGAGCGCGGCAACCACCCCCGCACAGATAGCGGATGTCGCAGTCGGCACAGGCGGCCAGCTCGCCCACGCGCGGGGCAGGAGCATGGCGCGCGCTCAAGCAGCTGGGGTCTTCCACAAGCGATCCCAAGCTGAAGGCCTCGTCGTGCATCATGTGGCAGGGAAACACCTCGCCGTCGGCCGACACGCTCACCATGGCGCAACCGGCACCGCAGCCGCAGGTGGTCGACAGGTTTGTGCTCACCGGCGTGTCGGCCTGCACGGACACGCCGTGCCGGGAAAGCGCCAGCGTCGCCTGGGCCAGCCGCTCGAGGGCCGCATCGTCGGGAATGACCACGGCCAGCTCGTCGCTTTCCACGGGCGCGGACAACAGGCTGAAGTTCATGGTGGCCCCAAGCGAGTCGGCCAGAGCCACGTACTCACCCAGGGCATCGATGTTGCCCGCATGGGCCGTCGGAATGATGTGGGGCGCAATGCCCGCCTCGCGGATCATCTCAACCGCTGCCACGAGACGCTCGAACAAAGGCTCGCGGCGGATGACGGGCGCCGCTTCAGCATTAGGGCCGTCGAAAGACACCGAAACGCGACCCACGTAGGGCGCGATGGCAGTCAGCTTTTCCGGCGTGACGGCCGTGCCGTTGGTGAGCACGTCCACCGAGTCGATGCCGCGCTCGCGCACGTAGGCGACGATAGCGGCCAGGTCGTCGCGCAGGAAAGGCTCGCCGCCGGAAATAACCACATGCCGGCAGCCTGCATCGGCCAGGGCGTCAATGATGCCCCGTAGCTCGTCCAGCGTAAGATCGCGCCGGGTGTTGCGGGCGTCCACCGCCGAGTAGCAGCCGATGCAGTTCAAGTTGCAATGGTGGGTGACGTGCAGGTACGCCGACTGCAGCGGCGCGGGCACAGCGGACGCGGACGGCGCGGATGCAGCCGCAGCGGCATTCCCAGCCCCGACGCCTTCCGCACGTTCGACGCCTTCCACGCCTTTCCCCAATGCTACGTCGTCGGCCTCCACATCTTCCACGACAAAGCCACCACGGCGCAAATGGGCGGGCAAATCCGCATGCACTGCGGCGACCTCTGCTTCGGTCACGTCCTCGGAAAACATGCGATGGCACACGGCGGCGCCCTCCGGCGTAAGCCCGATGGAGTAGCCAGTCGCGGTGTTGCCGATCATGGGGATGGAAAAGGGAGCGTGCTCCACTACGTTAGGGCCGAACCTCACTGCACGCTCCTCTGCGCATCATGGGATAGTGCAGTTAGTATGCGGCAGACGCAAGGCCTCGAATGCCGAATATGACATGATTTGCGGCGCATCTTAGCAGATGACGCTATATTTCCCATGGTGCGCCAGGATTATTAGCCATTAAAATGGCCCCTCCGAGAAGGGGCCAAGATTGATCGAGCTGTAGCGTGGGCACAGTGAGCGGCACACGCCCACGCGTCACGCCGGTTAGCGCTGGCGGCCGCCGAAGAGGTCTTCCAGGCTGTAGCCGTTCATCGACTGCTCCTGGCTCTGCTGCTCCTGCTTGGCCTTTTGGCTGGCGGAGTCGTCGCCCAGGGTCACCTGCACCTCTTTCTCCTGGCCACCGCTGTTCACCGTGAGGGTGACGGTGTCGCCGGGGTTCTTGGTACGCACGTCCAGCATGAGGTCGGAAGCCGACTCAACCGCCTGTCCATCGAAGGCAGTGACGATGTCGCCAGGCACGATGCCCGCCGCAGCCGCACCGGAGTCGGGGGTGACGGCGGCCACGTAGGCGCCGGCGTCGACGGGCAGGCCGTAGCGGGATGCCGTCGCCGCGCTCACCGTGGAGAGGCTCACGCCGAGCTGAGCATGGGTCGGCGTCTCACCGGCGATGATCTGCTGGGCCAAGTTGATGGCGTAGTTCACGGGAATGGCGAACCCGACACCGGAGTAGTTGCCGGAGTACGAGGTGATCAGCGTGTTGATGCCGATGAGCTTGCCCTCGTCATCCACCAGCGCGCCGCCGGAATTGCCGGGGTTGATGGCCGCGTCGGTCTGGATCATGTTCGGGTAAATGGTAATCTCCCCCGTGCCGCCGGACTGCATAGATT
>CAUEQX010000200.1 GCA_959020035.1 uncultured Collinsella sp. | reverse complement strand
CCCGTTTCTCTGCATGACGATGCTCAAAAACCCAAGCGCAAGGTGCATCCCGACGAGGACGCCTATCACAAGCACAAGCGTCATATCCCCAAGCCGCTCATTATCATCGCGGTCCTTGCCTTTGTGTGCGGTGGTGCCTATTGGTTCGTGACGACCGATCCCATGGGTGTTATGCCCGGCTTCTATGACCAGTTTGGCCAGGCCGCGCAGACGACCTTCCCTACGCGCCAAAAGGGTGAGGCGACTGAGGACGATACCAAGCAGGACGATTCTGCCGAGGTGGTCCAGGAAGAAACCGTGCTCACCGATGATCAGCTCTATACCAGGCTCGACGGTCTGTATCAGAACATCGTGTCCTACGGTGACGAAGATCAGATCGGCGAGGTCATCGATTCTTTTAACAACGGCTATCTCCGAACGCCGTTGTCCACCCGTCAGGAGCTGTCGCAGAGTGCTTACGCCCTGCGCGACCAGATCAAAAAGACGCAAGATGAGCTCAACAACCTTAAGTACCGAGACGATACGGTCTATGCGGACGACATTGCCCACTTAAAGCAGCTTGCCGAGTGGATGTATGAGCGCGTCGACGTGATCTGCCAGAGTTGGGACATCTCGCTGGCCATTCCCGATGGCGAGTCGATGAGTTCTCACCAAAGCGAGATCCTGGCGCCCATCGCGCAGAGTGGCAACAGCGCGCTTAATCAGTACGACGCCAACGTGGGCTCCTGGAAGCCGCAGCAGCGTTCCTAAAATTAGTTCGCCATAGTCGGCATAACCTACGTGCGCAATTGATGTAAGCGCATGCTTATTGCTACAATTCGTACAAATATGCTTTAAACGCACGAGGAAGGAACCACATGTTTGGTTTTAAGAAAGAGCTCTACACGCCCGAGTATCAGCTTGCCGGCGACGAGTGCGCCGTTATCGAGACGTCGAAGGGTACCATCAAGGTCAAGTTTGACGGCGAGGGCGCTCCCATTCATGTCGCGAACTTCTGCGAGCTTTCCACGATGGGTTTCTATGATGGCCTTAAGTTCCATCGCTATGTGCCCGGCTTCGTCATTCAGGGCGGCGACCCCAATACCCGCGATATGTCCGGCGCCGACGTCGCTGCCGGTCTTGAGGGCCCCGACGGCATGCCCGGTACCGGTGGCCCCGGCTACTGCATCAAGGGCGAGTTTGCCACCAATCCGCGCAATAGCCATGTCGATGGCGCCCTTGCCATGGCACGCTCCATGGACCCCGATTCCGCGGGTTCGCAGTTCTACTTCTGCCTGGGTGCCCAGCATAACCTCGATTCCGGTTACACCGTCTTTGGTACCACGGTTGAGGGTCTCGATGTGATTTCGCAGCTGCGTGCCGGCGACGAGATCGTCCATGTCGAGATCGTTCACGAGTAAAGGGGACTTCCTTGAATAGCCAGCTGATCCAACAGGGCCGCGCCGCTTACCGCGCGGGTGATTTTTCCGCTGCAGCCCAGATGCTTGGGGCGGCAAAGACTCCCGATGAGATTATGGGCGAGGCCGATCACCTTCGTGGCAACGCCTTGATGCACCTGGGCATGTATGCCGAGGCCGCCGAGGCCTATGCCGCTGCCCTCAACGACGGCACCTATGGCAAGCGCGGCGCGCTGCTCACCAACCGCGGCAAGGCACTCGCCGCCGTGGGCGACTATACGACGGCCGCCCAGGCGTTTTCTGCTGCTACGCAGGACGCTTCCTATGCCACGCCGTTCAAGGCCTATCTGGGCCTGGGTAACGCGCTGTTCCAGTCGGGCGACTATGCCAACGCGGGTACTGCCTTCCGTCAGGCTGCCATCGACGGCGCCAATCCGGCTCCTGCCGCCGCACTCGGCGAGCTCGGTCGTTGCTTCATTAAGCTCGGCCGTCCGGCGGATGCCGTGGAGACCTACCGCACGGCTATCGACTTTGCCGGCCCCCGCGACGACACGCGTGCGCTCAACGCCGGCATGGGTCAGGCGCTTTCTGCCGCCGGCCGTCCCTCCGACGCACTCGACGCCTTTAACGCCGCTACTGCCGATGGCATCTACCAGCTCACTTCCGAGCAGGCCGATGAGCTTGCCCGCGTGCACGATTCGCTTGCCGCACTGTCTGCCCAGACGGCTATGGCCACGGCTCCGGCGCCCGCGATGGACGCTCCTGCCGTCGATCCGCTCGATCCTACGGGCGCGACCGGTCAGTTTATGCCCGATCCCTCGGACACCGGCTTCTTTACGCTGTCCGAGTCCGAGATGGTCCAGCAGGACCGTCAGGATCGTAAGCAGGCCAAGGTCCGTCGTCGCCATCGCCACACGGGTCTCAAAGTCTTCATCGTGCTGCTTCTGCTCATTTTGATCGCCGCGGGCGGTCTGGGCTTTGCCTACACGCGCGGCTTCGGTTTCCCGTCCCAGGAGTCTGTCGTTACCGATCTGTTCCAGGCTGCCGGGGACGGTGACACCGCAAAGGCCGAGTCTTGCCTGGCCTCGAGTCTGTCCGAGGACGCCAAGTCGATGATCATCTCTTCGATTCCGCAGGGCGCCACCGTGTCCGTCGAGGGCATGGATCAGTCCATGACCGAGACGACCGCTAAGGTGAAGGCATCGCTGTCCAAGGGCGGCGAGCAGGAGTACACCGTCAAATTCGTGCGCTCCGACAACCATATCGGCTGGGCCGTTTCCTCGCTCGATATGGATTTCTCGGCTGCTGACAACCAGTAGTGACCTTATGGGATTTAGCTTTGCCCGGCGCTTCACCGCAAGTGAGGTGCCGGGCTT
>CAUEQX010000199.1 GCA_959020035.1 uncultured Collinsella sp. | reverse complement strand
GTCGTAGCTAGTGTTTGCGGCTTGCCTGCCATGGGTGCTCCTTTTCTATCCCGTCGTTCCGAGGGCTTTAGTATTTGGTCGCCTGCTCGGACAGTCCTGCTCGCACGGAGGCCACATTAAGTGGCCTCCGGCTCGTGCGGAACTCGCGATCGACCAAATACTAAAGCCCTCGGAACTTAGGATACATGGTTGGAGTCGCTCTGCTGCAAAATTTATCGGCCTGTGATTTATTCCATGTCCCAGGTAGGCTCATCTTCACCACCTTTAAATAAAAAAGAAGTACCGGTTGGGGCCGGTACTTCTTTTGAAAGCGCGTGCGTGTTGCGACCTTGGTGGTTTCTAATTACAGGCCGCAGGCTGCTTTGAGTTCTTCGACTCGGTCGGTCTTCTCCCAGGTGAAGTCGGCGTCTTCGCGGCCGAAGTGTCCGTAGGCTGCCGTCTTCTCGTAGATCGGTCGACGCAGGTCCAGGTCGCGGATGATCGCGCCCGGGCGTAGGTCGAATGTCTTCTCGACGGCCTCGACGATCTTGTCCTCGGCAACATGCGCGGTACCGAAGGTGTCGACCATAATCGACAACGGCTTGGACACACCGATGGCGTAGGCCAGTTCGACCTCGCAGCGGTCGGCCAGGCCGGCGGCCACCACGTTCTTGGCGACCCAGCGCGCGGCGTATGCGGCGGAGCGGTCGACCTTGGTGCAGTCCTTGCCGCTAAAGGCGCCGCCGCCGTGACGGCCGTAACCGCCGTAGGTGTCGACGATGATCTTACGGCCGGTGAGGCCCGTGTCGCCCATGGGGCCGCCCACGACAAAGCGGCCGGTGGGGTTCACATAGATGTCGGCGTTGTCCCACGGCATGCTCTCGGCAGCCATGACGGGGGTGATGACATGCTCGATGAGGTCGTCCTTGATCTTGCCCATGTCCTCGATCTCGGCGGCGTGCTGCGTGGAGATGACGATGGTCGTGACCTCGACGGGCTTGCCGTCCTCGTAGCGCACCGTGACCTGGGTCTTGCCATCGGGGCGCAGGTAGGACAGGGTGCCGTCGTGGCGTACGGCGGCCAGGCGCTCGGCCAGGCGGCTCGCCAGGTAGTGCGGCATGGGCATGAGGGTCTTGGTCTCGTTGGAGGCATAGCCAAACATCATGCCCTGGTCGCCGGCGCCGATCAGGTCGATCGGGTCGGTGGTGGCGCCGGTCTGGGTCTCGAAGGACTCGTCGACGCCCTGGGCGATATCGGGCGACTGCTCGTGGATGAGACTCATAACGCCGCAGGTATCGCAGTCAAAACCGAACTTTGCGCGGTTGTAGCCAATGCGGCGGATAACGCCACGGGCAATCTCCTGCACGTCGACGTAGGCCTGGGTGCGGATCTCGCCGGCAACGATGACGGTGCCGGTGGTCACGAGGGTCTCGCAGGCGCAGCGGACGTTCTCGACGTTGGCGGGCACGCCATTGGGCGCAATGTAGCCCTGCTCCTGCAGCTCTATTTCTTTAGCGAGGATTGCGTCGAGGACGGCGTCGCTGATCTGGTCAGCGATCTTATCGGGATGACCTTCGGTCACCGACTCCGACGTAAATACAAAGGACCCGTGTTGGGGTGGGATGGAACGAAGTTCTTTTGACATGATTGTCCTTTCAAAAACGTGTCCCGGCGACCGTTACCATTCCTCCGAGCTCTATATGCAAGGGCACATCATATCGCGTAAATCCAACATTCACACCCTTTCCGCACCTACTCATTGGGGACATCATGACATACTCATTGGGGACAGACTTAAATGACCAGCCAGGTGCTCATTGGGTAGTCATTTAAGTCTGTCCCCAATGAGTGGGTCGGTGCCCTTTGTGCGGAGGTCGCTTTGTTGCTTTATACTGATGCGGTTAGACATCCATCCTGCAATCGAGGAGATTTCCATGGCATCAGACGTTCGCGTCCGCTTTGCACCCTCACCCACGGGCAAGCTGCACATCGGCGGCGCCCGCACCGCTATCTATAACTGGGCTTTCGCCCGCGCAAACGGCGGCACGTTCATCCTGCGCATCGACGACACCGACCCCACCCGTTCCACCGACGAGAACACGCAGATCATTCTGCGCGCCATGCGTTGGCTGGGCTTGGACTGGGACGAGGGTCCCGAGGTGGGCGGCGACTTTGGCCCCTACGCACAGACCGAGCGCCTGGACCTGTACAAGAAGGCTGCCCAGAAGCTTTGGGACGAGGGCAAGGCCTATCCCTGCTTCTGCACCAAGGAGCAGCTCGAAGCCGATCGCAAGGCCGCCCAGGAGCGCAAGGACCCCTTCCAGGGCTATCAGCGCCGCTGCCGCGATCTTGATCCCGAAGAGGCACGCCGCCGCATCGAGGCCGGCGAGTCCTACGTCCTGCGCATCAAGGTGCCCGAGGACCGCGGCGATGTCGTCATCCACGACGCCGTTCACGGCGAGGTGACCTTCGACGCCAAGGAGCTCGACGACTTTGTCATCTTCCGCTCAGACGGCACGCCCACGTACAACTTCGCGACCGTCGTCGACGACGCCATGATGAAGATCACCCACGTCATCCGCGGCGACGACCATCTGTCCAACACCCCGCGCCAGGTCATGGTTTACGAGGCCCTCGGCGCGCCCGTGCCTACGTTCGCCCACATCTCCATGATTCTGGGCGCCGACGGCAAGAAGCTCTCCAAGCGCCACGGCGCCACCTCGGTGGAGGAGTACCGCGACGCCGGTTACCTGTCCGATGCCTTCGTCAACTACCTGGCGCTGCTCGGCTGGTCGCTCGACGGCGAGACCACGATCATCCCGCGTGATGTCCTGGCCAGCAAGTTCTCG
>CAUEQX010000198.1 GCA_959020035.1 uncultured Collinsella sp. | reverse complement strand
ACTCAGCAACGAGCGTCTCGTCGGAAGCGTCGGTACCCATGTCCTCGGGGAACCAACGCGGGCCCTCGGGCAAAAAGTGCGCAACGGTCTCGATAAAGGCATCGACGTTGAAGTTCTTGACCGACGACGTCACGATCTCGTCGTCATATTCCATGAGTTCGTGGGCTGCCTTAAGCTGCTCCATGACCTGTGCGGGGTCGGCCTCATCGGCCTTGGTGAGCACCAGGACCTTCTTGGAACGAGCGTTCTTGACGCGCTCGGCAACCCAGGCGTCTCCCCTGCCGATCGGCTTGGTGGCATCAATCAAAAACGCGACGACGTCGACATCGTTCAACTCGAACAGCGCGCTCTTGTTGAGCTCGGACCCCAGGCCGTCCTTGGGCTTATGGATACCCGGGGTATCGACAAAGACCAGCTGGTAGCCGGGACGGTTGACGACGGCGCGCATGCGGCGGCGGGTCGTCTGGGCCACTGGCGAGGTGATGGCGACCTTTTTGCCATAGCAGGCATTGAGCAGTGTGGACTTGCCGGCGTTGGGGCGGCCGACCAGGGCCACGAAGCCGCTGCGGAAACCGGGCTCAACGTCGCCAAAGCCCGCGAGGTTGTCGTCCTCGTCGCACAGGGCGTCGAGCTCCTCATCGCTCATGCCCTCAAACGGGTCGAACTCCTCGGCCTCGTCAAACGAATCGGCACCTTCAGCCTCGTCCAGGACCTCGTCATCCAAAACTTCATCGGCAGACTGCATATTGTCGGACATGGGAATCCCTTTCTAAATAAAGTCGAGCGCGTGGGCAAATACCAGCAATCCCACAATCGCGGCGGTGATGGAAAGTACGTATACGGAGGCGGCGGCGATATCCTTCGCACGCTTTGCCAGCGGATGGAGCTCCTGGGTCGCCAGATCGACAATCGCCTCCATGGCGGTGTTGCACAGCTCGCCGTGAATCACCAAGCCGCAACAGATGATAATCGTGGCCCACTCGGCAATGTCGAGCCCCACGATGCAGCCGGCAATGACGGTGTATACGCCCGCCACGAGCATGACCTTAATATTGCGCTCGGTCTTGACGGCGGTGACGAAGCCCTCCATGGCGTAGGAGAAGGACTTTAAGAAGGACGGATGGTCCTTGTTCGATCCGGGAATCATAGACGGCTCCTAGTCGTGGGCGTGGTTGGTGATGGGGCCGACGTGGACCAGCTTGGGGTCCTCGCCGCGCTCGAGCGCCAGATCGCGCAGGATGGCGTCCTCGCGGGCCTCCATGACCTCGGCCTCGTCGTCCTCGATATGGTCATAGCCCAGCAGGTGCAGCATGCCATGCACGAGCATCAGGCGGCACTCGTCGGCAGGGCTATTGCCAAAGCCGGGAGCCTGACGGGCAATGACCTGCGGGGCCAGGATGATATCGCCGAGCTCGAGCGTCTCGTCTGCGGGAATATCCTCGTCAAAGGCCGAGTCGCATTCAAACGAGAGGACATCGGTGGTACGGTCGATACCGCGCCACTCGTGGTTGAGCTCATGCATCTCGTCCTCATCGACATACGAAAGGGAAATCTCAACTTCACGCTCAACGCCCTCGGCGGCAAGCACGACCTCGCAGATGTGCCCTACCTCCTGCGCGTCGAGCAGCGTATCGAGCTCGGCATCGTTGCTGATCAATACACTCAACGGGACTCCTTTCGGTCGTGCACGCGCTTCTCGCGTACATCATCATAAGCATCGTATGCCTCGACGATACGCCCCACCAAGGCATGACGCACCACGTCGGCACGCTCAAGGTGAGAAAATGCGACATCGTCGACACGACCCAAAATCTGCTCAACGTCGGCAAGACCGCCGCGACGACCCACCAGATCGCGCTGGCTGAGGTCACCGGTAATCACAAACTTAGAGTTAAAGCCCAGGCGCGTCAGAAACATCTTCATCTGCTCGGGGGTCGTGTTTTGAGCCTCGTCGAGCACCACGAAGGCATCGCTCAGCGTGCGGCCGCGCATGTAGGCAAGTGGGGCGATCTCGATCACGCCGCGCTCCATAAGCTCATCGGTGCGCTCGCGATCCATCATGTCAAAAAGGGCGTCGTAGAGCGGACGCATGTAGGGATCGATCTTTTCCTCGAGGGTACCGGGCAAAAAGCCCAGGTTCTCCCCTGCCTCGACAACCGGACGCGTCAAGATCAGACGGCCCACCTCGTGACGCTTGAGCGCGGCAACGGCGAGTGCCATGGCCAGATAGGTCTTACCGGTACCGGCAGGACCCAGGCCAAACGTGATGGTATTTGAGCGGATGGCATCCACATAGCGCTTTTGACCGAGCGTCTTGGGGCGAATGACGCGACCGCGATACGAAAGCAGCACGTCATCGCGAAGCGACGTAGCCTCGTGCTCACCGTCGCGCAAGACGGCCAGGCAGCGAGAGACATCGTCGGCAGAAAGCGTGCGCCCGGAAGCAGCCTCACGAAAGGCATGTTCGAAAAAACGCGCGACCAGTTCGACCTCGTCCGGGTCACCGCTCACGGCGATGCTGTCGCCACGGGCGACCACGTGGGCGCGAACTGAGCTCTCCAGCGCACGAAGGACGCCGTCGCCGGCACCCAAAACGCGCGAGGGGTCAATACCCTCGGGAACGGTAAGTCTAATCTTCGACGCTTCCATGAACCTCCCTGCGTGCATGGACCAAGCCGGAATCATCGACTCCGATGATAGCAACATCGAGCAGGCACGGGGCTGTGAGTCCACGGGTATCGTCTAGACGGGCATGATGGAACGAACCAAGCGTCAGGTTGTCGCCATACTCGAGCACGGCACGCTCAACGGTGCCCACGCGACGGCGAGCGTCGGCAATGGCGAGCTCCTGCGCAGCGGCTCGCATACGACGGCTACGCTCGGCTATGACC
>CAUEQX010000197.1 GCA_959020035.1 uncultured Collinsella sp. | reverse complement strand
GAACGGCCCCATGGGCGTCTTCGAGTTCGACAACTTTGCTCACGGCACCCAGGCTATCGCCGAGGCTGTCGCCGAGGCCGACTGCACCTCGATCATCGGCGGTGGCGACTCTGTCGCAGCTGTCAACAAGTTCAACCTGGCCGACAAGATGAGCTGGATCTCCACCGGTGGTGGCGCTTCCATGGAGCTCGTCGAGGGTAAGGCCCTGCCCGGAGTGGAGGCGCTTCTCGATGCCTAATCGCACCCTTCTTATCGCTGGTAACTGGAAGATGAACAACGACGTCGCCGAGGCTGCCAAGCTCGCCGACGAGCTGGCTCAGGCTCTGCCCGAGGTTCCGGCTGGCGTCGAGGTGCTCGTCTGCCCTCCGACCATCGACATCACCACGGTTCATGACCGCATTCAGGCTGCCCCCATCGCCCTCGGTGCACAGAACGTGTACTGGGAGGCCAAGGGTGCCTTCACCGGTGAGTCCTCTTGCGACATGCTCAAGTCCGCTGGCTGCACCTACTGCATCATCGGTCACTCCGAGCGTCGCGACTACTTCCACGAGACCGACGAGGATCAGAACAAGAAGGCTAAGGCTCTCGTTGCCGCCGGCCTTGTTCCCGTCTTCTGCTGCGGTGAGTCTCTTGAGGTCCGCGAGGCTGGCACCTATGTCGAGCACGTCGTGAACCAGGTCAAGGCTGGCCTTGCTGGTCTTGAGATCACCTGCCCCAAGCAGGTCGTCGTCGCCTACGAGCCCATCTGGGCCATCGGCACCGGCAAGACCGCTACCGCCGAGGACGCTCAGGAGGTCTGCGGTGCTATCCGTGAGACCCTCAAGGAGATGTTCGGCGAGGAGCTCGCTAACGGCATCCGCGTGCTGTATGGCGGTTCCGCCAAGCCCGGCAACATCGCCGAGCTCGTCGCCAAGCCCGACGTTGACGGCGCCCTCGTGGGCGGCGCTTCGCTCAAGGCTGCCGACTTCGCCTCTATGGTCGTCAAGGCAGGCGAGTAGGACATATGGCACAACGTCATCTTCCTGCACTCCTGATTATCATGGATGGCTGCGGCCTTGCTCCGGCCGATGGCGAGAACGCCGTCGCCGCTGCCAAGACGCCCTTCCTTGATGGCCTGTACGAGAAGTACCCCCACACCACGCTCGGTGCTTCGGGCGAGGACGTGGGCCTTCCCGACGGCCAGATGGGTAACTCCGAGGTGGGTCACCTCAACATCGGTGCCGGCCGCATCGTGTTCCAGGAGCTTTCGCGCATCAACAATGCCATCAAGGACGGCTCCATCGCCAAGAACGAGGTTTTCGTCAAGGCTATGGACGATGTCAAGGCTGACGGTAAGACTCTCCACCTCATGGGCCTTATGAGCCCTGGCGGTGTTCATTCTCACATGAACCACGTCGAGGCTCTGGTCAAGATGGCTGCCGAGCACGGTGTCAAGACCGTTCGCGTCCACGCCTTCATGGATGGTCGCGACGTTGACCCGCAGTCCGGTGCCGGTTACATGAGTGAGTTCTGCGCCTTCCTGGCTAAGATCTCCGAGGAGACCGGTTGCGACGCTCGCGTTGCCACCGTCTCGGGCCGTTATTGGGCCATGGACCGCGATAATCGTTGGGAGCGCATCCAGCGCGCCTACGACGTCATGGTCAACGCGTCCGATGCTGATACCGACCCCGTTGCCGGTATCAAGGCCTACTACGAGAAGGACCCGCGCGGCGACGAGTTCGTCGAGCCCTTCGCTGCCCACAACGAGGGCATTCACGAGGGCGACGCGGCCATCTTCTTCAACTTCCGTCCCGACCGCGCTCGTCAGATGACCCGCGTGTTCACGGACAAGGAGTTCGACGGCTTTGAGCGCGAGCAGATCAAGCTTTCGCACTTTGTGACGATGACCGAGTATGATCCGACGTTTGACGTCGAGGTCGCCTTCCCCAAGACGTTCCCCGAGAACGTCCTGGCCGACGTTATCGCCGCCAATGGCCTGAAGCAGCTGCACACTGCCGAGACCGAGAAGTACGCCCACGTGACGTTCTTCCTCAACGGTGGCATCGAGGAGCCCAAGGAGGGCGAGGAGCGCGTGCTCGTCGCTTCCCCCAAGGTTGCTACCTACGATCTGCAGCCCGAGATGAGCGCTCCCGAGGTTACCGAGAAGCTCGTCGCCGCCATCAACGAGGATCGCGCTGATTTCTACATCGTGAACTTCGCGAACTGCGACATGGTTGGTCACACCGGTGTCTTCGACGCTGCCGTTAAGGCTGTCGAGGCTGTTGACGATGCCCTGTCCAAGGTTGTCCCGGCGATTCTCGCCAAGGGCGGCTTTGCACTGATTACCGCCGACCACGGCAACGCCGATCACATGTTTGACGTTGCTTCCGACGGTTCCAAGCATCCGTTTACGGCTCACACCACCAACCGTGTGCCGTTCATCATCGTTGATGAGAAGGCCAAGCTCACCGGTATCGAGGACGGCCGTCTTTCCGATATCGCTCCGACCATGCTCACCATGGCTGGTATTGAGCCTTCCGCCGAGATGACGGGTCGCGTGCTCGCCACCGAGGCCTAATAGAAAACAAATACCGTTTTCTAGTAAGGGGGTTGTCCACGACTGGACAATCCCCTTTTTAATATTTCTGCCATTTCTGCCCCATACCTAAATGGCGGGTGGGGGAGTGCTGGGGGTTGTGGTACAGTACCGGAGTTTGAACTGTTCTATTAAGGAGCTTATCTATGGGTCCGTTCCAGATTCTTCTGTTTGTCGTTTGGGCTGTCTCTGCCGTGGCGCTGACGATTCTCGTCCTGATGCATTCCGGTAAGGGTACCGGCGTTTCGGATATGATTGCCAGCTCGCTGTATAACTCCAGCTCTGCCACAGGCGTTAGGGGGCAGAGCCTTGACCGCCGGACCGTCATCATGGCGGGCGTGTTTGCCGTGGTCGTCCTGCTGTGCATGTGCTTCGTGCGGCGG
>CAUEQX010000196.1 GCA_959020035.1 uncultured Collinsella sp. | reverse complement strand
TTCTCGATAGCGGACATGACCGCACCAGATTCGCTCTCGAAAAGATATGGCTCAGAACGATAGGGCCGCGCTACGAACGAGCCGCGACGAGCAGCTCTGCCGTTGCCGCCCAGCCGTCGACAATCTTGCCTCGCGTGACGTAGGCATTATCGCAGGTATCCAGGAACTCAGGCGCGCCGGCGCTGGTCAAACCGTTCTCGACCAGGCAGAACGTGCCCACGTGGTCAGCCATGTAAAAGTCGGACTCGGAATCGCCGAGCGCCAGCGTCTCCTCGCGCTCGATACCCAGGTGCTCACAGAAACGTGCGATGGCAACGCCCTTGTTGAGGCCGGCGGGATTGATGTTAAACGCGCGGCCATCCTCGACGCGTTCGAGCTCGAGCGTCGTCGGCTTGGACAGATGCGTCAGGTGACCGTTACAGGCCCAGACCAGGCCGCAGCCGGCCTCGTCCAGGATGGCCTGGACCTCGTCGTCGGGCACATCGCCGCGCATGCCGACGGTGACCTCGCGGTACTTGTAGCCAGTCGACATGTCATTGTGGTACTCGATCTTATGCGGCCAGCGGGCGAGAATCTTCTCGCACACGCCAGTCTGCTCGATCACCTGATGCGGCGTGAGGCCGCAGGCGGGGTCGTAGGGCATATCGCCGGTCAGATACTCCCAATCGTTGGCCTTGAGATCATACATGACCAGGCCGCCCATCTCACCGATGTAGGAGTTGAGGCCGAGCACGCGCGCATCCTCGTGGATCATGGTACGGTTGCGGCCCGAGGTGGGAACCACCTGGATGCCGGCGCGGGCAAGTGCCACGACAGCCTCGACGAGCTTGGTCGAGGGGTTGCCGTCGTTGTCGCGCAGCACGCACGAGCCGGGCGCGAGCATGGTGGCGTCCAGGTCGGTAAAGACGTACTTAACCTTGGCAAGGCGTTCGCGCATCTCGCCCGAAAGCTCAGCGACGGTCGGCAAGATATTGTGGGACATGGTTACTCCATTACGTAGAAGGGGCTTCTGGTCTTAGGCGTCGTACGCCGCAAGGATGCGCTTGAGAATCGAACCATCGCGCTCACAAGGCTCGGGTCCGTTCTTGCGCAGCATACGCTCTTCCTCGCCCTTACCGGTCACGATGACCACGGCAGGACGGACGGTCTCACGCACGGCAGTCTCGATAGCGGCAACGCGATCAGTCACAATTTGCCAGTTATCATTTCCCTGCGCTTGAACGTTGCGCGCGATCTCGGCGCAGATATCCTCGACATCCTCGGGGCCGGGGTCGTCCTCGGTAATCACGATTCGGTCGGCATACTTGCCAGCGGCGATGCCCATCGTGGTGCGTCGATCGACACCCTTACCGCCCGTAGCGCCAAATACAACCGCCAGCTCGCGCTCGGGATAGTTCTCGCGCAAGTCACGCAGGAGCGTCTCGAGGCTCATGCCGTTATGTGCAAAATCGACGATGCCCAAGATTTTGCCCGATACGGACGGATAGAGCTCCATACGGCCGGGAACGAAGACGCCCTCAAAGCCGTGGACGATACCCTCTTCGGAAATGCCCAGGGCCTCGGCGCAGGCAATAGCGGCAAGCGCGTTGGACACATTGAACTTAACCGGCGTGGGAATCACAATGTCGCGCGTAAAGCGGGGCGTGCGCACCGTTGCCACCACGCCGCAGTCACCATTGCGAATCGCCAGCGCAAGCACGTCGGCACGCTCGTCGGTCAGGGAGAACGTCACCGTACGTTCGCAACGAGATGCCGCCTCGAGCACGCGATCGACCTTATCCATATCGAGATTGACCACGGCAAAACGGCTCTGCGAGAAGATTTTGAGCTTGCTGGCAAAGTAATCCTCGAGCGTCGGATGCTCAATCGGCGAAATGTGATCCTCGCCGATATTGGTAAAGGCGCCGACTTCAAAGGCGATCTTGCCCGTGCGCTCGTATTTGAGGCCCTGGCTCGATGCCTCCATAACCAGCCACGGGGCACCCGCCTCCGCAGCATGCGCGATGCGAGACTGCAGCAGGAAGGATTCGGGGGTCGTCAGCTTGGAAGGGCCTGCCTCGATGCCGTCGTCGAACTCAATGCCCGTATTAAGAGCGGGTCGATGACAGCCCGTAAGCTTGGCCTCGTTGGCGAGAATGCCGCGCAGATAAAAGCTACAGGTCGACTTGCCCTTGGTGCCTGTAAAGGCGCAGACCTTCACCCTACCCGATGGATGCCCATAAAAGGCATCTGCCACCACGGCGAGCGTGCGACGAGTATCACTCACAATCACCGCGGGAAGATCAACATCGTAATCGACCTCGGAAACGTAGGCCACGGCGCCATCGGCGATTGCCGAAAGCAGGTACTCACGCTTAAACGCGCGGCCCTTGCAGACAAACAACGTGCCCGAACGCACCTGGCGCGAGTCATCAGTCGCAAACTCAATGCGCTGGTCGCACGAAGCGCTCGGTCTGGAAACAACAAGGTCATCTTCCTCGAGCAACTCTATATAGCGCATCAGAGTTAGCTTCTCTTGTGTCGGACTCGACATACAAAGACCTCTCTCGCTAAATTCAGCCTTAAAGGGCAAAAGACGTCCCGCGGCAGAAACGATGAAACATTCTGTATTATCAACCATCCTAATATGCCACCTGGCCTTGTGCGCATTGCAGCCTTCTAAAAAATTGCATGGACTGTGTCGTGGGTTAATAAATGACAACAGTGTCCACCCCGTGTAAAAACAAGGAAATCTGGGTGCTATTCTTTATCCAAATGTCTTGATGTGCCTCATTGACCCACAATGCCGACCCATCATGCCCAAGCAAAGGACTCCAGATGAAACGACACTTCGAACGTCGCCACCACTCGGCACGCGTCCAGTTGACCCGGCACATCGTCTGCGCCTTCGTGACGGTCGTTGTGACCCTTGCCACCATCATCGGCGCGAGCGGCTGTTCGTCCTCCCAGAACGCCTCGAGCACCTACACACTCGTCGAGAATGGCAAGCTCACCGTCGCAA
>CAUEQX010000195.1 GCA_959020035.1 uncultured Collinsella sp. | reverse complement strand
GGCCGCGGCGGCCCGCGCTGCATGAGCATGCCCTTCTGGCGCGAGGACCTCTAAGTCTTTCCGTTTCCGGTGCGGTCCCCCTACAACCGCACCGGCTTCGCCCGTTAAACGGGCAACACTAATACTTACGTAATTCATTTCTTCGAAAGGAATCGAACCATGGGTGTTAACCTCTCCGGCCGTAGCTTCCTCAAGCTTCTCGACCTCACCACCGAGGAGATCGAGTACCTGCTCAAGCTCTCCAAGAACTTCAAGGATATGAAGCGCGCTGGCGTTCCGCACCGCTATCTCGAGGGCAAGAACATCGTTCTGCTCTTCCAGAAGACCTCCACTCGTACCCGCTGCGCCTTCGAGGTCGGCGGCATGGACCTGGGCATGGGCGTTACCTACCTCGATCCCGGTTCGTCGCAGATGGGCAAGAAGGAATCCATCGAGGACACCGCCCGCGTTCTCGGCCGCATGTATGACGGCATCGAGTTCCGTGGCTTTGCCCAGGACGACGTCGAGGAGCTCGCTGCTAAGTCCGGCGTGCCTGTCTGGAACGGCCTGACCACCGAGTGGCATCCCACCCAGATGCTCGCCGACATCCTGACCGTCCAGGAGAACTTCAACTACGACATCAAGGGCAAGACTCTCGTCTTCATGGGCGACTGCAAGAACAACGTTGCTCGCTCCCTCATGGTCGTCTGCTCCAAGCTCGGTATGAACTTCGTGGCCTGCGGCCCCGAGGAGTGCATGCCCGCTGACGACGTCATCGAGGCCTGCAAGCCCATCGCCGAGGCCAACGGCTGCACCATCAAGCTGACCACCGACGTCAAGGACGGCGTCACCGGTGCCGACGTTATCTACACCGACGTGTGGGTCTCCATGGGCGAGCCCGACGAGGTCTGGGCCGAGCGCATCGCTCAGCTTACCCCGTATCGTGTTACCTCCGAGGTCATGGCTATGGCCAACCCGGGTGCCATCTTCCTGCACTGCCTGCCCAGCTTCCACGACACCAACACCACGATTGGCGCAGAGAAGTGCGAGCAGTTCGGCATCACCGAGCAGGAGGTCACCGACGAGGTCTTCGAGAGCCCCGCTTCCAAGGTCTTCGACGAGGCCGAGAACCGCATGCACACCATCAAGGCTGTCATGTACGCCACGCTCAAGTAAGAGCATCTAGCATCTCGCTCGGGGTGTCTTGCTGCACACCCCGAGCAGTTTTATCTGGTAATAATCTCGCATCAAGCGGCAGGCACGGCACGGAAGAGCCGCTTCTGGCGAGATCAGTAAATGATTT
The DNA here is from genome assembly GCA_959020035.1 of uncultured Collinsella sp. Taxonomy (GTDB): domain Bacteria; phylum Actinomycetota; class Coriobacteriia; order Coriobacteriales; family Coriobacteriaceae; genus Collinsella. The sequence goes on along the minus strand of CAUEQX010000195.1, from coordinate 1,737 downwards.
ATGAAGGGGGGATGAGAACTATGACTGAGACCGCTAAGAAAAAGCGCGGTATGCCTTCATCGTTCACCATTCTTCTTGCTCTGCTGGCAATTGTCGCAGTGATTACCGTTATCGTCTCCGGCACGTCCGGCGGCGCGGTTACTGCCGCCCGTCTGAGCGATTTCTGCACCGCCCCGATTAAGGGCTTCGCTGACGCTCTGCCCGTCTGCCTCTTCGTTATGATCCTGGGCGGCTTCCTCGGTATGATGACCGAGACCGGCGCCCTGGACAACGGCATCGCCGTTCTGGTGCAGAAGCTTAAGGGCAACGAGATTATGCTCATTCCCGTGCTGATGCTCATCTTCTCCCTCGGTGGTACCACCTATGGTATGTGCGAGGAGACCGTTCCCTTCTACGCCCTGCTCGCCGCTACCATGATGGCCGCTGGCTTCGACCCCATGGTCGGTGCCGCTACCGTCCTGCTCGGCGCTGGCTGCGGCTGCCTGGGCTCCACGGTTAACCCGTTCGCCGTCGGCGCTGCCGTCGACGCTCTGACCGGCGTTGGCATTGAGGTCAACCAGTCCATCATCATCGGCCTCGGTGCCGTCCTGTGGATTGTCACTACCGCTATGTCCATCTTCTTCGTGATGAACTATGCCAAGAAGGTCAAGGCTGACAAGGGTTCCACCATCCTGTCGATGCAGGAGCTCAAGGACGCCGAAGAGGCTCACGGCAAGGCTGCTTCCGAGGTCCACAAGGAGGTCAAGCTCACCGGTCGTCAGAAGGGTGTTCTGATTGCCTTCGCCTTCACCTTCGTCGTCATGATCGTCGGCTTCATTCCGCTGGCCGACCTCAACGAGGGCGTCGCTAACTTCTTCGACGCTGGCGCTGTCTACGACGCCGACGGTAACGCCGTCGTCCAGGGCTGGTCTGCCCTGATCACCGGCCTGCCCATTGGCCAGTGGTACTTCGACGAGGCTTCCACCTGGTTCTTCCTCATGGCCGTCCTGATCGGTATCATCGGTGGCCTGTCCGAGAAGCAGATCGTTAACACCTTTATCACCGGCGCTGCCGACATGATGTCCGTTGTTCTCGTCATCGCCCTCGCCCGTGGTATCTCCGTCCTCATGGCTAACACCGGCCTCGACGTCTTCGTCCTCGACGCTGCCGCCAATGCTCTGGCTGGCCTGTCCGGCGTGATCTTCGCTCCCATGAGCTTCCTGGTCTACTTCGGCCTGTCCTTCCTGATCCCCTCGACCTCTGGTATGGCTACCGTCTCCATGCCCATCATGGGACCGCTGGCTGTTAAGCTCGGCTTCTCGCCCGAGGTCATGGTCATGATCTTCTCCGCCGCCATCGGTGTCGTGAACCTGTTCACCCCGACCTCCGGCGCCATCATGGGCGGTCTCGCCCTGGCCAAGATCGAGTGGACGACCTGGCTCAAGTTTGCCCTTAAGCTCATTGTCGCTCTCTCCGTCGTCTGCGCCGTCATCCTGACCGTTGCCTGCGTGCTGATCTAAGTACCCAACGGGTACCCCACGGAAACCTTGACGATCCTGTAAAGGATCACCTGGTCATCGTCTGTCCGGTGGGGTCAACCCACCGGTAGACTCCTACCTTTAGCCCCCTTCCGTTCCGTGCGCGGGAGGGGGCGCTCTTGTGTTCCGGCGTTTTACCAAACGCCGGAACCACTCGACGCTGCAAGCCCGCCAGAGCGGCAATCTGACGTTCAATCGTCGGGCATGGCCAAAAGGCCTA
>CAUEQX010000194.1 GCA_959020035.1 uncultured Collinsella sp. | reverse complement strand
CCAATGGATAGCTTTTCTATCCATTATGGGGCATATATAAGGTGGTAGCGAATGGAAAACATCGATTTGGCGAGGGAGATGAGAGCGCGGCTGTATCGGGAATGCCGCGAACGCGGGCAGTTCAGCAGCAGGGACAAGGCGGCGTCGGCCTTCTCTGTGGAGAACGTCAAGATCAGCGCGTCGTCTCTTAAAGATTTCGAGACGGGGAAGAGGACGCCGTCGCCTAATTTGGTGCTTGATATGGCAAGGGTGTACCAGACCCCCGAGCTCAAGTGGCTGCACTGCTCGACGGTCTGCCCGATCGGACTGGAGATCTACAAGAAGGGTGCCGGGCTGGGAACCGAGGACATCTACCGAACTTATTTCGAGCTGGCGGGGGCCTTCGACCGCATCAACGATGTCGAGACGTCACTGCACGAGATCATAGCCGATGACGCCTTCACTCCCGACGAGGAGGAGAAGATGGACGAGATACTGGGAGTTCTCGATAAGATCACCGAGAGCACCGATAGACTCCGAGTGTGGATTGAGAAGAGTCGGAAGGGCGCTCGCTGATAGGCAAATCGTGTCTAATTTGTGACCTCCGATTACCTTTGGGCCGCCAGCAATGAGCTGAACCCCGCTATCGGGGTTCAGCTCAGCTACGGCAGGGCCTTTTTTCATGTTGGCGGATGCTGTACGGGACACTTACAGCCCTGATCAAGCGTTAATCTGTGTCTTATGCAGATAGCAGAAATGCAAGGCAAGGTGATGCATCTATAATAGCTTCTTGGTGGTTTATACCCTCGATCAAAGATTGAAGTTGAAATATGACACAATCAGAGAAGGTAAAGGCTGCGCGGCAGTTTGCCGAAGCGTGGAAGGGCAGAGGCTACGAGAAGGGCGATGCCCAGGTTTTCTGGACGGAGCTTCTGCGCGATCTCATAGGCATGGAGCACGTCTCGTTTAATGCAAAATTCGAGTACTGGACCGTTGATGGCGGTTTCATAGACTACCTCATATCGGATGCGGCGGTGTTCGTTGAGCAGAAGGGCTTGAGCATAGACCTCAGCAGGCCCGAGGAGCCCGGAGGGAGGATGGTCGCGCCGTTCGAGCAGGCGCTTGCCTATGCGGAGAGTTTCGGGCGCAACAAGCAACCGCGCTTCATCGTTATGTGCAATTTCGGAACTTTCTGTGTGTGACCGCAATGCGCATTCCAGGAAAAAGCCGGGTGATAAGAACAAGATGCTTGTGGTAATGCAATGGCAACTCGACTCGGGTATGATACCGAGGGAACGATACTGCCTTTGAGCCTGCGAGCGATTGAGGGAGAGAACGAGAGATACAGAGATGGTTGGACTAGAGCCAGGTGATAGGTGCGTTAATACTTTCATTCTGACGCTTATGGAGCTGCCCGGGGTTGGAGCCCGGACGGTTCAGAAGATCCTCGAGGATAAGCGGTTGATAGTTGAATCGACGGAAGTTCTCGATGGGGAGTTCGCGTTGGCCCTGAACGTTGGGGCAGTCAACAAGGCCCTGGCTTACGATCCTATCGATTCGCCGGATGCCAACGCGGAGCGTGCTGACGCCATTTGGATGGAGGCCGAGGGCGTGGCCGATATGATCGTCGAACGCGCGAATGACTGCGGTGCGAGCATCCTGAACCCCTATATGAGCGCATATCCGCGCCGCTTGCTTCTCAACAAGAGGTACCCGCCGATCCTGTTCTGTAGAGGCGATGCCGCCGTGCTCAACGCGGAGAAGGCTGTAGCCATAATCGGCACGCGGGAGCCCACGGATTTCGGGAAGAGAATGGGGACGAGGCTCGCGGAGGTTCTTGCAGCCGACGAGTACGTGATCGTGAGTGGGCTTGCTTTGGGCTGCGACACCGTTGGACACGAGGGCGCGCTTCTGGCCGAGGGGAAGACGATTGCTGTGCTGCCCACGCCGATCGACGCGCCCGTGTACCCCTCGCAGAACCAGGGTCTGGCAGACCGTATCGTGGGAGGTGGTGGCGCGTTGGTTTCGGAGTACGCGCCCGGCGCCATGTTGCACGACAAGCAGCTCGTGAGTAACCTAGTCGCGCGCGATGAGTGGCAGCCCGGACTCTCGGATGGTGTCATCGCTATCGAGACGAGCGTCGCGGGGGGCACCAACCACGCTATGAAGCACGCCCAGGGTACGAACACCCCCATCGCCGTTTTCGACTACAGCAGCCGCATGGGCGAGGACTTTTACGCCGACGAGCGCTTCGGCGGGAATGTAAAATACCTCAAGGACGGTGCGTTTCCCATATTCGAGGCCTCCACCATTGAAGACTTCAAGATCGCCATGGAGTCCTACCGTCAAAGGAATTTCAGAGGAGCCAGCGGTGGCACGGCGCTTGGCAGGGACAGCCAGCTGAATCTGTTCGGTTAGGGTGATCGATGATGGTCGGGGATTCCTGCGACAACCTGCTCGCCAACTATCGGATCTTTTTCGAGGGCATGCCCGATCCGGTGTTCTATAAGTACTTCTATCCCACTGGCGATAATACTGGCGTGCTCTGGGATCTTTACCACTATGTGAGGGGACTGAAGAAGGATAAGGATAGCGACGCCGAATGTTACTACAAGTACAGCGAGATGCCCGCGGGGCCCAATGGAGGGAACCTCAGCTATTACGAGAAGGATCTCCGACAAATGCTGAGGGCTGTTTGGAAAGACACGGGCGGCAAGGCAGTCAAGGGCGCCGTTGCCACGATACCCTCAAGTGACGTACTCAAGATCAACAGAGTGACCGAGATGGTACGCGACGTGCTGAGCAGCTCCGGCGGCGCCTATGTCGACCTGACGCGAATCATCCGGCGTGGGAAGAGCCGCGGAGCCTTCCATTTGGAGGGAGGAAAGCGCAGTGTGGCCGAGAACAAATCGACCCTTTTGATATCTAATCCGGGAATTCTCGCCAGGCTTGATTTGGTCGTCGTCGTTGACGACGTCCTGACCACGGGCAGTTCTTTCAGGGCGATGGGCGAGTTCCTGAGGGAAAACGGGTTCCGGGGGAGGATCGTCAATTTCGCCTATGCTCGGGCTTTTACGGGC
>CAUEQX010000193.1 GCA_959020035.1 uncultured Collinsella sp. | reverse complement strand
TCGGAATGTCGCCGAGAAGATCAAGGCAGAATTTGATGCCATGGGAGGGCTGGCCTAATTTTGGCGGCATACGTTTCTGAATGAGGAGTCTGTGCAATGGCAGGCGAATCTTATGCAATTCCCCCCAAAGATCATGCTGTTGAGGGAATTCTTTGGTATATCCAGCACCATCAGCTTGCCGGCGGCGATCGCCTGCCGGCCGAGCGCGTGCTGTGCGAAGAGATTGGCGTTTCGCGTACGGCGTTGCGTGCCGGTATCACGCGGCTTATCTCGTGTGGAACGCTCGAGAGCCGTCGCGGATCGGGCACGTATGTGTGTCCTCCCAAGCCGCTGAACATCTTCCAGGAAACGTATAACTTTTCCGATGCTGTGCGGACTGCCGGCCTGCACCCCTCTTCTCGTCTGGTTTCCACCGGGACCATCGAGGCGGATGAGGCGCTTGCCGACAAGCTTGGGGTGGCTGTAGGCGCTCCCTTGCTCCGCATGCAGCGCGTTCGACTTATTGAGGGCGAGCCGGCGTCAATCGAGACCGCTCACGTTAACCTGTCCCTGTGCCCATCGCTTCCCGAGCACGATTTTGAGTGTGAGAGCCTTTACGATGTCTTGCTCAAAGAAGGTGGCGTGCGCGTTGAGCATGGACGTGAGCATATCTCCATCTCGCGTTTGAACGTCGAAGAGGCCGAGCTGCTCCAGCAAGAAGAGGGAACGCCGGTGTTCTATGAGAGCTCGATCGAATTTGATAAGGACATGCGTTTTGTGGAGCATTGCAAATCGGTGATTTTGCCCACAAAGTTCCGCTTTGCCGATAACGGCGAAGAGAACGGCATGAGGAGCGTGGCAGGTGAACAATGGCTGAAACAGTAGATGCCACCCCGGTTTATATGCGCATTCGACGCTGCATCGAGGAACGTATCGAGCGCGGTGCATATCCCACGGGTTCCATGATTCCGTCCGAAAAAGACCTCGCCGAGGAATTTGGTACGACACGCTTGACCATCCGACGCGCTGTCGATGAGCTGGTTCGACGCGGGCAGATTCGCCGTGTTCGGGGAAAAGGTGCCTTTGTGGCGCAGAAAGTACCTGCTTTTTTTGAACGCACGGTCGGTTTCCGTGAATCGGTCCGTGCTTCGGGCGGCGAGCCGTCCGTCCGTATTCTCGCGCGTTCCAAGCGTTATGCGGGGCCATATTACGCCGACCTGTTTGGCATCGCCGAGGACGACCTGCTCTATTCCGTTCGACGCCTGAACTGCATAAACGGTAGCCCCGTATCGATTGAGACGGCGCTGATTCCCTGCCTGCTGTTCCCAACCATCGAAGATATTGACGTGTCGGTCTTCAGTTTGTACGAGACCTATGAGATGCTGGGCCGAAAGCCAGTCATGGCACAGGAAAAGCTCGATATCGAGGCACTGGGCGCACGAGATGCCGGCCTCCTTGGACTGGAACAGGGCGATCTTGTTTTGCTTTTGGAATGCGTGAGCTATGACGCGAGCGGTCAGGCTATCGAGTATGTAAAGTCCTTCAATCGTGGCGATACGGGCGGCTACACCTATACGTACTAGCTGGTATTTTGTGAATAACGGCTGGGAAACTAACCAGTTTTGATCGTTGGGTCAGCTGTATATACAACCTTACATGGCTCAAAATCGACCGTTCGCCGAAGGGGATATATTAATCGACAAAGAGGTATCAAAAAGCCGTAAGCTGTAACTGTGATTGGTATCAAATACTAATGATTTTTTACGAGGTGAGACGATGAAGATGCTCGATTACGTTCAGCTTGCCCATGTGCGTATGGGAGAGAACCTCGAGCGTTCGTCTGAGCTGGTAGCGCAGCTCGTTGATATTTTCCAGTCCGGTTCTTTTGACGCGCTGCGCATCGTTGCTTCGGGTTCGTCGCGCCATGCTGCGGATTGCGCCCGCGATTACCTGCAAGATGCGCTGCAGATGCAGGTGTCCGTTGTGACGCCCGAGGCCTTCGTCGATTTTGAACACACCTATCCACAGCATGCGCTTAACATTGCCGTCTCGCAGAGCGGCTATTCAACCAATACGATTGCGGCGCTCGATTACATGCGCGCACACGATATGGCTGCAGTTGCGCTCACGGCAAACGTCGAGGCGCCCATCAAGGAACACGCTGACATCGTTCTTGACTACGGTGTGGGCGTCGAGTCGGTGGACTTTGTGACTCTGGGCGTCGAGGTTCTCGTTGAGTACCTGGTGCTCTTTGGTATTTACGGCGGTCAGGCGCGCGGAACGATTGACGCCAAGGGCGTTGCTCAGCGTCTTGATGACCTGCGCGAGGCTATCCAGGCTAATGCCGTGATGTGCAAGACCGCCGAGGCATATGTCCAAGATCACATGCTCGAGCTTTCTGAGCACATGCCCGCCATGGTCGTCGGCAACGGCCCCAACTATGGTGTTGCCGAGGAGGCAGCGCTCAAGCTGAGCGAGACCATCAAGATTCCTGCCATGCATCACGAAGGCGAGGAGTTCGTCCACGGTCCCGAAATGCAGATCGTTCCGGGCTATCTGGTGTTTATCGTCGACGATCCGCAGGGGTCGGAGCGTCTTGCGAATATCGCCGATGCGCTATCGAACGTTACGGCAAAAACGGTGCTGCTCACGGCCCATCCCAAGGGTAGGGCTCACGAGGTTGCGGTGCCTCAGGTGGCTCCGCTGCTCAGCGCAATTCCCAATCTTGTGTTCTTCCAGACGATTGCGGCCATGATCGCCGAGCGTCTGAAGTCATGGAACGTGCACCCGTATCTCGATGCCGTCTCCAAGCAAATGGAGGTCAAGGCAGAGGGCTACGAAGAGTCAGTCAATGCGCTTAAGGCCAAAGCGGCTGAGTGTTACGGAATGTAAGCGGGTTTTGATGCCCGTTGGCATGGGGGATGTGGAAACAACCCCAGAAAGGAGAGACAAATGAAGGAAACCGAGAAGATCGAGATCATGCATTTCGACCAGGAGGGCTATCTCGAGGACGGCAAGGTGCTCTACGAGACCGGCAAGAAGATGACCGCGCTCGCCGACAAGGTCGCCGACGAGGGCTACG
>CAUEQX010000192.1 GCA_959020035.1 uncultured Collinsella sp. | reverse complement strand
AGCGTGAGCGGGTACAGGCGCGTGCCGGACCCGCCGGCGAGGATGATGCCTTTCACTGGTTATCTCCTTCCGAGGAAAAGGTCTTCGTAGCTGTCAGTGATGGACCGCCACGAATACCGGTCGCGGATAACGGAGGTCGATGCCGTATCGAGCTCCTCGATCGACTTCCAATCCATCACGTCGGCGCTATTGATAAGTTCAGCCAAGTCTCCGGATTCTTTGCCCCAATACAGGGCCGAGTCCTCAGCGACCTCGCGGTTGAAACCGACGTCGAGAAGGAGGTTGAGGCGCGTGGACGCCAGCGCCTCCAGGAGGCTCGGGTTGGTACCCCCGACCTCATGGCCGTGGAAGTAGCCGTAAGCCTGCTCACGGATCTTCTTCAGGAGCTCCTGGTCGTAGACGGTCCCGACGAACTTGATGCGTGGGTCGGACTTGAAGTGCGTCTTCCGCTCGAGCTCTGCGAGGAAGGACTCGTCCACCCCCGTCACGAGCGCGAAATCCCGCTTGGATTCGGAAGCCATGAACTCCCGGATCATGGTCTCGTAGTTGTTCTCAGGCACGAAGCGTCCCACAACTAGGTAGTAGCCGAAGGGCTCGAGGCCCTTCTCGGAGAGCCATCCCGTGAACTTCGGGTCGTCGTCAGCGAGCGCTGAGCGCTTGATGTCGGCCCCGTAGGCGATGAACGTCGTCTCGGGGTGCAGGTCGGCATACTCCCCTCGGATGTACTTCTCGATGTTCTTGGAGTCGCACACCATCAGGTCGGCATGCTTGACCATCCCGCGCTCCGAGACTTTCCAGTACCTGCGGACGGGCGCGCTCCACTTGGCGCGCTTCCACTCGTGGCCGTCGGGGTTCACGAAGACCTTGCCACCAAGGGCGTGGATCCTCTTTACGTACTTTCCGAAAAACGGTCCGATGCGACAGGCCAGCACGTAGACGATGGGGTGCTCGACACGGTTATTCTCGATATAGGCGGTGCACCACTTGAGGGCGTCTATGTCGTAGAAGATCGCCCTAGCGGCTCCGACGGGCCTGCGTAGTACCTTGAAGCAATGCGCTCCGTTGTGCTCGAACTCGCCGACCTCCTCGGCGGAGTCCACAGCGCACGCCACGTGGTACTTGATGTCGTGGGATACCTGATTCTCGGTCAGCTTCTCCACGAACGTCTCGTAGCCGCCGTAGTTTGCCGGAATCCCCTTGGATCCGATGATGAAAACATGCTGCATTAGTACGCATCGCTCCCGTTGAAGACCTCCAGAACCGTGAGGAGGACGATTTTGAGGTCCGTAACGATTCCGCGTTTTGCTATGTACTCGAGGTCCCGGCGGACCATGCCGTCGAAACTGGCAGAATTGCGCTCTGTGACCTGCCAGAGCCCGGTGATACCTGGCTTCACGGCCAGGCGCTGTAGGTCGTACTCGGTGTACTCGGCCACCTCATTCGGCAGCGGCGGGCGCGGGCCGACGACGGACATCTGACCCAGAAACACGTTCAGGAACTGTGGGAACTCGTCAATGGAGTGCTTGCGTATGAACTTGCCGATCCTGGTGACGCGCGGGTCCTCTTTCATCTTGAACATGGCACCGGCGATCTCGTTCTGCTCCTTGAGATCTGCCAGGCGCTCGTCGGCGTCCTTGTACATGGAGCGGAACTTCCACATGCGGAAGGTGGACAGGCTGCCATCGCGGTGGGTCTGGCCCACGCGGATCTGGCTGTAGAAGGGGTTGCCCTCGCTCTCAAGGCGAATGGCCGCGGCAAGCACAAGGCTGGGAACGGCGATGACGGCAAGCACGCAGCCACTGAACACGACGTCAAAGGCGCGCTTAACGGCGCGGTAGGCCAGGCGCGAACGATCCCAGTCCATGATGGATTGCATGGCCTTGTAACGGCCGACGCCCTCGCGCCGGTCCATGGCTTGAGCAATGAGCGCCGCTCCCGCAGGCGCATCCGTTGCTAACTGAGTTTTATCCGACACGTTCTCTTCCAACACTTTGTCCCCAGGTCGGGGATCCTTCCTGTTCTGTGTGGCGGTCGCCAGCAGCTAGCCGATCGCCTTTTTTAGGTTGGGCATGACGCGCTGCTCGTTTGAAAGCACCGCAAGACCAACGCGCGTAGTTACGCGTCGGCCGCACAGGTTGAGCTCCAAATAAGCAGTGCTCTTGCGTCTATTAATGGTTTTGATAAGGCCTTCGTGGCCCAGCAGCGGACCTGCCATCACTACGACCTGGTCACCGTCTTTTAGGGCCTCGCTCATGGGCACCACGCGGTCTCCCTTATGCGTAAAACAACCAATAAGCTGGACTTCTTCTTTTGCCAGTGGCACAAACCGACCGTCTTGGGCAAGCACCCAGGCAAAGTCGTCCAGGCGTAGCAGATACTGTTGCACAATTCGGGGATCTGCCGTATCGCAGATAAGATAACCGGGAAAGAGTGGTTTGGTCGTATTGACCCATTCGCCGTGTACTTTAATCTCGGTTTGAAATTGGGGATAAAAGAGCTCTTGCATAGCACCAGCCGGAACTATACGCTCGATGCGCTCGCGCATTACGTCTTCGCGACCGTTAATGACCTGGATCACATACCACACGAGCACCACCCCCTTGCTGTCTTACGTCTGGCTCACGGGGTTTTGGTATGGCTTCGCCAGGGCGCTTGTGCGCGAAGGCGCTCCATATTCAAACCCTGAGCCCAGTCAGACAAGCACGTGGCTCTGCCCCACCGTGAACGGTATGCATAAGCGCAGTTGCTAGAGTCGCGGACGTGTATCGCAAAAATGACCGCGACCCCAGCTGGCTGCGTGCGAGCCAGTCAAGCGGGTACAAAACTGGACCGCGCGCAAACAGCTGCAGAACTGCTACGCTTTGACATGCAAACCACTACTCATTTGCACCTTAGAAATAACTTAATGCAAACAATTTAGGTCGCATGACCTCTTTATTGGAACTCGTGATGTTTCTGGCACCGCCGTTACGGCCGGATGCTAATCGATCCTGCGCTTTAAGACTTGCTGGAGCCGTGGGCGCAGTTGAACTCATGTAACGTTAGGTATTCTAGCACAAGCAGTT
>CAUEQX010000191.1 GCA_959020035.1 uncultured Collinsella sp. | reverse complement strand
GACCTAATCAGCGCTGCCAGCTACAGTGTGTATGCGGCGAGCGGCGAGCCCGTCGACCAGGTGTGCTATGTTGACCCGAAGATCATCAAGAACCTTGAGGGTCGCGCCATCAAGTCCGGTGAATTCGCGTTCAAGCTCATCCAGGTGGCGAACTACAACGACACCGAGGGCGAGCTCATCTCCGCCACTACCAACGACGAGTTCGGCATGGTCGACTTCGACAAGGCGAACAACGTCTCCGGCGACCTTGAGAACCCCAGCTGCCTAGCCTATACCAAGCCCGGCACCTACTACTACCGCGTCATCGAGGACGCCAGCAAGGGCGGCATGAACGATCAGTCCGTGCTGTACAGCGACCAGGTGATCACCTTCACCACGGTCATCGAACAGGACGAGGCGACCGGCCAGCTGGTGTGCACCGATATGTACTACGGCTGGTGGGATGCTGCGGCCAACCAAAACGTCCGCTTCGACGAGCAGTACGCCGACTACGAGACCCAGCCGGGCAACATTGGCGATATGTCGAAGCTGAACCCCGATTGGCACCCGACCATTAACAACAAGGCGCGCCCGATGGATCTGCAGGTGCGCAAGACCAGCGTGTCCGACCGCGACGAGGGTCTGGTGGGTGCCACCTATGCGCTGTACATGGTGAACGAGAACCCGCAGGGCGACATCTGGCTCGCTGAGGCGACCTCCGAGGAAGGCGGCTGGATCACCTATAAGAACGTGAGCCTTGCCACCAACAACCTGTACTACTTCAAGGAAACGGCCGCGCCCGCGGGTCACACGGTGAGCGAGTTCCGCAGCCCCTACTTCTACCTTGTGGAAGATGCGACCTCTGCTAACGGCTACGCCCTGAAGTACACCGACACGAAGTACTTCGATGCCGCAGAGGCGGAAGCTGTTGCTGCTCCGATGGCCGCCGCCGAGCCCCAGGCCCTGCAGGCCGACAACGCCGCCCGGGCCGCTGCGGCCGCAACCGACGACCAGACCCAGCCTGGCCACAGCGCCGATGGAAACATCCTGCTGACCTACGACAAGGACGGCGGCGTCTACGACGAAACCACCCAGGTTGAGGTGAACAAGCTGGACACGCGTACTCACGAATGGGTGGAAGGCGCCAAGTTGGTCATCCTCGAGAAGGAGTCGGGCAAGGAAGTGGCCTCTTGGACTTCCGGCAAGGCCCCCGAGAAGCTGGCAAAGACGCTGAACGTCGGTATCACTTACCTCCTGCGTGAGGTGGAGGCGCCGGGCGAGTACCGCCTGGCCAACGATGTCGAGTTCGTCATCGACGACTACGGCAATGTGACCATCACCAAGGGCACAGAAAACGGTAACGCCGAGCTGTCCGACAACACCATCACCCTGTACGACACCATGATGGACGCCGAAGAGGTTGAACAGCGCGAGCGCGAAACCACCCGCGAGGTGCCGTTGGGCACGCTTCTGGCCCAGACCGGCGACATGCTACCGATCCTGGGCATCGGCGCCATCGTGCTGGCGAGCCTGATCGCCCTTATCGTGGCCGCCCGTCGGCGTCGCCATGAAGAGAGGAGCGACGACTAGGGAAAACGGTGCCTGCAATGCAGGATGATCTCGCAAGGGACGTTCAGCGACGGCTCTCCCGGCTGCGCACGGTTTCTCGCTTGTGCTCGGTCATAGGTGCTGTGCTTCTGACGGCGGTTGCCCTGTTGGCTATTAGCGCAACGGTGGCGCCGCGCTTTATGGGGCTGCAATCCTATGCCATCGTATCGGGGTCTATGGAGCCGTCGTTTCCCGTGGGCAGTCTCGTGTACGCCGAACCCATCGAGCCCGAGGCGCTAGCCGTGGGTGACGTGGCGGTCTTCTGGCGCAATGACGAAGTCGTCATTCACCGCGTAGAGGAAAACCTTTACGAAGACCGCGAACTGATCACCCGCGGCGACGCCAACGAAGGCATCGATGCGCATCCGGCACTGTACGAAAACGTTGTTGGCTGCGCCGTGAACCAGATACCGGGCATCGGCTATTTCGTTATGGCGCTGGCGTCACTGCCGGGAAAGCTCGTTTTGGGTTGGGTCGTCCTCATGGGAGCCGAGTTTTCCATAGTCGGCACCGCCATAGCCTCCCTCGCGCGTCAGTAGCAACCAGAGTATGTGTTTCTGGTGCCGTTTGCAGGACGAAGAGCACCGCTCGCCACAGGTTTATTTCGTTTAGGCTTCATTTTCGGCGTTCTTTACCCTGTCATTAGCCTATCTATTTCTTTTTGACAGGGTTGGGCACTCTTTCAAGAAACCGCAGATCAAAGCCTTGAAATTCTGAGAAAAGTCATAATCGTTAAGTTGATCGGATTTTTTGTCAGTGGACAAAAAAGCCCAGATCAATATAAAGTGATTCTAGGCACTAGTAACGCACGGGTGTAATTTACGTGTCGAAAAGGTGACGAAAAAGTCTTTTCGAGTGCTTCTCCGATGACTTGTTTACAAGTTGTCAACAAAAGCCCGCGAGGAGGAACGAGCGCCTCGGCACCCGAGCATCAGGTGCCGCATCGGGGGATGAGCTTCGTCCCTCGGAAAGTTGGTTTAAATGCCCGGTCTCCAAGCCGGTATTTAAAGGTAGTAGGAAACGGAGTAGAAGGAAGGTGCGGAGTATGCGGACCATAGCGCGGTTCATGGACGCAAGAAACACCACGGAGGGCAAGTTCCTGTCGGTCTTGCTGTCGGTGCTGTTGGTGTTCTCGTTCCTGAACGTGACCATGTTCACGGACTACGCGGGCGCCGACACCACCCCCGAGGGAGACGACACTGAGATCGTCACCCCCCTGGAGGATGTCGACGAGCCCGAGACGCAGCCCGAGGACACGCCGGGCGAGCCCGAGAAAGAGGCGGAGGAAGCCGCAGTCGTCATCGGTGCCGATGACGAGGTTGTGTCAGATGACACAACCAAAGACTCTTCCGATGAGCCTAAGGAGGTGAACGAGACAGAGAGCGGGGTTGCTGGCGACAGCGTGCAGGACGCCGATCCGGTTGCTGAGCAGCCGATGACGTTCGCCATGCCGCGCGCTCAAGCGAAGCCGACAGGTCAGAGCGACA
>CAUEQX010000190.1 GCA_959020035.1 uncultured Collinsella sp. | reverse complement strand
GCTATATCGACATCGAGTTCCCCACGTCGCTCTCGATGGGCTCGTTTGAGATCCAAGCCCTCGCGGTCCTCGACAAGACGGGCCACGAGACCTTCGTCTACAGCTCCGCCTACGCCGAGCGTAACGGCAAGACCGGCGTTCAGACCTTTGATGTCGACGACGCGGGGGACGTCACCTTCGACGTGACCGCCCCGCTGTATGCCGCCACCAAGGGCGACAGGCAGGCGTATGCAAAGGGCGGCGGGGTCGGCCTGACCTTCCGCTTCAGCGGTCCTCTCGATGAGTTCACGCGTCTCCTCGTGGACGGAACTGAGGTCTCCGCCGGGAACTACCCCGCTACCAAGGGCAGCACGATCATCGAGCTCAAGCCGGCCTACCTAGACACGCTCGTCGCCGGTGGACACACCGTCACGGTCGTCTGGAAGGACGGGACGGCGACCGATGTGTCCTTCACCGTGGAGGGGAAGGCCCAAGGGGGACAGACGAGCGGAAAGACCGACGTAGATTCACCCGGCGACAACAAAAGTGATCCTGCCACTCCTGAAAAGGACGCCGACGAGGCGTCTACAAAAAGGTCGGGACGCACGACAGCCGATGAACCAAAGCTCGCCGCAACCGGCGACTTCGCTTGGATGGCCAGCATCGCATTAGCCATGGTGGCCACGGCCTGCTTCACGGCAGCGAGAAGGCTTGAGCCCAAGCAGCCTAGGCACGAACAGTAGCTCAAAGCGAACTCAACTGGGAAGGGCAGATGGATAGCCGTCCTTCTCTTGCAATCAACCCAATCCGCTGAAATGCAATCAGTTAACGAGTTTCGCCAGACGCTCGGTCTCTACCCCGCTCTAGCAAGCCACCAGGCGATGAGATAATGCCCACGACTATCGACGTAAGCAAGGAGTGCGCTATGGCAGACAACGAGATCAAACCCTCGACGGACGGCGACCGAGAGGAACTTGTGGCAAAACAGCTCGCATCGACCAAAATCCACCTCGCACTCACCCAGGAGCGGGTGGACGTCTCCGGCGCCATCAAGCTCCCGCTCGACCGAATCCCCCAGCTCGGCGTGGCGTTCGCCTCGCTCCCCTCGATGTTTCGCACCGTCACTAACACGGTGAGCGTACCCACGCTGCTCCAGGCGACTGACAAGTTTGGAAACCCACTCGATCCGTCAATACTCTACTCGTTCAAGGACGGCAGCGGTCTCACAGGGGGCTACCGCGACGCAGTCAAGGGCTTTGGGCAGGCGCGCTTCCACGTAGTCGAGGGCGACATCGCCACAAGCGTCACTCAAGTGCCCTACGACCCGACGTCGTTGTTCATGGCAGCCGCAATCGCGCAGATAAACCAAAAGCTCGACTCCATCCAGGAGTCCGTCGACGAGATGTTCGAGTACATGCGTCAGCGCGACAAGGCCAACATGCGCGGCAACCTCAAGACACTTGCAGACATCCTCAACGGGCACGGCCTCAACTACGGCAACGCCACCTACATGGCAAACGCCCATATGAAGGTGCTCGACATCAAGCAGTCGTCCGCGCAGGACATGGAACTCTTCCGCTCGCAGGCGCAAGCGGATCTGAAAAAGAAAGGGTTCATCGAGGTACGAGACGGCTTGGGCAGACGCCTCGACAAGGTGCTCGACTACCTCAAAGACTGCCAGCTCGCCACCTACATCCACGCGTTCTCGCTGTTCCTCGGACCCATGCTCGCCCAGAACTTCGAGCCCGCAAAGCTCGCGGACGCCGCCGCGAAGATCGAGGCGGACTCGCTCGCGTACCGCGAACTCTATACCGAGTGCTACAACGCACTCGAAGCGGGAACTGCCGACACCGTAGATTCGGCGCTGCTGGGCGGTATTGCATCCGCTGGCAAGTTGCTAGGGCATGTCATCGCAAAGACCCCCGTGGGCGAACATACGCTCATTGACGAGGCGCTCGAGGGTGCAGGAGAGGACATCGGCAAATTCAACGACAGGCAATCCGAGAAACTCCTCGAGAAGCTCCATCAGGCAAAGACGCCCGACGTCGCGCCGTTCAAGCAGAGCGTAAAGGAGATCGATACCCTCTACAACCGCCCCACGCAGATCGCCGTGGACGCCGAGAACGTCTACATCCTGCCTGCCGAGCAGCAGGAAGAGTAGCGATACGCGACAGGCACGCGCCACGCAGACAGCTAACGCCCCCTACCTCCCCTCCGCCTTCAGCTTCAGCAGCAGGTCGCCCAGCTCGGGGCACTTGCTGGAAAGGCGCGTCTGGGGTCGCTCGCCCATCCCCCACCGCTGGCGAACTTCCCGGGCGCGCGGGCTCACGCGGTAATCCCTGTCCATCACCTGCTTGAGTAGCTTGGCGATCACGCGCGCATCGGCCAGGGCACCATGGGCGTGACCCGTCGACTCGTCGAACTCGATGCCAAACCACGTCGCCGCGTCACTCAAAGAGACACACCCGTGGCTGCCCACATCCATAATCCAGATGTAAAACGCCTGCAGGTCGGCCCAGTCCGTAGGAAATGCGGAAAGATCGATGTGCTTTGCTTGGCACTCGGTCAAAAGCTGTCGGCGATCTGCCCCGCTCCAGCAAACCACCTGGGCGGAGTAGTGACCGATCCAATCGCTGAGCCTTTTGATCACCATGTAGAGCGGGTCGGCCATCGCGGTGTCCACGGCCGATATCCCTGTAAGCTCGCGGACGGGGAACGCAACGCCTTCGGTAAATTCCGTCTGCACAAACTGCGAGAACTCGCCCGCTTGTCGGCCTTTCCAAGGCACTTAAGCAGCGTACGAAGCAAAAGAAGAGGGGTCGACGCCGTTAAGGCATTGACCCCTTGAACTAAGTAACGGCGCTGCCCAGCTATCACCCTTGGGCTGCCGTCGACTTTATTCTACCCACGGTTGCCAGGTTTAACAAATGAATTTTCAGTAATGAAGCCTCGGAGCCCGCTCGCTCAACCACCTGGCCATCGGATTAGCCGGATTCTGGGACACGCCTTCCGTCCCAGGCCTCTACCGGAAAATGCGTCCCACCCTGAGGCTCGATTCCGGGACACGGTTTCCGTTTGAAGTCCCGATGGGAAAGCGCGTCCCGTTCCGAGAGC
>CAUEQX010000189.1 GCA_959020035.1 uncultured Collinsella sp. | reverse complement strand
GGCCCGTTCATTTCTGTCAGTGCGCCCTCAATCTTAAAACCCTTCGCCAGAACGAATAGTTATAATTACAATTGCTATATATAAAACTATTCGTTCTGGCGAAGGGTTTCGCGATGCTTACTACCAAAGAAGCCGCCGAGCTGCTCGGCATCACTCCGCGCAGGGTGCAGGAGCTCATAAAAAACGGAGCACTTGAGGCCCGCAAGGCTTCTGGTGTATGGCTCATCGACAAAGACAGCGTCGACACGCGACTCCGCTCTGTGACCAAAACGGGGGGACGTCCCCGCCGCGGCCACGGTAAGAACGAGATCGCGTTCACCCTCATGAACCGCACGTACGAAGTCGCTCAGCTGGTCTACAGCACATCGCGAAAAGACTTTACCCACATCGGTGCCGACATCGATTACGCCCACGCCCCTATTGGAGTATTTGGCCCTAATAGCCCCATATCGCTAGACTCCTTCCGCATCTGGTGGCGCGGCCGCGGTATCCCGCTCGCACGCATTGGGCTAGCCTCCCTGCTTGCAGAAGCCGCAGTCGATGTTCCCGATGAACTCGTCCAGCGAAATCTCGGCCTCTCCTTATCCGACCAGTATTGGATTAGGCCCCAAGGTTCCGGTCTCACCTGGGAGGATATCAACTTCTTCAATAACGCCTTTGATGACGTCTCGCTGTCCATTGCACCCTTTGCCCCAGAGGGAAAAGCGGCTGCCGCAAAGCCCGATAACACCTCGGACGGCAATCTTCAAAAGTACTGGACGTGCGAGGGCGAACGTCGAATTCTGCATAAGGCAGGAGCGCACCTGGACCAGGAACCTTATAACGAGCTGGTGGCGACCGCGCTCCACCGTCGCATCCTAAACGCCTGCGATTATGTGCCTTACTCGCTCGAGGGCACGGGCACTTCCGCCCTGAGCACATGCGATGTCTTCTTAACTGATGAAGAAGAGTATGTCCCTGCGTTCTATGTAAACCAGCACGCAAACGCAGATGAACGGCTAACCGACTACGAGCGATATGTAGCAAACTGCGAGGAGCTCGGGGTGACAGGCGTCAAGGATGCCCTTGACCGCATGATCGTATGTGACGACATCATTGCCAACTATGACCGCCATTGGCGTAACTTTGGCCTTGTGCGAAACGTCAACACGCTAACCTGCAGACCTGCCCCCATCTTCGATTCGGGCTCATCGCTCTGGTGCAACATTTCTCTTGAGGAGCTTAGGGCGGGAGAGCACAGTTTTACCAGCGCACAATTTCATTCAAGCCCCGCCAAACAAATGTTGCTCGTCGAGGACATGGGCTGGTTTGACGGCGACAAACTCGAAGGCTTCGTTGACGAGGCAATCGAGATTCTGTCCAGAAACGACGCGCTCACGGCAAGGCTGCCATATCTAAAAGAGGCGCTTACATGGCGCCTCCGTAGAATGATCGACATCGCTGAATGGAGTTAGCGAGACAGCGTCGCGCCGTCAGCTCCCCTACCTCCCGCGCAGGGCCTTGAGCTTGGCCAGCGCCTCGGGGCTCAGGCGGCTGCCCAGGGTCATCTTGATCTGCGAGGCCTCCTCGGCCTCGTGAACGTCGTTATCGATCTGTTTGATCTCGTCCACCAGCATACGGCTCGAGATGCGCGTAACGCCCTTCCCCATGACAACGGCCTGGATCGTGCCGTCACTCGATACCACGGAGCACGCGCGGCCTTCCTCGCGTGCCTCGATGCAGAGCTTCTGCACCACGGTATCGGCAGAGACGCCCGTCGGCGAAAACTCGATGCGCACACCGCGGGCCGGCAGGTTGGGGCGCTCGCTGGAGATATTGCCCGCGCCGTCAAATACGATCACAGCCTCGTAGCGGCCCTGGGCAAACGCAGCTACGTCATTAATGAGCGCCGTGCGCGCCATATCGTGAACGTCGCTGGAATACGGATCGTCAGAATGGTCGTACACGAGCTTTTCGTAGCGCGGCGTACAGTGGATCACGTTATAGCCGTCGACCACCAGCAGCTCGGGCTTGTTGGAGTGCACCGTCGAGACCGGGTCGGCGATGGCCTGCGCAAACGCATTGCCGCCCACGCCATAGGTCGCGGCCGAAACAATCGGCTTGGCCGAGCCCTCGCCAAAGCGCTTGGCCTTGGACTTGGCACGGTTCTTTTTGGACATGCGCTACTCCTCCTCCATGAGCTCGCCGGCGTTGCGGCGCAGCCACTCAAAGCAGAGGGCCGTAGTCGCCTGGGCAACGTTGAGGCTCTCGGTCATGCCGCGCTGGGGAAGCTTGGTCAAAAAGTCGCATTTCTCGAGCACCAGGCGCGAGATGCCGTCGCCCTCGGAGCCCATGACGAGCGCCACGCGGCCCTCGAAGGGAGCATCCCAGCAACTGCCTTCGGCGTGCTCGGAGGCACCGCCCACCCAAAAGCCAGCGGCCTTAAGATCGTCGAGCGCACGGGCGATGTTGGGCACCTGCGCGATAGGCAGATGCATGACGGCGCCGGCTGAAGTCTTGTAGCTGCCCACGGTCACGCCGGCGGCGCGCTTGTTGGCAATGATGACGCCGGCCGCGCCCACAACCTCGGCGGAGCGCACGATGGCACCAAAGTTGCCGTCGTCAGTCACATGGTCGAGCACCACGACAAGTGCCGGGCCCTCGCCTGCACGGTCGAGAATATCGACGACATCGGCATAGGGGAAGTTGCCAACCTCGAGCGCGACGCCCTGGTGAGCGCCATGGCTCGACAGTGCGTCGAGCTGCGCGCGCGGCACATACTTAATGCGGACGCCCGCAGCGTTGAGGTCGTCGACCAGGCGCGACAAGGCGGCGTCGCGCTCCCCGCCCTCGGCAATGAGCGCGCACTTGGTGGGAAAACCGGTGCGCAGCGCCTCGGCAGCAGCACGACGACCTTCGATAAACTCGCCTTTGGGAGCCTGGACAGCGTCGCGGTTGCGATCGCGCTGCGGACGTGCGGCCTGGGCGCGATCGCGCTGGCCCTTGGGAGCGGCAGCGCGGTCGTTGCGGCGAATCGGACGTGAGCCAGAAGCGGCCTGCTTGCCGCCACGAGGCGCACGTTTGCGATTGTCGGCCATAGGACGGCCTCCTTAAAAAAAGATTATCAAAC
>CAUEQX010000188.1 GCA_959020035.1 uncultured Collinsella sp. | reverse complement strand
GCAGGCTCAGATCGATGCCGCCACTAAGGAGCGCACCGCGCTTGCCGCCACGCTGCCGGCCGACGTGCTCACCGACTACGAGCGTCTGCTCAAGCAGTTCCGCGGCCTTGCCGTCGAGACCATCCAGGGCAACATCCCCACGGTTTGCCACACCGCGCTGCAGGCATCGTCCATGAGCGACCTCAACCACGACGGCATGTCAATTACGCACTGCCCGTACTGCCACCGCCTCCTGGTGCTCCCGAGCAAGGAAGCTTAAACGATGGCGGCATCCAACAATTCAATGCAACTTGAGGGAAAAACGATCCTGCTGGGCATTACCGGCGGGATCGCCGCCTATAAGTCGTGCAACATCGTGCGCCTGTTGCAAAAGCGTGGCGCGCGCGTCAAGGTCGTTATGAGCGAGCATGCCACCGAGTTTGTGGGCCCGCTCACCTTTCGTGCGCTCACCAACGAGCCCGTTGCCGTGGGCCTATTCGACGACCCCTCCGACCCCCTCCACCACCTTTCGCTGGCGCAGGAGCCCGATCTGGTGGTCGTGGCGCCCGCGACGGCCAATATCATCGCCAAGATGGCAAACGGTATCGCCGATGACCTCATCTCCACCACGCTGCTTGCGACGCCGCGACCCATCGTGATCGCACCCGCTATGAACAACGGCATGTGGAAGGCGCCGGCGACGCAGGCCAACATGGCCACGCTGCGCGAGCGTGGTGTCCATGTGGTGGGACCCGGCAGCGGCTACCTTGCCTGCGGCGACGTGGACACGGGACGCATGAGCGAGCCCGAGGACATCGTCGAGGCTGTCTGTGAGGTGCTCAACCCCGTGCCGCAGGACATGGCTGGTAAGCGCATCGTCATCACCGCTGGCCCCACGCACGAGCCGATCGACCCCGTGCGCTTCATCGGCAACAGGTCGTCGGGCAAGATGGGCATCGCCCTGGCGGGGGAGGCCGCACGCCGCGGTGCCGAAGTTACGCTCGTGTTGGGACCGACATCGCTCGATGTGCCCCGCGGCGTGGAGTGCGTGCGCGTGCAGACCGCCTCAGAGATGCTCCAAGCGGCCCTGAGCGCCTTCCAGACGGCCGATGCGGCAATTTGCGCGGCCGCCGTCGCCGACTATACCCCCGCCACCCCTGCGGACCATAAGCTCAAAAAGTCCAACGAACGCTTGGATCACATCGAGCTCGTCGAAACGGTCGATATCTTGGCCGAGCTCTCGCGCCAGAAGGACGAGCGATGCGTGATCGGATTTGCGGCCGAGACCGATAACGTTGTCGAGTACGCCGAGCGCAAATTGGCCCGCAAAGGTTGCGATGCCATTATCGCCAACGATGTCTCGCGCGCCGATTCGGGCTTTGGAACCGATACCAACAAGGCCTGGATTGTGAGCACAGCGGGCACGCAAGAACTCCCCGTGCTAACAAAACCCCAGCTCGCAGATACAATTTTGGACTTGCTTCAAAAATTGTAAAAAAGTTCTTGCACAAGTCTAAAGTTTCGGGTTAATATACTCCCTGTTGCGAGCGAGAGCAGAGCAACAAACAAAAGCTTCGGGACGTGGCGCAGCTTGGTAGCGCACTTGACTGGGGGTCAAGGGGTCGCTGGTTCGAATCCAGTCGTCCCGACCAGAAGTTTCGCAGGTCAGGCACCTAGTGCCTGACCTTTTTTGTTTTAAGCAATTGCTTAATTTTGATTAAGCAACAGGGTGCCAAAAATCTACCTGCGCGATAATCGCTTTTTGCGGTTACTTGCGCGTTTTGCACGCGCTTGAGCCGATTTATTAACGCGACATGAATCTACATACGCGTAGCTGGTATACAGACGAGTACAGGCTGTATTTATCGCGGCGATTTACGCAGATATGGCGACTGTAACGAACTAGTGTGTCGCTGTATTTATTCCAGCAGTTCACTTGATCTGTGGACAAGTGAGCGGTTACAACAAAACGCCAACCAGGATGGACTCCATACGAGGATGCCGCAAAGGTAATGGCGGGGAAGTGCGGCAGGCGCTCTGAGAGCCGCTGTATGACCCCATTTCTCCTCAACCCGATTACCTGTACAATGAACCTCGAATTGTTTGAGTAATCGCCAAAAGAAAAGCCCTCGCAGGATTGCGGGGGCTTTGCGATGAAAGAGATCAGAAGCAGAAAGCGGGGAGGACATAAAACGAGTCCGTCGCGCTGTAGCTGTAGCAAATACCGCAGCTTTGAACATAGCGAAAGGATGCGGAGCTGCGCGGTCTCACGGAACGAGTCCAGTGGCTATAGCCTGATGCACCGGAATAGTTCGACCCCGTCACGCCCTTGGATTTGTAGCACTCGTACTGGATGCCGTCAGATTGCATATCCCCGTATACTTCGGTTGCCGAGAGCAGAAAAACCTTGTCGGTCGTCGCCGAGGGGGCACCGCCCCCGTTACCGCCAACGTTATCGGTTGTCTTTGTGACGGGTTTCACCTTTGACTGGAGCTCGCTGGGCAGGAGCAACCAGAGGTCACCGCTGTTGAGGCGGGTACGGAGCTCGGACTTATCCCAACCACCGGCATTGGTGTCCGTAGCGTTCATTCTCTGGCTACCCAAGGCAGAGTTGGTCGCCTCGAACGTCAAGCCCGCCATGCCGCTACCATCGGCCAAGTCGTCGTGGTTGATGCCGATGATACGGTACTCGAGCGTCTTGCCATTGGTCAGCTTCATCGAGAACTTGGTGCCGGCATCCATGGCGGCCTTGGCCTTGGCGTAGGCGATAGACGATGTACCGTTCTTGGCAATGTCTTTGGCAACCGCCTCCTGCTCGTCGAGGGTCCAGTCCTTCGCGTCCTTGGCGATGGCCACCTGGACGGCCGCGGAATCGGCGCCTGCGGAGCCGCCACCGGACGCGCCTCCCTCGACGCCGCCGACCGTCCCATTGTTCACCGTGTTGCCGACCAGGTTGAACTGGTTTCGGATGGCTCCGGCCACGCCGGGTCCCGCGAACACGATGACCAGGCCGATGACGGCAATGATCAGGACGTACTCGATAATTGATTGCCCTCGGAAGCGGGTCGTTTCAGGAGCGACCCCCCCCCCGAAGGTTAATTGCCGCTGCATGCATATGCGACACTCCCTTCGCA
>CAUEQX010000187.1 GCA_959020035.1 uncultured Collinsella sp. | reverse complement strand
ATGCCCTGTTTCATAAAGAAGGGCCCGTAGATGGGTGAATTGAACGCAATGGGGACGGAGAAGGCTGCGGCGAGAACGAGCGTACAAATCCATACGGCCTTGTCTCTTAGGATTAGTTTGAGAAGAAGTCGACAGTACATTCAGAAGCACCTGCATTCCTCAAAGAATCGTTAGATTAAAAGTAACAGATTGAATGAAGATGCGCGCGGCGGGGGCGAGGCGAATGGCTGAGCGGTATCGATATGCGGGTTTAACGGCATATCGACCACATAGATTATTAACTCGCATTTCTAACAGTTAAGGAGACGGGTGCTTTACAGCGCACTCCTTCGATGATGCCTTCCGCTAGTTGCTATGCCGGTTTCAGCCAACAAAGAATGTGCCCGGGCGCTCAGGTTCACCGTTAGCGTTGGCAACATATGAGATGATGCACACGCGCAACAAAAACGTGTACATCACCCTCCAAAACCGACATTTTTCGACATGTTTGGAGGCTGATGTACATAAATGTGAGCTCCCGCCCCGCCAACAACACCCTCCACATGTCTGGACTCTCTATGGCTGCGCTGGATAGACATCGCCGGAACGGGTATAGTATCGAAAGTTTTGTCGTTAACCAGCGGGGGAGTCCTGTGGGCATCAAAAAGAAGATCAAAAAGGAGCTTATCGGCACTTCCGATTACCCGTCGAATAAGATCTTTACGATCTCCAATTTCATCACCTTTACGCGCCTGATCCTCACCCTGGTATTTCTGTACCTGTTTGTGACGGATAACAACCGCGTCATCGCCATCGTTATCTACGCCGTTGCCGCCTCCACCGACTGGATGGACGGCCAGATCGCCCGCATGACCAAGACGGTCTCGTGGCTTGGCAAGGTCATGGATCCAATTTGTGATCGCGCGCTGCTGTTCACCGGTGTACTGGGACTGGTGGTTCGCGGAGAGCTGCCCGTCTGGGTCTGCGTGCTCATTATTGGCCGCGACATCTATCTGGGCATCGGCACGCTTATCGTTCGTCATTATCACCGTCGCCCCATCGATGTCGTCTTCCCCGGAAAGATTGCCACAGCGCTGCTCATGACCGGATTCTCGCTCATGCTGCTCGGTTTCCCCGTTGTTGACGGCCTGCAACTTTTACCTTCAACCCTCACGGCCTTCCCGGGCCTCAACGGAAGCTCGGTGCCCCTCGGCATCTTCTTTGTGTACGGCGGCGTGATCTTCTCCATGCTCACGGCTGTCATCTACTCCATTAAGGGCGGAGCGGCCATTAAACAGGCTCTCACGCATCCCGAGGATGAGGACATCGACTTTCTGAACCCTGAAATCGAAGACTGATTCGTTGGGGTATGATTACGTACGGTTCATTATTTGCGGCACGTCCGCGATAAGTTAGGGGTTGTCATGGACAACATGGTTAACAATATGCCTCAGAATGATAAGACTGCTGACGCTACCTGCGTATTCCGCGTGCCTTCAAGCGACGTCACCGTTCCCGACCTCATGGCCAACGTGCGCATCACCGCCCCCGTTCTGTCCATCGTCAAGGGTCCGCAGACTGGTGCCGCCTTTGAGCTCGAGGACGACGTGACCACCATCGGTCGCGATCCTGCAAACGGCATCTTCCTCAATGACATGACCGTTTCGCGCAGCCATGCGCGCATTATTCGCGAGGGCCTCGGCGCTCGCATCGAGGACTTAGGCTCGCTCAATGGCACCTGGGTCGACGGTGCCATCGTCAATGCAGCCCCGCTGCACGACGGTTCTTCCGTCCAGATTGGTACGTTTACGCTCATCTACCACGAGAGCACGCCGGAGCGCATCGAAACCGGTGAGTAGGGCATGGCCGAACGCAACTATCTGAGTATCGGCCAAGTCGTCAACCTACTTCGAGGCGCATACCCCGATCTTTCGAACTCAAAAATTAGATTTCTAGAGGATGAGGGGCTCATTACCCCTCATCGTACGCCTAAGGGATACCGTCAGTACTCCAAGGAGGACGTTGATCGCCTGGAGGTCATCCTGCACTTGCAGAAGACCCGCTACATGCCGCTCAACGTAATTAAGCAGCGCTTGGAAAACGCCACGGACCTGTCGACGCTCGCCTACGAGGTGGGCTTGCTGTCCGATGTTCCGCTCAAGACGGAGCCCAAGGAGACTAAGCAAAAGTTGCATCCCATCGAGACCATTCCCGATATGCTGGGCGTCGAGATTTCGTTTATCCGCTCGCTCGCCGAGAACGACCTCATTCGCATCATCAAGAGTCCGCAAAATCGTGAGCTCGTCGATGGTCGCGATTTCCCGATCATCCGCTACTGCTCCGAGCTGTCACGCTTCCATATCGAGCCGCGCAACCTGCGTCAGTACGTGTCTTCCGCCAACCGCGAGTCCTCGATGTTTGAGCAGGTGCTCGTGAGCATGCTCGGAATGGATACCTCCGATGACGAGCGCGACGCCAAACTCGAGCGTGCGTTTAAGAAGCTTCACGACCTGACAGAAGGTGTGCACACTGCGCTGCTCAAGAACCGTGTTTTTGAGTCGCTCAACGCCGTGGTCGAGGACGCCGACATCGATGCACTCGATGAGGAAATCACTCGCTCCGAGTCCACCAAGGCCAAAAACGAAGAGACAGCCGCGCCGGCTTCGCACGAGGATTCTCTCGTAAAGCCGCTCAAGGTCGTCGCCCCTTCGCAATCCGGCACCGCCACCGCGGGCATATAACCGCTGCTGAAATTTCGGCAACCCATTGAAAGGTCATGCAATGTACGACTTCGAATCTCAAATCGTCGATATCCCCGACTATCCCGAGCCCGGAGTCATCTTTAAGGACATCACGCCGCTCTTTGGCAATCCCGAGGCGCTCAAAGCCATGACCGATGCCCTCGCCGAGCACTTTGCCGGCATGGGAATCACCAAGGTCGTGGGTCCCGAGGCTCGCGGCTTTATGGTTGGCGTACCGGTGGCTGTAGCCCTTGGCGCCGGCTTTGTTCCCGCACGTAAACCGGGCAAGCTGCCGCGCGAGACCGTAAGCCAGAGCTACGAGCTCGAATACGGCACCGATTCAATTGAGATCCACGCCGACGCTATCAGCTCTAAAGATACCGTGTTGATTCTGGACGACTTGGT
>CAUEQX010000186.1 GCA_959020035.1 uncultured Collinsella sp. | reverse complement strand
GCGTGGTGTGACGCGGCTCGTGGACCACATCGAGCATCTTCTTCAGAATGAAGGCGCCACCCTCCTTGGCCTGCTGCAGCGCGCTGGCCAGGATGTCGAAGGTGAGGCCGGTGGCCTTGTTGTCCATCTGCAGGGCGGTGATGCCCTCGGTGGTACCGGTGACCTTAAAGTCCATGTCGCCCAGGAAGTCCTCGAGACCCTGGATGTCGGATAGGACCACGGTCTTGCCCTCCTCCTGGATCAGGCCCATGGCGATACCGGAGACCGGGCGCTTAATGGGCACGCCGCCGTCCATAAGGGCGAGCGTGGAGCCGCAGGTCGAAGCCATCGAAGAGGAACCGTTGGACTCCATGACCTCGGAGACCACGCGGATGGCGTAGGGGAACTCGTTCTCGTCGGGAAGCACCGGAAGCAGAGCGCGCTCGGCCAGGTTGCCGTGGCCGATCTCGCGGCGCTTGGGGCTGCCCATGCGGCCGGTCTCGCCGGTGCAGAACGGCGGGAAGTTGTAGTGGTGCATGTAACGCTTGCCCTCGGTGGGCTCGATGGTATCCAGACGCTGGCCCTCGTTGAGCATGCCGAGCGACAGGACGGAAAGCACCTGCGTCTGGCCACGCTGGAACAGGCCGGAGCCGTGAACGAGCGGCAGGTAGTTGTCCTTCACCATGATGGGACGGATCTCGTCGGCGGCACGGCCGTCGACGCGCTCGCCGGTCTCGACGACCATGGTGCGCATGGCCTTCTTCTCGAGCTTCTTGAGCGCCACGGGGATCTCGCGCTCCCAAACGGCCTGCTCCTCCTCGGTGAACTCGGCGCGGATGGACTCCTTCAGAGCCTCGACCTTACCGATACGGGAGAGCTTGTCGGCGTCGCGAAGGGCGGCTGCCATCTCGTCGTAGTGGGCGAAGATGCGCTCCTGGACCTCCTCGACGGGCCGGTCGAGCGGGTACTCCTTCTTGACGATAGCGCCGTTGACCTGCTCCCACTCGGCGACGAACTCATCCTGAGCCTGGCAGAAGGCAGCAAGGGCCTCCTGGCCAAACTTCATGGCGGCAAGCATGTCGTCCTCGGAGATCTCCTCGGCACCGGCCTCGACCATCGAGATGAAGTCGGCGGATCCGCCCAGCTCCAGGTCCAGATCGGAGTTCTCGCGCTCCTCGTAGGTGGGGTTGACGATAAACTCACCGGTCTCCACGTTACGGCCGATGCGCACGCAGGCAAGCGGGCCCTCGAAGGGCACGCCGCCGAGCGTCATGGCCAGGGAAGCACCCATGACGTTGATGACGTCGAAGGGGTTGACCTGGTCGGCGACGAGCGAGGTGGCGACGATGTGCACCTCGTTGCGGAAGCCGTCCGGGAAGCTCGGGCGGATCGGGCGGTCGATCATGCGAGCGGTGAGCGTGGCCTTCTCACTGGGACGGCCCTCACGCTTGAGGTAGCCACCCGGGATGCGGCCGGCGGCGTACATCTTCTCGTTGAAGTCGACGGTCAGCGGGAAGAAGTCGTAGTTCTTACGCTCCTTGGAGACGACCACGGTGTCGAGCATCGTGGTGTCGCCCTGCTTGACCAGACAGGCGCCGGTGGCCTGCTTGGCAAGCTCGCCGGACTCAAAGGTGTAGGTCTTGCCGTACAGCTCAAAGGTCTTGGATACGAGTGTCATTGTTCTCCTTTACCCCACAGGCCCCTTGCCTGCGGGCTTCTCATGTGACGTGGGCCCCCTGCCCCCGCCACGCTTCAGAGCGTGATTGTTCACGCCCTTACACAAAAAGAGCGCCCCGCTGCGCAGGACGCTCTTAGCATGTACAAATCCTTACTGGATGTTGTCGCGGATGCCCAGAGCCTTGATGAGCTCACGGTACTCGACGATGTCGTTCTTCTTGATGTAGGAGAGAAGACGACGACGACGGCCGACGAGCATGAGCAGGCCACGACGGGTGTGGAAGTCCTTCTGGTGGGACTTCATGTGCTCGGTCAGCTCCTTGATGCGCTCGGACAGGATGGCGACCTGAACCTTGGGGTTGCCGGTGTCGACCGGGGTGTTACCGAACTGGGCAGTCAGCTCCGCCTTGCGCTCTTTGGAAACAGTCATTGTTTCACCTTTCGTTTTACGTCGCCCGCGGGCGACTCGATTCGCCTCGGACTGGGAAGCCGCCGGTGGAGCGAGCAACCAAGGTCGAGGTACCAACAGGTCGGCATGATACCACAAGCAGCCCGCGCCTGCGCATCATCACCGACCCAACATGAATTCCATCGCACGGAGGCGTTGATCGGTGTGCGTCGCAGCCCAAACATGCGAAAGCCCGAGCAGGAATGCCGCCGTATGCGGGTCGATTCGCTCGGCCATGAGCGCATCGAAGGTCATGGACATGAGGGCGCGCAGCCATGCGGTCTCACCGGTCGACACCAGTTCGGCACCTGGAACGCTCGACGCGCACGACCCGCACATGAGACCGCCCGCCTGGGGTGAAAAATACGACAGCATGGGGTCTCCGCACAGCACGCAGGCCGAAAAATCGGGTCGATAGCCAACGTGCGACAGCAGCTTAAAGACATATGCCGCCACAAGTAGGTCCATATGCGCCGTGTCAAGCCCGCTGCCCACCAGGGCAAGCGCTCGCTGCGTGATGGCAAAGGTAAACGGGTCCTCGGCGTCCTCGAACGAGCACACGCGCGCAACCTCGGCGATCGCGCTTGCGGCGCAGGTCGTCTCGTAATCGGGCGCAGCGCCGAGCGGCGCCTCCATAAGCTCGGCCTGGGAAACCACGTCGAGTGACCGTCCATGTGCGAGCAGCATATCGACCGTACAGAACAGCTCGCAGCGCGCAGCCAGGCGTCCGCCGGGTTTGCGGGCGCCCTTTGCCACGGCACGAACCTGCCGCCCCCGCTCGTCAAGCATCGTCAAGATCAGGTCGGTCTCTTTGAGCTTCGTCTTGTCGAGGACGAGCACCTTGGTGCGATATGTCCGGGAGCCTGCCATGCGCGCCGCGCGCCCTTAGTCCTCGGCGTTGTAGCCAAAGCGGCGAATCTGGGCCTCGTCGTCACGCCAGCCGGCCTTGACCTTCACGTCCAGCTCCAAAAAGACCTGCGTGCCAAAGATGCGCTCAAGATCGCGACGGGCGGCTATACCGATAGGCTTGATC
>CAUEQX010000185.1 GCA_959020035.1 uncultured Collinsella sp. | reverse complement strand
TACGTCGCCCACGGCTGGACCGGCAAGGGCAACGACCAGGTCCGTTTTGAGGCCGCCGTCAAGGCCCTCGACCCCGAGCTCAAGGTTATCGCCCCGGTTCGCGAGTGGGACCTGAAGTGTCGCCCCGACGAGGTCGCCTATGCCCACGCCCACAACGTGCCGGTTCCCGAGGGTGCCAACGACAACCCCTACTCCATCGACGACAACCTGTGGGGTCGTGCCATTGAGTGCGGTCACCTGGAGGATCCCTGGAATGAGCCGCTCGACGACGCTTGGGTTATGACCAAGAATCCCGAGGACACCCCGGACACCCCGACCTACACCGAGATTGAGTTTGAGGCCGGCAAGCCCGTCGCCGTCGACGGCAAGAAGATGAAGCTCTCTGAGATCGTCATCGCCCTCAACAAGATCTCCGGCGACAATGGCTTTGGCCGTCTCGATTTGGTCGAGGATCGCCTGGTGGGCCTTAAGAGCCGCGAGTGCTACGAGGTTCCCGGCGCCCTGACGCTCATCACCGCCCACAAGGCGCTCGAGGACATCTGCGTCGAGGGCGACCTGCTCAAGACCAAGATCAAGCTCGAGCAGGATTGGGCCACCGCCGTGTACAACGGCCAGTGGTACAGCCCGCTCAAAAACGCGCTCGATGCCTTTATGGCCGATACCCAGAAGTTCGTGACCGGCACTGTCCGTCTGAAGTTCTTTAAGGGCAACTGCCATGTCGTCGGCCGCAAGAGTCCCTTCAGCCTCTACGACTACGGTCTGGCTACCTACGACCGCGACACCACGTTTGACGAGAAGGCCAGCGCCGGCTTTATCGAGATCGATACGCTGTCGCTCAAGACGTGGGCAAAGGTCCAGGGCCCCAGCTCTGCTGCCGCCCAGGCCTAGCGCCTCCTTCCCTTGGTATCCGCGCGGCCCATCCGCGTGATACATAACGGGCGCACGGGGTCCCTACCTTTCGTTATGCTTGCTGACACTTCTTAACATCGGTGGCCCCTACGTTCCGCCCGCATATATGATGCCGCGACTGTGGCTGAGTCCGAGCCCCGCCGGGGTTGTCCGGCGGGGCTCCTTCTATCAATTTGGCGGCTCTGCGCCTATATATGAGGAGTATCCATTATGTTCAATGCTATCGCGCATGCTTTACTTGCCCTCGCGCCCGAGTTCGATGCTGCAAGGGTCGAGGACGTCCCTATGAGCCTGAAGGCCTGGATCGATGGTTCGCAGGGCAACATCCGGAGGGAGACGTTGGGCGCCAAGTGCATGGCGCGTCACTTCTTTGCAAATTAGCTACATGGCACCGCACACGGTGGGGAATGTGTAAAACTAGCGGTTGAAAAATCGCTTTAGCGATATGGCGCATTGCTTTGGGCGCTTGTTTTGGTATTTGGAGAAAGGGGACGGTTCCATGGCTCTTTGGGGCGGTCGTTTTGAGGCAGGCGTGGCCGAGGTCACGCAGGAGTTTGGCGCGTCGCTGCCGGTCGACAAACATCTCTATAAGCAGGATATCGCCGGCTCTACGGCGCATGCCAAAATGCTGGCGGCCCAGGGCATCATCAGTGCCGAGGACGAGCAGGCGATTGCCAAGGGCCTGACCGAAATCGAACAGGATATCGATGCCGGCAACTTTACCTTCGATATCAACGATGAGGACATTCATATGTCCATCGAGAGCGAGTTGACGCGTCGCATCGGCGAGGCGGGCAAGCGCTTGCATACCGGACGTTCGCGCAACGACCAGGTTGCGACCGATACGCGCCTGGGCGTCAAGGCGCTGGCCAGGGAGCTCATGGAGGCCAATCTTGAGCTGCGCCATGTGCTGGTGGATGCGGCTAAGAAGTACGACAAAGTGATTCTACCTGGCTACACGCACATGCAGCATGCTCAGCCCGTGCTGCTGTCGCATCATCTGCTGGCGTATTCCTGGATGTTCGCGCGCGACTTTACACGGCTAAAGGCCGCCTTTGATGCCGCTGACAACTGCCCGCTGGGTGCTGCCGCTCTTGCCGGTACGAGCTATCCGCTCGATCGCCAGATGACGGCTGCCGAGCTTGGCTTTGCGGGTGTGATTCCCAACTCGCTCGATGCGGTTTCCGACCGTGATTTCCTGCTCGATCTGCATTACGCCGGCTCCGTCATGGCCATGCACCTGTCGCGTCTTTCCGAGGAGATTGTGCTGTGGTCGAGCTCCGAATTCGGCTTTATCACGCTTTCCGACTCCTATTCCACCGGCTCGTCCATCATGCCGCAGAAGAAGAACCCCGACTTTGCCGAGCTTATCCGCGGCAAGAGCGGCCGTGTGTATGGCAACCTGTTGCAGCTGCTCGTAACCATGAAGGGCTTGCCGCTTGCTTATAACAAGGACTTGCAGGAGGACAAGGAGGGCGCGCTCGATACCGCTCACACGCTCATGCAGTGCCTGTCGGTTATGGCCGGTATGATTTCGACTTGGACCGTCAACGAGGATGCCATGGCGCGCGAGTGCGGCGTGGGACACCTTGCCGCTACCGATGTTGCCGATTACCTGGCTAAGCGTGGCCTGCCGTTCCGCGAGGCACACGCCGTGGTGGGCCATCTGGTCCTGATGTGCGAGAAGCGCGGCTGCAATCTTGAGGACCTGCCGTTTGAGGTGTTCCAGGAGGCGAGCCCGCTCTTTGAGCACGACATTACCGAGGCGCTCGACATCCCGTCGATTGTCGCTGCACGCACGACCGAGGGCGGTACCGCCCCTGCCGCCGTTGCCGTGCAGCTGCAGCGTGCCGAGGCACAGCTCGTGGCCGACGAGGGCGTGTTTGGATCGCTGACCAAGGTCGTCGAGATGGGCCACGGGATAAAGTAAGGGTTTGGCCGAAGCTGTTTTTGCCATTTATTGAGGAATCATTTTTTGCTTTACGGACGTCTGCTGATGTGAGCGTCCGTATTTTGTTGCTATGGGGGAGGGGCTTGTCGAGAAGTTCTGTAGGACCTTTGGTCAGGTTGTGAAGGGGGTACGTTCGCGGGCGGCAACCGACCGTCTGCTCTGCTCGATGCGGTTGATGGGCAGTCGGATGGTACTCTAATCGAGCTTCGAAACAGAAGTGACACATATGGAACGCTTCAATAAATTGTAACGTTTCAATAAACAGCTTTTTGTTTAACTGCAGCTAAAACTCTGTTACGATGCAGTCCAGGCGGGTGCCGGAATGGGACTTGGGCACGCGCGAACCTACTTGAAAGGCTACCTTA
>CAUEQX010000184.1 GCA_959020035.1 uncultured Collinsella sp. | reverse complement strand
CCCGCGCCCGTCGTGGGCCGTTTCGCCCCGTCGCCCTCGGGCCGCATGCACCTGGGCAACGTGTTCAGCTGCCTGTGCTCGTGGCTTTCGGCCCGCAGCCAGGGCGGCAGCATCGTGCTGCGCATCGAGGACCTGGACGATCGCTGCAAGCGCCCGGAACTTGCCGCTCAACTGATTGACGATCTGACCTGGCTGGGGCTCGAGTGGGACGAAGGCCCCTACTACCAGCACGATCGCCTGGATCTGTACGAGGACGCCCTGCGCCAGCTGCAAGACGCCGGCCTCACCTATCCCTGTTTTTGCACGCGTGCCGAACTCCACGCCGCGAGCGCGCCGCACGCCAGCGACGGCACGCCCATCTACCGCGGCGCCTGCAGAGGTCTTTCTGCTGATGAAATCACCCGCCGCAGTGCCCTGCGTGCTCCGGCCACGCGCCTGCGCGTGCCCACCGTCGACGACCTCGCCAGCGACGTGATCGAATTCGTGGACCGCACGTACGGAGCCCAATGCGAAGCACTCGCCACCGAGTGCGGTGACTTTTTGGTGCGCCGCAGCGACGGCGTGTTTGCCTATCAGCTGGCCGTGGTGGTCGACGACGCTGCCATGGGCGTCACCGAGATCGTACGCGGATGCGACCTGCTTGGTTCCACGCCGCGCCAGATCTATCTGCAACATCTGCTGGGACTGCCCACGCCGCACTACGCGCACATTCCGCTGCTCATGTCACCGGACGGCCGCCGCCTTTCCAAGCGCGATCGCGATCTGGACCTGGGCGAGCTCCGCACCCGCTTTGGCACACCCGAGGCACTGTTGGGATGGCTCGCCGGGCAAACAGGCATCGCGCCGGACACCACGCCGCGTACCGCCGAGCAGCTGGTCGAGCACTTTAGCTGGGACGTCATCCGCGCGCATCGGGAGAACATCACTGTAACGGTCGAGTAGCCAGCCACCCCGCCTCTACGCAACATCCCAGGGCTGGAGTTCGTCGCCCAAGCGAACGATGCAGTCGTAGAGCACGGTGTGACGCTCGGCCGGGTTGGTATCCCGATGAAAATGCCCGTAGTACCAGCGCTTGTAGTCCAGGTGGTCCTCCAGCTCATCGAAAAACGTGGTGAGTCGATCGACATCGGGATAATTCCAGCCAGGTGCCGGGTAAAGCGTGGGCGAAAGCATGCGCGTGGAGCAGGTATGGGTGATCGCATAGTCGACCTTCCAGCCCACGCTGTCGAGCTTTGCCCGCGCCTCCTCAAAGTTGCGCTCGTCCGGCAGCTCCTGCGGCCACCAGCTGGAATACGGAATGCGGCATTCCTTATCCACGCTCGTGGCGCCGCCCATGGTAAAGATCGTTGAGCCGTCGAGCTCAAAAACCTCACCGCGCGTCAGGCGTCGGATGGGCGAGGTGTCCGACAGACGCTGCGTCAGGCCTCCGTGCCACAGCTCCATGGGGCGCTCCGACCAGTGATCGAAACGCTCATGGTTGCCGTCGACAAACAGCACGGTATAGGGGCGCGACTCAAGCCAGGCGATGTCGGCACATTCCTCGGCAGAGAAATCCCACGGAAAGCCAAAGTCGCCCGCGATGATGAGATAGTCGTCACTTGTCAGACCATCTCCAAGATCCCAGTCGCGAAGCTTTTGCATGTCGGCGCCGCCGTGAATATCGCCCGTCACATAGACCGTCATCGGATCACCACTTCCCTGTAAGTCGCTAGCCCACATTCTGCACGATCACTAAGCCAACCGTTCCAGCCCTTCTATCCTTTGGGACCTACCCCTCGTTCTTCCATCCAAACGGGTCAAGCACCCAAAAAATCAGATCGAGCACGCCGCCGGTCATCATGGCGCCGGCAAGGGCCATGCAAACGTGCAGGGAACTGGCACTTCGGAGCACGTCGAATGGCCCCAGAACAGCCAGCAGCGCGACCGCTGCGCCGGCTACGCACAGCGCGAGGCACGGCCCCGCGTCCTTAACGCACTTCTTTGCGAGATGCTTTGCGTTGTCACTCATCAATATCGAACTCCTTAGAGGGTCGTTGTTTGGGTACATGCCTCCGCGGCAGAGCAGGGCGGCAGGGTAAGTGTCACATGTCGTGCGGACACAGCTGAAAGCCCTCGCGCAAAAAACAGCGCGCCGCAGGATTCGTATCACCTGCGGCGCGCCGAAAATGATCCGCTTTCCTCCATCCCCAACGGATCAACTGAGTTGGTGCCGCCCGACGGAAAGGAAGAAGCCGGCGGCGTCACGAGCTGTGGCAATGTCGCTAGGCATAGGAAACAGACGCGCTCCAAACGCCCTAAGCCCCAAGCCTACCCATTAAGAAATCGACTGCAGAAACGATTTTGATACCGTCGATGTCGGCCGGATGGCTCCCCTGACGAACGACAATGATCTTCTCGTAACCGCCGGTAATCTTCTCGAGCGATCTGAGCTCAAATGGACGCAGCTCGCGCTTACGCGTCGCCTCCTCGTCAATCGACTCTGTAACCTGAATAAACTTACGATCCGAGCCGTCGCCGATTGCAACGAAGTCGATTTCGGCATCTCGAAGATGACCCGTGAAGACTTGATATCCGTCATAGACAAGGCGATTGTAAACGGCATTTTCGAGAACACGCCCACTGTCGCTGCCGCGATACCCATCCAAGAAAGCTCGAAGCCCCAGATCCTCAATGTAGAATTTGCCACCGG
Source organism: uncultured Collinsella sp. (assembly GCA_959020035.1). Classification (GTDB taxonomy): domain Bacteria; phylum Actinomycetota; class Coriobacteriia; order Coriobacteriales; family Coriobacteriaceae; genus Collinsella. Next base: position 558 of record CAUEQX010000184.1, on the reverse strand, counting down.
TCTTCAAAATGTCCCGACCCTTAATATCAAATCGGCGCGCATGCGAAAAGATATAGGTCTCCTCAAGGGCGGACACACAAGTGTCCACGACGCCATGCGAGGATTTCAGCCCGTTCTCCGCCAGCGTGCCAACAATCTTGTTAATTGATGTCGGGTTTGAAATGTTATCGGCCAAGTAGGAAGTGACGCGGTCGAGCACACTCCTGCTCGTCACCGACCGTCTACCCCGACGCGCCTCGCGAGCCAAAATGTCGCGCCCGACGATTGTTTGGTACGTGCTCCAGATATAGTCCTTCATTTCCTGCTCCGGCAGTTTTGAAGCAGCGAGAAACGGCAGGCCTCCAAACACAAGATAACGGTCGAGAAGATCGTCGAGCGCAACAATGTCCTCCCGACCAAAAACAGCGAGCCTATTCGTGACGTCAGTCGGACCAAGAAAGTCGACATATTCCGAAAAAGTGAGCGGATGCATCCGAATCTCGACATACCTGCCCGAGATTAAGGTCGCCATCTCAGACGACAGGAGAAAAGCATTCGAACCCGTAACATATATATCGC
>CAUEQX010000183.1 GCA_959020035.1 uncultured Collinsella sp. | reverse complement strand
GCGCTCGAGGGTGACTTGCCGTCGTCCCTGCTGGCGGCGCTGGCCGTCGACGCTCTGGGCCCGCGCAATGTGATTGGCCTGGTGCTGGGGCGCAACCGTATCTTTACGCCGGCGCAGGAAGAAGCCGAGGCTGCCCGCTGTGCCGCCGTCCGCGCCATCGCCGAGCGTCTGCACATTCGCACCGTCGAGCGCGATGCACCGGATGCGGCGCGCGTGCTCGATCGCGACGTGTCGGCGGGCGATGCCGAGCGCCTGCGCTCGCGCACGCTGGGCCTGATGCTGGAGGATACGGCGCTCGAGCTGGGTGCGATGGCGCTGAGCCCGCTGTCCAAAACCGAGTACGCGCTGGCGGCGCCGGCGCTTTGCGGCGGCTACCAGGGCGACTTTGCGCCCTTTGGCGATGTGTACCTGTCGACGCTTGAGTTTGTGGCGCGTGTGCGCAACCGCACGTCTGCCGTGGTGCCCCAAGAGCTCGTGACGCTCAACGCAGTGGAAGATTGTATGGAGCGCGTGCTGGCGCAGGCGCTCTCGACGCTCGACGGTCCGGTCGATATGCTCGACCGTGCGGCACAGCTGCTCGGCGGGCTTGAGCCGGGTGAGGTCGATGGCGCGCTCGAGGCGCACGTGGACCGCAATCGATCTTTCGACGACATCCCGATGGCCGCTGGCAAGCCTGAGGCCTGCTCGCTGCTGCTGATGCTCGTTCGACAGGGTGAGGCTGCCCGCCGCATGTTGCCGATGGCGCCGATCGTCTCGGCCCGTTCGTTTGCCGAGCGTGCCTGGCCGTATATGCTCGCGTGGTCCGACCTGGGGCTTAACGGCAAGGAGCGTATGACGGTCGATTCGCTGGCGCGCGCCGAGGTGCGCCGTTTTGCTGACGAGGATACGAGCGAGCGCGTGCGAAACGAGATGATGGGCGTGCTGGGCGAGCTACTGGGCATTTCGCCCGAGCAAATGGAGGAGCTGCGCTCTGAGGACGGTCAGCGTCGTTTACACGAGGGAATGAAAAAGTTCGAGGGCGAGGTTCAGGACGCCATCGATAAGATGATGGGCGGCCAGGGTGGCCCGCAGGGTGGGCCCCAGGGTGGCCCGATGCCGCATCCGCCGGTTGATCCCCGTCAGTTTCCCTTTTTCTCGCAGAACTAAACTGGGGATGGGATTTGCTCCCAACCCCGATACTTCAACTAAGCATCTTGACCCCGTTGTGTTATTCTAGAACAGACGTTCGTGAATAGTGCGCGGAGCCTTGTCTCGCGCCGGGCTTTTGGCGAGGGGAGGTCGGCTTGGTCATTTTGGGTATCGACCCCGGTTTGGCCCATACAGGTTGGGGGATTATCGAGGAGCGGCGTGGCGAGGTTCGCTGCCGTGCCTACGGTTGCATCGAGACCAGCGCGGGCAGCCCGCTCGCGGTGCGCCTGTCGCATATCGCCCGTGACCTTAAGGATGTCGTCGAGCGTTATCGACCCGACACAGCTGCTGTCGAGAGCATCTACTTTGGCGCCAACGTTCGTTCGGCCATCCCCACGGCGCATGCCCGCGGTGCTGCGCTTGTGGCGCTTTCGGAGTGCGCGCTCGAGATTGGCGAGTACACGCCCATGCAGATCAAACAGGCCGTGGTGGGCACCGGCGCCGCGGACAAGCGACAGGTCGCCTACATGGTACGCACGCTAACACAGCTCGACCACGACCCGCATCCCGACCATGCCGCCGATGCCCTGGCCTGCGCCATCTGCCATGTAAACCTCAGCCGCACCCGCGCCCTCACCGGTGGCGAGTTCTATCAACAGAGAGGAACCGGATACTGATGATTTCCCAGCTCCACGGAACGCTTGTCGAGGCCACGATGAGCTCTGCTGTCGTCGATGTGTCGGGCGTTGGCTTTGAGCTCGGCATCTCGGGCAGCACTGCGGCCACGTTGCCGACGCCCGGCGGCGAGGTCCGCCTCTACACGCGTATGCAGGTGCGCGAGGACGCCATGACACTTTTCGGTTTTTCCTCTAAGGATGAGCGCACGATGTTCGACCGGCTCGTGTCCGTCTCGGGCGTTGGCCCGCGCTTGGCGCTCGCCGTGCTTTCCACCTATACCGTGGGGCAATTGTATTCGCTGGTGATGGCCGAGGACGACAAGGGCATGGCCAAGGTGCCCGGTGTGGGCAAAAAGACAGCTCAGCGTCTGATCCTGGAGCTCAAGAGCACCTTTGCCAAGGACAAGGGCTTTGTGCCGGTCGACGTGATTCCCGGACAGGTTGCGATGCCCGTGCCCGCTGCCGCTCCCTCGGCGATCGATGATGCCCGTGCGGCGCTCCTTTCCATGGGCTTTAGCCCGCAGGAGACCGATGTTGCCCTGAGCGGGTATGATGGGCAGAATATGCGTGTCGAGGATCTGCTCGGCGCGGCGCTTAAGCGACTCGGAATGGATGCGTGATGTGGGAAGCCGATGACTCTCAGGACCTGTGGGCGACGCCCGGTAACTCGCCGGCGGCATCCATGGCGCACGGCGAGCGCATGGTGGGCTCGGAGCTAACGCCCGAAGACCTCGATGTCGACCGTACCCTGCGCCCTCAGCGCCTGGACGACTACTGCGGTCAGGAACATATCAAGCAGAGCCTTCGAGTGCTGATCGAAGCGGCGCAGAGCCGTGGCGAGACGCTCGACCACGTGATTTTCTCGGGTCCTCCGGGCCTGGGCAAGACCACGCTGGCCACCGTTATCGCCAACGAGCTGGGCGCTCAGATCAAGACGACGAGTGGCCCTGCCATCGCGCGCACCGGCGACCTGGCGGCTATCCTTACCAACCTGCAGCCGGGTGACGTGCTGTTTATCGACGAGATCCACCGTCTTAACCGTTCGGTCGAGGAAGTCCTGTATCCCGCGATGGAGGACTTTGCCCTCGATATCGTGATTGGCAAGGGCCCGGCGGCGCGCTCGATTCGCCTGGATATTCCCAAGTTTACGCTGGTAGCGGCAACGACCCGCTCAGGCATGTTGACCGGCCCGTTGCGCGACCGCTTTGGCATTTCATATCGCCTGGATTACTACACGGTCGAGGAGCTCGCGCAGATTGTGACGCGCTCGGCGACTATCCTGGGCGTGACGATCGACCATCCCAGTGCACTCGAGATCGGCTCGCGTTCGCGCGGCACGCCGCGTCTTGCCAACCGCCTGCTCAAGCGCGTGCGCGATTACGCACAGGTGCGCGGCAACGGCCCCATCGAGCTCGATATCTGCCGCCAGGCGCTCGAGTTCTTCGAGATCGATGAGCTCGGTCTGGACTGGATGGATATTCGCATTTTGGAGACGCTCGCCAAGACGTTCTCCGGTCGTGCCGTGGGACC
>CAUEQX010000182.1 GCA_959020035.1 uncultured Collinsella sp. | reverse complement strand
ATTCACGATCACGATATCCCCGTAGCAGACTCTTTGCCCCGCAATGCTCTGAGCCGCTGCGGTAAGCGGCGTAAGGTCGTTAATATATATGTTTCGAAAGCCGGCACCGCCGCGAGAGCGAGGAAGCGATAGCAATAAAATTCCTGCAACCTCAAGCGGAGAAGCTGCTATACCTGTCACCAGCTGAGCGGCGTTGTAAAACTTCGTACCCCACTTTCGTCTTTTCATCTTACTGGCGTACTCATGAAGCTCGTGTAATTCGATGAGCGGCTTCCTCATCCAGAGCGAAGTGCCCTTTAGCCTTATGACCTCCTTCATTTTCTTTTGTCCGTTGGACCCCTTCGCATTTGCCTGTTCTTTGACTTTTATGCGCGCATAAACGCGTTTCCATTGTGGTTCGTCTTGGCTTTCATCGAGGTCAAAGAGGGATTCGGTGGTTGCATTCTCGGCAGCGTCATTGGCTTTATCTAGTTCCGCTTCTGCTGCTACGGTGGGCTCAAAGACTGAGAACCATCCGCAAAATTCGTACATGGCAAGGACAAGATCGGTTGGAGACATAAAGCGCGCCATGGTGAATAGCGTCGCAAGTGGATTGGTAACCCTAAAGCTCATCGTGGTTTCCAGCGTGCTATCAACCCCCGAAGTATCATCACAGTGGATTGTTGTCCGTAATCCCGAATGGTAGTTAACGCCACCTGGCACTGTTGCGGTAACAATCGGGGTCTTGAGGACGTCGACTACAAAGGGCGATTGAGATAGGGCTCGCCAGCCGTCTTCAGGGCTTGGCAGTCTTGGGTAGAGGTCACGGACCTGCGGTGGACAGCGCCAGTAGCGGAATGCGGTGTTTGCGCAGACGATCTCGTCCATATGGGCCGCCCCTAGCTTTGGCGGCGTGCCGTTATGTTTGCAGGTAGACCGATTATCAATGGCGGCATCATGCCGGTAAGTACCGGAAGCTGACCAAATGCCGACAAATAGCTTGACGCATTTCGCCTAAAGATCGCCGTGTGGCACAAATCTGCTGGCAGGCGTTCTGGGGCCGTGGTCCCTATCTCCACATTTGTGCGTGAATCCCATGGCAAATTCAATGAAAGATCGCATGAGCTTTATGCAAAACGCGCGATGACGCCAGTTCAGGAGAAATCAGCTAGAACCGCGTTTAAAATTATCGATTCGATTTTGGTGTCAGATTTGGTGTCAAAAAGAAAAAGGTCAGAGGCTTAACACCTCTGACCTATGCTTTAGATGGTGGGCGATACAAGATTCGAACTTGTGACCCCATCCGTGTGAAGGATATGCTCTACCCCTGAGCCAATCGCCCGTCGCCTTTCGGCAAAAGAGATACTATCATAGCCGCGCGTGGTTTACCAAGAACTTTTTGCCCTCGATTGTAAATTCGTGGGCGTCGGCCGCGCCATGGCAAGCGCCCTAACCAGCAAACCAGCAGCTAAACCACCATTTACCGCTTTATCCACGAGGTCTCGGGGCGGCAGATAAGTCGTGCGTTGTTGTAGGCCATGTCGAGCGTGAGACAGGTGCGCGCGGCGTAGAAGCCATCCTCGCGCTGGATGGTCAGCGCCAGCTCGGGCTTGTCGCCGGTCAGGCACAGCGGTAGGAGTAGCTGGATCCGGCCGCCGTAGAACTGCGGCACCGCGAGCGTGTAGTTGGCTGCGGCGCGGCGGGCGGCCTCGACGACGGCGCCCTCAAAGGCACGGCGCAGCAGCAGCGAGTTGCCCTCCCCCATCAGGCTGGCGGGAATACGCGTAAGGTTTTCCTCGTCGCCCAGAATGTGGTCGATGTTGGAGCGGATGGGAAGGCGGTAGTCAAAGACCAGTTCGGAGGGGTCCTCGGCAAAGCGCACGCGGCACGGCAGGTACTCAAACGAGACCAGCATGGGGTCGCTTTCCTTAAAGAAGCCCTTCAAAAACCAGCGCTGGCGCGCATCGGGCTTGGTGTTGGGCTCAAATAGGCCGTAGATAGTCTCGTAACGGCGTGTGAACAGGCCGGTGTTAAACAGGCAGCGGTCGTCGTCAAACACCAGCGGCAGGTTGGACGGTGCGGTCTGGTCCACGTCGCGCTCGGTGAGGAACACCGCGCGGCTAAACGAAAACGACAGGTAGTTTTTGAGGATGCGGTTGCTGGGACCCCAGTCCTCGGGGTCGGCGAGGTCGACCAGACGGTCGTAGCAGGGCTCGGGGCAAAACGCGAAGTCGTACACATTGCTGCAAAGAGTGCTGGGGAGTTCCATGCGGTGTCCAATCCATTCAATTACCAGCGTGCGGATGGTTTGATTCTATACGGGCGAAGCGCAGTCGTGACACACAACGTAATTTCGCCTAAGCTCTTCCGCGAGATCGGCGCGATAGCGGATTCCGGAAACGAGGTCCTGGATCCAGGCGTAGTACTGGTTATCTTTGGGCTCGGAGCTGTCGGACAGTATGACCGGAGTGCCGGCGAACCTTAGGACGGACAATGCAAAGACAAGGCTGGTGCGTTTGTTGCCGTCCTCAAAGATGTGGTCCTTAACCATGTGATCGGCCACGTAGGTAACCTGGTCAAAGATTTCTGCGAAGCGATCGGCCGGCGATTGGCCGAATATCGTACAGAATGCACCCGCAAGCACGGACTCGACGCGTCCAAGCTCAAGTGCGGCACGGTCGCCCGCGGCGTCGGTCGTATAGCAGCGCCCGACGGTCATCAGCGTGCTGTGTAGACGCATCACAGCCGCGGCCATAGCTTCGAGCGAACCGGCATCGTCGAGCACGAGCGGCGCGAACGGATGCGTGCCCCGCTTCGTGTTCGCCATCATGAGTTCTCCAAGAGCCTCAGTGCGTTGGGCATACCCTCAATGGTCAGCCGAATAGCTTCGTCGATCGACGTGACGCCGTCGAGCAAAATCGGTGATGCTGAATTTGCCACGTGCGCAGTTGATTGATCTTCTTGAGCAACGCAATCAGCGCCGTCATCTTGTTGAACATAGCTCCAAGGCATGTCTGACTCCTCTATAGCTTTACAGACGAAATAGTCTGCGAATCGTACTCCAGAGCGATCGGTTGCCAGATGAGGTCTTCGATGGCGCAGTCTAGGGCATTTGCGAGCGCCAATGCCGAGGAGACCGAGGCGCGGCGCAGGTCGAGCTGGTTCTGTTCGTATAGCTGTATAGCGCGGAGTTTAACTCCCGATTGGGTTGCGAGCTGTTTTTGTGTCAGTCCGGTCGCCTTACGCGCTGCCTTGAGACCTTTTCTGTCTGCCTGGACATTGTTCCATTTATTGATGACAAGCTCAGCGAATTTATCTTCGGGTGCTTCGTGAAGCGGATGGTACGACCCGATAATCCAAGCGAGCGGGGCGACTT
>CAUEQX010000181.1 GCA_959020035.1 uncultured Collinsella sp. | reverse complement strand
GCCGTTGCCGCGCCCCGCAGTGCCCGCTTCCCCCGAGAACAATTATCAGTGCAGGAAAAACTCGACAAAACCGCAGGAAACCGACTCCAGAAAGTGTCGACGCTTAAGGGGTCCAAAAAAGGTCGTCACTTCTCGGGAAAAATATTAGACTGCGATTTCCACCACCCCCGCAATGTGACAAAGGGACAGTCCCTTTGTCACATTGCGGATGCCTTCATCAGATCTGCCAGGCAACCGCTTCCTTTTGCAGCGCAACCATGCGGGCGAATTCTCCACCTGCCGCCTTGAGCTGCGCCGGAGTGCCCTGCTCGGCAACCACGCCATCCTTGAGCACGACGATCTTGTCGGCATTTTCCACCGTGCGCATGCGATGGGCGATCACAATGACCGTTTTGCCGGCGAGCAAACGTGAAAGTGCCTGTTGCACCACGGTCTCATTCTCCACGTCCAAGCTCGCCGTCGCCTCGTCCAACAGCACGATGGGCGCATCTTTGAGCAGCGCGCGGGCGATGGAGATGCGCTGGCGCTCGCCACCAGAGAGTTTGGAGCCGTTCTCGCCGATCATGGTGTCGTAGCCCTGCGGCATGCGGCTCACAAACTCGTCACAGTTGGCGGCACGCGCGGCCGCAAGCACTTCCTCATCGGTGGCATCACGACGCCCGAGGCGGATGTTTCCCATCACTGTGTCGTCAAAGAGCAGCACGTCTTGGAACACAATGGCGTAGTCGCGCAGCAGCACCTCGTGATCGACGCTCGCAACATCCACGCCGCCCACGGTGACCGTGCCTTTGGTGGCATCCCAAAAGCGCGCGGCCAGGCGGCTCACTGTAGACTTACCGGAACCCGAAGGACCGACCAGTGCCGTGACCTCGCCTTCCTTAGCGGTAAAGCTCACATCGGTAAGAACTTTCTCGCCGGCGCGGCCGTCCTCGCCCGCACCATAGCCAAATGCCACGTGATCGAACACCACATCGTGGCCCACGGGCTCAAATTTCTCGCTGCCCCGCGCCACAGGCTCTTCCATGATAGAGCGCATACGCTTAGCTGACGACTCGGCGGCAAACAGCTCGGACACCAGCATCAACGCCTGGTCAAAAGGCGCATAGATGCGGCTCACCATAAGCAGGAAGGCAAACATCACCAAAAAGTCGACCCGCCCCGAGGCAACCATCGCGGCACCCGTTACCAGCGTGGTGGCAATGCCCAGACGCAGGATGACAAAGGCGGAGTTGACCAAAAGCCCGTTAACGAGTTCTCCCTTAGTGGTCTCGCGCTCCTCGACATCAATCACGGCGCCGAGTCCCTCAAGATAATAGGCCTCCTGGTTGGTAGCGCGGATCTCGCGCACACAATCGAGCGTCTCCTGGATCGCCTCAGTGACTTTGACCTTCTCGGCGCGAACACGGTCGAACACCGGGACCATGGGACCGCGCGTCAAATACAGCACGGCAAAGGCCACGTGAACGCTCCAAAACGCCGCTATCGCCAACTGCCAGCAAAAGAACAGCGATGCCACGAACACAATAGCGCTTGCGATAATGGCACCCCAAAGCTCTCCCAACACGTGGCTGTAGGCATGCTCCATGGTCTGGACATCGCCCATGATGGTCTCGGTTAAATCGGCCAGATCGCGACGCCCAAAAAACGATAGCGGCAGCCTGCGCAGGCGCTCGGCAATTTCCATGCGCTGCTTGCCGCACTCCTCGTAAAAGATGCAGTAGGTGTAGTAATACTGCTGCCAGTTAGAGGCAAAGAGCAGCACGAAAAAGACCAGGAGGCCGCCCACGATCGGCAGGGCATCCGGCAGGTCAGCCCCGCTGGCGAGATGCTCGACAAAGCCGGCCATGACCAGGAATAAAAAGCCCATGCCGGCCATGGTAATGAGATTAGTGAGCGTGGTCCAGAAAATGCCACGTTTTACGCCGGCGACACCTTTATCGGATAGGAAATACTTCTTTTGGAATGAGGCGAACATTTAGGCCTCGCCTCCCTTCGTGACGGCGGCATCCGCGGTCGCTGCAGTGATTTTCCAGCTCGCAGCCTGTTCGTATTCGGCCCACATCTTGGCATACAGACCCTCTTGGGACAGCAACTCGGCATGGGTACCCGACTCCTGCACGCTGCCCTGGTTGAGCACCACGATTTGGTCTGCGCCCACTACAGTCGAGAGTCGGTGCGCGATCATAATGACCGTGCGGCCCGCCGCCAGCTTGCTAAAGGCGCGCTGGATGAGCGCCTCGTTCTCGGGGTCGGCAAACGCCGTGGCCTCATCGAGCACCACGATAGGCGCGTCTTTAAGGATCGCGCGGGCTAATGCCACGCGCTGGACCTCGCCACCCGAAAGATATGCCCCGCCGGCGCCGAGCATGGTATTGATGCCCTGTGGGAGCTTGGCCACAATGTCGTCGCACTGAGCTGCGGAGAGGGCCGCACGCACCTCGTCGTCAGTGGCCGCAGGCTTGGAGGCGCGCACGTTATCGGCAAGTGTTTGCCGGAACAGCTGGTTGGTCTGGAACACAAAGGCGACCTGGTCCATAAGCTCGTGCGGATCCATATCGCGAACGTCCACACCGCCTACGAGCACTCGACCCGAGGAAACATCCCAAAAACGCGGGATCAAGCTTGCGCAGGTTGACTTACCACCGCCCGAGGGACCCACCAGCGCAAGGGTACTGCCTGCGGGGACGTTAAAGGTTACGTGGCTGACGGCAGGTGCTTCGGCACCCTCGTACGTGAAGCTCACGTCCTCAAAGCGCACATCGCTGCCAACAGGACGCTTAGGCTGAGCGGGCACCAGAAGTTGCTCAGACTCCATGATGCTTCGGATGCGCGCCAGCGAATCGGCACTCATTTGAGATGCCTCGCCCACAAACATAAGCTTGGTCATGGCTGTGGGCACCACGGCCGAAAAAATCGCGTAGAAGGTGAAGTTTGTCAAAAAGTGCGCAAAATCCGTCTCGCCCGGAGCCAGCAGCAACGCCACGGGCAAAAAGAATGCCACGAGGCCGTTGAGCGCCGTAAGATTGAGCACTTGCGGGCCTCGACAGAACGTGCCCGAATAGTTTTGTGCCATATCGGCGTATTCGGCAATCGCATCGTGGAAGGCCTTAAAGGAGTAGACCGTCTGCTGAAACACCTTGACCACAGGGATGCCGCGTACGTATTCGGTGCCGGTCTTGTTCATCTTGACCAGCGCTCCCATGTAGGCCTTCATGAACTCGGCGCCTTTGCCGCCCATCATGGCGGCCATGGCGCCAAGCGAAATGGCCACCGAGGTGAGGCATACCGGGCCGCAGCGGCCAGAGCGAGGGCACGGCGGCAGCAGCGAGCCCGCCACCAGCGCAGCGCCGCCGCCCATAGC
>CAUEQX010000180.1 GCA_959020035.1 uncultured Collinsella sp. | reverse complement strand
GCCGAGACAGGATTCACGGCAAACGGCGGCTCGAACTCGTCGATCTTATCGGGGTCGTCTTCCATCGAAAGCTGGCCGGTTACCTGGTCGCGCTTTGCATGGCGACGCGGCAGCAAAGTTGTCTTTGCGGTCTCAATCGGAGCCTCGTCGTCCCCGTCATCGCCCTCGGTAAGCTCAATCTCGCTATCGGACCAGGACGGGTCGGGCTCACTTGTATTCAACTTGGGTGTGGCCTTGCCCTTCTTGGCATGGCGGCGCGGCAGCAGCGTCGTTTTAGCGCGCTCGGCCTGCGCGGCATCGGATACGTCGACAAACGGATCCTCGTCCTCGTCGTCATTGTCCAAAACCGGGTCCACATCGTTGCCCATGACCGTGGTCACGGCAGCATCGGAGCCCTTTTGACGAAGAATGCTCAGGTGCGGACGGGCAACGCCGGGCACCGACAGGGCTTCGTCGTCACCCCACGGACTCGCGTTAACATCGGCACGACGGCGCTCGGCAAAATCGGCCGCGCGGTCGCGAGCAGAGCGCAAAACGCCGCCAACCGAAAAGCCGATGATGACCAAGCCCACGACGACAAGGCCCAACAGGACTACCATCGCGATAGGCTTACCCAGGGCATTCTGCAGCGCACTCGCAATAAACGCACCGATGTAGCCACCCGAGGCGGACAAATTTTGCGGCGTGAACATAAGGTCACACGAGTCGCTCGTACCCGGCACCATCAGCGAAAGAATGGAGACGACGGCGATAAAGACCACGGCGCCGCCCGCAACAGAGCGCACGTTGAGCGGCGAGTCCTCGCCTAAAAAGAGCGTGGCGGCAAACAGCAAAATGACGATCGGCAGCACGTAGGCGCCCAGACCAAAGCCCAGGTGGTAGAAACCGGCAACCGCAGCCGTAACGGGTGCGGTCGCCGGCGAAATCACGGCAATGAAGGACGCAATCGCCAAAACGGCTATGACCACGCCGGCGATATCGCGGTTGGCCGAGGGCTCGACCAAGGGCTCAAAATCGTCAAAGTCCGCCTCGTGGCCCTTATTGGCACGCAGATGGGAACCGGCACCCTTAGCAGATGCCGGTTGGTTATTGGTCTTATTGCCTTTGGCGTTTTGTGCAGATCCGCGCGCCAAACTAAACCTCCATGACGACCGGGATGATCATCGGACGGGTGCGCGTACGGCTCCAAATAAAGTTGGAGAGCGAATCGCGCACGGCCTTGCGAATGGCATCGGAGCCGCTGCTCGTAAAGCTAAACTTGCCCTTCTCGATCGTCTTCATGATGGACGCGGAGGCATCCTCGGAGAACTGGTCGTCGATGGCAAACGAGACGCCGCGACCCGAGAACTCGATGGCCTCGATCTTCTTGTGCTTGAGCGAGACGATGGCAACAGCGGTAACCATACCGTCATTAGCGAGCTTCTGACGATCGCGCAAGACGATGGGGTCGGTATCGCCGATACGCAGGCCGTCGACGTAGACGACGCCGGACTCGACGGGCGTACCGCGCTTGACGATACCGCCGCGCATCTCGAGCGTATCGCCGTTATCGAGGATAAAGATGTGATCATCCTTGATGCCCATCTTGCGGGCCAGCTGGGCATGGGCGCGCAGATGCACGGCCTCACCGTGAACCGGCATAAAGTACGTGGGCTTGGCCATGGCCATCAGGAGCTTGAGTTCCTCCTGGCTACCATGACCGGAGACGTGAACGAGAGCGCGGTTCTTATCCCACACGTCGCAGCCGAGCTTGGCCAGACTGTTGACGACCTGCTGGACGGCCTTCTCGTTGCCAGGAACGGGAGTTGCCGAAAGGATGACGGTATCGCCCTCGTGGATGGAGAGCGTCTTGTGCTCACCGTTGGCCATGCGGGACAAGGCCGACAGCGGCTCACCCTGAGAGCCGGTGCACATGACGACGATCTTGTCGTCGGGCAGGGTATCGATATCGAAGGCATCGATGATATCGGCATCGTCGATGTTGAGGTAGCCCAGCTCGCGCGCGACGCGGGTGTTGGTGAGCATGGAGCGACCGGTCACAACGACCTTACGGCCGCACTTGCGGGCGGCATCGCAGATCTGCTGCAGGCGATGGATATGGCTCGAGAACGACGCGACGAACACGCGACCCGGGGCGTTCTTGATGGCGTGCAGCAAGTTGGGACCAACCTCGGCCTCGGACTTGGTAAAGCCGGGAACCGTTGCATTGGTGGAGTCGGAAAGCAGCAGATCGATGCCCTGCTTGGCAAAGCGGCTGATAGCGGCATAGTCGGGCGTGACGCCATCGATGGGCGTCTGGTCGAGCTTAAAGTCGCCGGTGTGCATAACGGTGCCCTGATTGGTGCGAATGAACACACCCAGAGCGCCGGGGATGGAGTGCGTCATCGAGAAGAAGTCGAGCGAGATGCCGCCGAGGTTGACATGGCTGCCGCCCTTAACCTCGCGGAACTTGGGCGCGCGGATGCGGAACTCAGAAAGCTTGCCCTCGATAAAGCCAAGCGTCAGCTTGCTCGAGAAGATGGGCACCTTATTGTTGAGGTCCTGCAGCAGATACGGAAGCGAACCGGTGTGGTCCTCGTGGCCGTGGGTGACGACGATACCGCGGAGCTTTTCCTCGTTCTCCAAAACATAGGTGTAGTCGGGAAGCACCAGGTCGATACCGGGCTGGGAGTCATCCGGGAACATGAGGCCGGCGTCGACGAGCACCATGTCGTCGCCGCACTCGAAGACCGTCATGTTCTTGCCGATGCCGTCAAGGCCGCCGAGCGGGATGATCTTCAAGGGAGATGATTTTTTAGCTGCCATAGGTTAGTGTTGTTTCCTTTCTTCGAAACGGGTCTGAAACAACCGACGGGGCGCTTCTGGCAAACCGACCGCCGGGAACGTACAAACATGCATCACAGAGTCGATGCAATAACCACAGTATGATACCCATTTGCACAACAACAGACCACCCATGCATCAAAGCCCCATCTGAACCTATGTATCCCGCCGGTCAGGGCTCAGCGGCCCCGGCACGGGCTAAGTTTCCTGCTCTACAGTCCTGCTCACGACGGAGGCCACATTAAGTGGCCTCCTGTTCGTGCGGAACTCGCGATAAACTTAGCCCGTGCCGGGGCCGCTGAGCCCTGACCTGCCAATATGAGATAGGTTTATTTTGGTAGGTTTTATCAGGGGAAATACTGCTGTGTCTATCTACTGATCTGAAATCTGACTACTGAATAGACTGTCTAACTAAATAGCGAGCGGCACTAACCAGCCCTTTTGCTTGCGCCCGGGAGGGCCGCATATGAAGTTTCCTGCTCGTTCCGCACGCAAGGGAAAGCACTTAATGTGCGTTCCGGTGTGGGCTGGGCTGTAGATTAGTAAAGTTCATATGCTGCCCTCCCTGGTTCAAGG
>CAUEQX010000179.1 GCA_959020035.1 uncultured Collinsella sp. | reverse complement strand
TATCCATACTCAATTGGTGAGGATGTATGAATAAGAATGATTGCGAGCTGAATATAATCGAATCCAAATTGAATCATGAACAAACGACATATATATGCAGAAAACCGTTTTAGCTATGCAATTCCTAAACATGAAAATATTTGTGCAATCTAGCTTAATTCCTTAGAAAAAAGAACATTTACCTTTGAAAACCTGCTTTAGAGAACCGAAGTGCATCATGGGGGAATCATATGAGATATACCGTTCATCGCACTTTGCTGACCGTTCGGGGGCGAGGTGGAATTGCAGGTGGTTTTTGGATATAACTAGAGCTGTCAGCAAGCAGCGTCCCATACGGAGGGGCGCTGATACATTCGGCCAGTAAGGCCCGAAAGAAAGGTAGGAGGCCATGACGAAAGGTCTGCACGTGCCTTCCGAGATCGGCAAGCTCAGGAAGGTCTGCCTGCACCGTCCCGGCGACGAGCTCCTCAACCTGCCGCCCGACGAGCTCGAGCGACTCCTGTTCGACGACGTCCCGTTCCTGGAGGTCGCGCAGCAGGAGCACGACACCTTCGCCCAGATCCTGAGGGACCAGGGCGTGGAGGTCCTCTATCTCGAGAACCTCGTCGCCGAGGTGTTCGACCAGGTCCCCGGCGCCCGCGCCGAGTTCACCGACCAGTACATCGCCGAGGCCGGCATCCGCGGCCAGCACATGCCGCAGATCGTCCGCGAGAAGCTGGACTCCATCGAGGACAACCTCGAGTTCGTCAAGAAGACCATGGCCGGCATGACCAAGTCCGAGATCGACATGCCCCTCACGGCGTCCACGACCCTCGACTCCCTGGTCAGCTCCGAGTCCGAGTCCGACCTGATCATCGACCCGATGCCCAACCTCTACTTCACCCGCGACCCGTTCGCGGTCGTCGGCGAGGGCGTCAACCTCAACCGCATGTACTCGGTCACCCGCAACCGCGAGACCCTGTACGGCAAGTACGTCTTCAAGTACCACCCCGACTACAGGGACGTCTCGCTGTACTTCCGCCGCGACTGCCAGTTCCACACCGAGGGCGGCGACGTGCTGAACATCAACGAGAAGACCCTCGCCGTCGGCATCTCCCAGCGCACCCAGGCCGCCGCGATCGACGTCATGGCCCAGAACATCTTCTGGAACTCCGACTCCAAGGTCGAGCGCATCCTGGCCTTCGACATCCCGGTCTCGCGCGCCTTCATGCACCTCGACACGGTCTTCACCCAGATCGACGTCGATAAGTTCACGATCCACCCCGCCATCATGGGCACCCTGCGCGTCTACGAGCTGACCGCCGGCAAGAACCCGGGCGACGTGAACATCCGCCTGATCGAGGACACCCTCGAGCACGTCCTGGAGGACGCCACCGGCGTCGACCAGGTCAAGCTGATCCCCTGCGGCGGCGGCGACCCGATCGCGGCCTCCCGCGAGCAGTGGAACGACGGCTCCAACACCCTGTGCGTCGAGCCCGGCAAGATCTGCGTCTACGCCCGCAACACCGTCACCAACGACGTGCTGTACAAGGAGGGCCTGGACCTTCTCGTCGTGCCCTCCGCCGAGCTCTCCCGCGGCCGCGGCGGCCCGCGCTGCATGAGCATGCCCTTCTGGCGCGAGGACCTCTAAGGTCTTTCAGGACCCGTACAGGTCATAATACATACATCTAGCTGCCATTAGATGTCTCCCATTGGGGCGGTGCGGGTTTTCGCACCGCCCCAATCTTGTATGAGGGACGTCAACACGATTGGATGACTGCTTTTGTAAGGAGCTTGGCCATGGACATCAAGACGATTGGCGTTGAGGAATGGCTCAACGTTTGGGAGAAAAGTGCCACGTGGGACATCGCCCAGTCGACGATCTCGTCGCTCACCATGGGCGAGCTGCGCGCGCTCGATGAGCAGGACGGCGCCACGTTCTACGAGCGCTTGGACCGCGAGAAGATGAACTACGGCTGGATCGAGGGCTCGCCGGAGTTTAAGGCCGTGGTTGCCAAGCTGTATCGTCGGGAGGTCAATCCCGACCACATTCTGCAGACCAATGGCTGCACGGGTGCGAACCTCAACGCCATCATGGCCGTGGTCGAGCCCGGCGACCACGTTATCGCCGAGTGGCCTACCTATGCGCCGCTCTATGAGATCCCACGTACGCTCGGCGCCGAGGTCGAGTATTGGGAGCTTCGCGAGGGGCTCGGATGGAAACCCGATATCGAACAGCTCAAGCGCCTCGTTCGTCCCAACACGAAGCTCATCTGCATCAACAACGCATCGAACCCCATCGGTACGGTGCTCGATGCCGATATGCTCGGCCAGATTGCCGAGATCGCCCGCTCGGTGGGCGCCTATGTGCTGTGCGACGAGGTGTACCTGCCGCTTGAGAACACCGAGGCCTTTATGTCGATGGCTGACGTGTACGAGAGGGCCATTGTCACCAACTCGTTGTCGAAGACCTATTCGACGCCTGCGGCACGCGTGGGCTGGGTCGTGGCAGACGAAGAGATATCCAACCGAATCCGCACCTATCGCGATTACACCATGATCTGCGGCGGTGTGTTCAACGACGCCCTGGCGACCTATGTGCTTGAGCACAAGGACAAGATCCTCGAGCGCAATCGCAAGATCGTGTTTGGCAACCGCGATATCGCGCAGGCTTGGATCGATACGCAGCATCGCGTTTCCTGGACGGCCCCACAGGGCGTGTCTACCTCGTTAATCCAGCTGGATATTCCCGAGGACGACGAGGAGTTCTGCAAGCGCCTGCTGGCCGAGAGGGGAGTGCTGCTGGTTCCCGGTAGCCGGTTTGAGCTTCCTTGCGGCGCTCGACTGGGTTACTGCGCAAGCGAAGATGTTCTTCGCGAGGGCCTGAGGCTTCTGGGTGAGGCTCTGGCCGAGTTCGATCGCTAGGATTCCGACGGCTCTCAAAGCCGATCAAATCTGTCTACGATTATCGATAACAGTTCCGTTTCCCATGAGGGGAGCGGGACTGTTTTTCTATACCGAGAAGTCAAGTTGTTACAAATGGGGCCGTAAAGCGAGCCGGTATCCGCTGGGCCTTATACTGAGTTTCCGGTGAACGGTATCAAGCGTCTGGTAAACGGTAATTTATTTACCAGAAATGAATAGGACAAACTTTTTTCTGAATAAAAATGAAAATGGTTGAGACGCGGTATGAACCGCTAGTTCTATTCATAGCTTTAGTGGAAATATGCAATTTGAGGATGGTTTAACAAAGTTAAGTTCCATTTGATTTTAGGATTGAAAACGCGTTTAAGCACGTAAATACGCTTTATTAAGATGAAGTGTGCCATGCGTGAAGTATATGTGTATGCCGTTCACCCCCTATAAAAAACCGTTCGGGGGCAAGGTGGAATTGCAGGTGGTTTTTGGATATAACTAGAGCTGTCAGCAAGCAGCGTC
>CAUEQX010000178.1 GCA_959020035.1 uncultured Collinsella sp. | reverse complement strand
AGTTTGAAGCACCGCGGTAATTGCATTGCATTTTGGCCGTATCGGGTTAGCGCCCGGTACGGCTTTTTGATCAATAAAGCGCCTATTTCGGCGAAAAATAGCTGTTTACCTGCCTAGAAACAATTTGAGCGGTATACAATAACCGTAACTGTTTCATCCTTAGCGGGATGCCGCATGATGGATATTACCTGCCATCGTGAGGTGTGTCGGTCGCGCACGGCGCGTTAGATGCTCGTGCTCGGTTTGAGGAGGCTGCTATGGCGGGCAAGGGTCGTGCGAGTGTCAACGATATGAAGCGTGTCGAGGTGCTGGTGTTGATGGAGATCGACCAGCAAACCGAAGACAATGGCGGGCCGTATGGTTTCTCGCGCAAAACGCTTGCCGAGCGCGTGGGGGTTTCGCCGTATCGTGTCCGCGCCGCAATCGATCGCTTGGATTCCGAAGGCATGATTGATGTCGTCTCGCGTTATAGCGACGACGGCGGTCAGCTTGCAAATGGCATTTGCCTCACCGAACGTGGCGAATGGTATCTTGAGGGCGTCCGTACCGGCATGCTCGTTCAAGAAATGCTTGAGGACGAGGTTGCTGATCGATAGCAGCATGTAACCCTTGCCACAGCGACGCCGCCTGGGAAACCGGGCGGCGTTTTGTTTCAAGATTGAGAAATGCAATCGCACGCGAGAAAAATTGCGAACGGTCCGCGGCGCGAGTATTACAATGAAGACCCGTAAGATGTGGATAAACAACTTCTACGGGAAGCGCAGGTAACTCAATATGACCAAGCATGTGTTCGTAACCGGTGGCGTGGTTTCGTCCTTGGGCAAGGGTATCACCGCGGCCTCGCTGGGCCGTCTGCTCAAGTCGCGTGGCTACAAAGTAACGATGCAGAAGGCCGATCCGTATCTGAACGTCGACCCCGGTACCATGAGCCCCTTCCAGCATGGTGAGGTCTTCGTTACCGAGGATGGTTACGAGTCCGACCTGGACCTGGGTCATTACGAGCGCTTTATTGATGAGAACCTGACCCGCGATTCCAACTTTACGACCGGCGCCATCTATAAGAGCTTGATCGCCCGCGAGCGTCGCGGCGACTTTTTGGGCGGTACCGTGCAGGTGATTCCTCACGTCACCAATGCCATTAAGGACAAGTTCCGCCGCATCGAGGAGCAGACCGGCTCCGATGTAGTCATCACCGAGCTGGGCGGCACGATCGGCGACATCGAGTCGCAGCCGTTTGTCGAGGCCATCCGCCAGTACCGCAAGGAGGCCGGCCCCGAGAACGTCTGCTACATCCACGTGTCGCTCGTTCCCTATATCGCCGCCGCCCACGAGGTCAAGACCAAGCCCACGCAGCATTCCGTCAAGGAGCTCCGCAGCTTTGGCATCCAGCCCGATATCATCGTGCTGCGCTCCGACCACCATATCGATGACGCTATCCGCGGAAAGATCGCAAGCTTCTGCGACGTCGACACCGATTGCGTCTTTACCAACGAGGACTGCGCGAGCATTTACGATGTTCCGCAGCTGCTTGCCGAGCAGGACTTTGACCTGCGCATTTGCGAACGCCTGGGTCTGGATCCGCGTGAGCGCGACATGAGCGAGTGGAACGAGTTCCTGCGCAAACAGAATCACGCCAACCATCACGCCGACAAGGTGAAGATCGCCGTCGTGGGTAAGTACACGCAGCTGCCCGATGCGTACCTGTCGGTTATCGAGGCCCTGCACCATGCGGGCGTCTTCTACGATCGCCATGTGGACGTCCAGCTGGTCGACGGCGAGAGCCTCGACGAGCAGAATGTCTCCGAGGTTTTGGGCGACGCCTCGGGCATCCTGGTCCCCGGCGGCTTTGGCAAGCGCGCCCTGGAGGGCAAGATCCTCGCGGCCGAGTTTGCCCGTGAGCACAAGATTCCGTATCTGGGCATTTGCCTGGGTATGCAGGTGGCCGTGTGCGAGTTCGCCCGCAACGTCGTCGGCCTTGCCGGCGCCAGCTCCTCCGAGTTCGATCCGGACGGCCCGTTTAGCGTCATCGATCTGATGAGCTCGCAGGAGGACGTGACCGAGAAGGGCGGCACCATGCGCCTGGGCGCCTATCCGTGCAAGCTCGCCGCCGATACCCTTGCTCGCGAGGCATATGGCGAGGAACTCGTCTACGAGCGTCACCGTCACCGCTTTGAGTTCAACAACGCCTTCCGTGACCAGCTCGAGGACGCCGGTTTGGTTATCTCGGGTCTGTCGCCCGACGAGCGCCTGGTCGAGATGGTCGAGCTGCCGCGCGACGTGCATCCGTGGTATGTGGCAACCCAGGCTCATCCCGAGTTCAAGAGCCGCCCGACCAACCCGCAGCCGCTGTTCCGCGAGTTCGTGCGCGCTTCGATCGGCCAGCACGAGGGTGTCGACCGTCTGCAGGTGACGCCCATGAACCTCGCTACGGACTAAGGGTGCCGGCGAATAAGGAACATACCGAAGCTACTCCCTCGTCGCTCGCCGTGGCGGCGGGGGAGTATCTCGATTACCTCGCGGTCGAGCGGGGTTTGGCGCGCAACACGATTGCGGCCTATCGTCGTGACCTGACGACGTACTGCGCCTATCTGGAGCGGGCGGGTATTGTGTCTTTTGAAGAGGTGACCCGTCAGGTCGTGGAGGGCTTTGTTGCCGACCGTCGCGATGGGGGCTATTCCGATGCCTCGGTGGAGCGTGCGCTTGCGGCCGTGAAGGGCCTGCATGCCTTTTTGGTGCGCGATGGGGCTGTGGCCCAAAATCCAACGGCGGCGTTGCGCCTGCCTAAAAAGGCTGAGCGTTTGCCGGAGTATCTATCGGTGGAGGATGTCTCGGCGCTGCTCGATCAAGACTTCCCCGAGGGCGAGATGGGCTTGCGCGACCATGCCATCTTGGAAGTGCTCTACGGATGCGGTTTACGTGTGAGCGAGTTGGTGGGGCTCGATGTGGGCGATATCCATATCGACGATGGCTTTGTGCTCGTTCGCGGTAAGGGCTCAAAGGAACGCCTGTCACCGCTGGTGGGAAGCGCGGCGCGAGCTCTGACGCTCTATGTAACTGAGGGGCGTTCTCGCTTGGCGGCCCATGCCCGCGGAACCGAGACCTCGGCGGTCTTTTTAAATAAGAACGGCCGCCGTCTGTCGCGCCAGGGCATTCATGCCATCTGTGAGCGCTACGGGCGCCAGGTGGGGCTGGTGGGACTCCATCCCCACACGCTGCGTCACTCCTTTGCCACCCATATGCTTGCGGGCGGCGCAGACCTCCGTGTGCTACAGGAGATCTTGGGACATGCCGATATATCGACCACGCAGGTCTACACGCATGTCGACCGAACGCAACTGACCGAGGTCTATCTGGCGGCGCATCCGCTAGCACATCGCTAGCACCTCGCTGACCTGCATATTTATAAATATTAAATGGGACGGGCCCCAGATTGCCGAGACGCACTTTTGCGCGCATGGGCAATCTGGGG
>CAUEQX010000177.1 GCA_959020035.1 uncultured Collinsella sp. | reverse complement strand
ACCTTGAGCTTTTGGTCCTTGATGTCCTTGTTGATCTTCTTGGCGGTCGCCTGGTCGTTACCCTCGACGATATGGCCGAGCACGCGCACGGTGCCGCCCGACGCCGCCTGCGGAGCATCCCACGAGACAGCCTTGAGGTCGATGCCGCGCTTGATGAGCTTGGAGCTCAACACGTCGATAATCTGTTTGGAGACAAAGTCGGCCGGGGCGTTGATCGTAAAGAGCTTGTCGCCCTCCGAAAGCTCGATCGTGGCGCCAGAATCCTTAAGGTCATAGCGCTGGGAAATCTCGCGCGTGGTCTGCTGGAAGGCGTTGTCGACCTCTTGCATGTTGACCTCGGACACGACGTCGAAGCTGGAATCTTTAGCCATGATGTTTCCTTTCGCGTACGAGCGGCTTAGTAGCTATCGTACGAATAGTCGGTAGAATCGGTGGGCGTCTGACCGTCAGTTGCGGTATCGGCGCCATCCGTGGACTGGGCATCGGTACCGTCGGTGGTATCGGTACCATCGGTGGTGTCGGTACCATCAGAACTTTCACCATTCTCGGAATCAGTCGTCTCCTTCTTGGGAACGGTGATCGTCACACGCGCCACGCCCGAGGTCTTGGTATCGTAACGAACCTTTTCACCGTTCTTGGTAACGGTGACATCGGAAGGCTTGGACGTGGTGATCTCGATCGAGGACTCGGGCGTGTACTCCTGCTCAAAGGGGCCAGTCGCCTGGGCGCCATAGACCGACTTGCCGTCGACCTTGACCTCAATCCACGCGGTCTTTCCCTTGGCAACGGAGACCTTGACCTTCGTTACCTCGTTCTCTTCCTTTTTAGCCGTCGTCTTGGTGGCGTCCGAATCGGTCGACTCATCCGTCGCCTCATCGGTGTCTTCGTCCTCGTCAACCGTTTCGGTCTTCTTAGAAGACTTCTTGGTCGTCGTCTTGGTAGCAGCGGGCGTCTCGGGCGTGGTCTCGGGCGTCGAAGATGCGCAGCCACGCAGAAGCACCACGATGAGCACAATCAACAGCAGCGCAACGGCACCGATGCCGGCGTAGATGATACGCGGATCGAGCCCGTTGTTTTGAGGAGTACGTGACCCGCCGCGTCCACGACCGGAACTGCTGCGGCCGCCTCCCTGAGGCATACGACCGCGATTGCTATCGGGACGGCCGCGATAGCCGCCCTGGCCCTGAAGGCTGCGTTGACCCGAGCGGGGCGCAAGCTCACCGCGGCATTGATAGCCACGCTGGCCCGAACGCGGAGCCGAAGAGCGCTGGCCATACGGCTGTGATTGAGAGCGAAGACGCGGCGTCACCTGCGTGGTATCGGCATCCGCATAGCCACCGCGAGAGCGTCCGGCGGAGGCACCACGGTAACCGCGATCGGAATAGCCGCCGTCGCCGTAGCCGGCACGAGGGTCACGCGCTACACCGCGGGCAGCGGGAAGTGCACGGTCCTCGGGCATCGGCGTATTGCGGAACCGGTCACGCTGTGAGCGAATCTCCTCGCCCGAACCCGTCTCGGTAATATAACCGGCCTGCTGAGGACGCTGTCCATAGCGGGTCGAACGACCGCCCTGAACCATCAGGAAGCGCCCGTTGTCGACCGAGGAACGCGAATTGACGTAGCCGGCGGCGTCCTGAAAACGACCGCCCTGCTGCGACGTCTCGCGTTCGTATGCCATCAGGTCGTCAAAGTAGGCATTGACGACCTCGCGCGGATTGAGGCCCAAAAAGCGAGCATAGCTCGAAATCATGCCCTGCGCATAGCCGCGCGGCGGCATCGAAGCAAAGTTACCGGTCTCGAAAAACTCGATGATCTGCGGCCTGATTTTGATGGTGTTGGCGACCTGCTGAATGGAAAGGCCCATTCGGCGACGCTGCTCGAGCAGCATGTCACCAAAGCGTGCAGCCATCAGAATCCTCCAAACTCACGATCTTCACGTGCCATCTCGGCGTCGACAGACTCCAGCGCGGCAAGCCCCTCCTCGTCCAACAGGACCTCGCGCGGCTTGGAACCGTCGGGCGGGCCGACGACACCCTTTTCTTCCAGCATGTCCATAATACGCCCGGCACGCGCGTAGCCAACCTTCAGACGACGTTGCAGGCCAGATGTGGAGCCAAGCTGCGATTCCACCACAATATGGGCGGCTTCCCAAATGAGCGGATCATCGTCTTGCGGCTCGGCTACTCCGGTGCGGACAATGCCGCCGCCACCCGCCATGGACATGGAAGCGGGCGCCACGGCAGACAGAATCTCCTCGTGGTAGTCGGGCTCGCTCTGCGACTTGACGAACTCGACAATCTCATTGATTTCATCGTCCGAGACAAAGCAGCCCTGGATACGGCGAGGCTTGCCCCAGTCGACCTTGGAGAACAGCATGTCGCCCAAACCGGTAAGCTTTTCGGCACCCATCTGGTCGATGATGACGCGCGAGTCGATGCCCGTGGCGACGTTAAAGGCGATGCGATTGGTGATGTTGGCCTTGATGAGGCCCGTCACCACGTTTGAGCTGGGACGCTGCGTGGCCACGATAAGATGAATACCGGCGGCACGGCCCAGCTGTGCAATACGCACGATCGAGGCCTCGACATCCTTACCGGCGACCATCATCAGGTCCGAGAGCTCGTCAATGATGATGACCAGGTAGGGCATCTTTTGCGGCGGATTGTCGTAATGCTCAAACTCGCCGGCAGCCTGCTTTTCGTTGTAGGTCGAGATCTTACGCACGTTGAGACGCTCGAAGACCTTCAGGCGACGCTCCATCTCGGACACGGCCCATTGCAGAGCGCTCGCGGCCTGCTTGGGCTCGGTCACCACGGGCACATAGAGATGCGGCAGTCCGTTATAGCCCGCAAGCTCGACGCGCTTGGGGTCGACCATGATCAGGCGAACGTCCTCGGGAAGAGTACGCATGAGCAGAGTCGTGATGATGGAGTTGATCATCACCGACTTACCAGAACCGGTCGTACCGGCAATCAACAGGTGGGGCATCTTGGCAAGGTCGGCGACAACCGGCGTGCCCTCGGCATCGCGGCCGATGGCGAGCTCGAGCGGACCGCCCTTCACATAGGGCAGCACGTCGCCCAGGTTGACGTTCTGGCGCTTGCGGTTGGGAATCTCGATGCCCACGAGCGAGGTGCCGGGGATCGGAGCAAAGATACGTACCGACTGGGCAGCGAGCGAAAGCGCGATATCGTCCTCGAGGCTCGAAATCTTGCTCACGCGCTCGCCCTCACCAGGTTGCAGCTTAAAGGTCGTCACCGTGGGGCCGGCGATCCAGCCGACCACGCGGGCACTGCGGCCAAACTCAAGCAAGGTGGATTGCAGTGACTCAGCGGTCTGCTCCAACTCCTTGTCCGAAGACGCGGCGGAAGCCGACTGCGGGTTGGCATGCAGGATTTCGAGCGGCGGAAGCTTGAGGCCGTCCTCTTCTTCGCCCTCGTTATCTGCGGCGCCACCGTCCGCTCCCCCATCGCTAGCCGCAGCCGATTCGACGGCACTCGAGGCA
>CAUEQX010000176.1 GCA_959020035.1 uncultured Collinsella sp. | reverse complement strand
CTTGATGGCCTGGAGGTAGATGTTCCTCGAGATCTTCTCAAAGAACGGTTGATGCTTTTCGAGCATCTTTACGATGGCGTCCATAGAGCTCCTTTGCTACTTGATGCGCGATGCATGTGGATGGAACTGGTCGTCGATGGATGGTCAGGACTGCCCGGAAACCTTCCTGCTCAAGGAAGGCATTGCGAAATGACAACGTTGTCATTTCGTTAATGACAACGTAAGACATTTTTGGAAGAGCAACAAGGATATACGGGTGAGCGGTCGATATTGTCCGGTAAACGGTTGATTTATCAGTCAGGCAGGTGGTGTATGCTAGAACGCAAAAAACAAGCGATAGAGAACCGAGTGGAGAAGTAGTGGCAACGATGGACAAGAAAAATGTCTCAATGAACGATGTGGCGATTGCCGCGGGTGTTTCTCTCAAGACGGTTTCGCGTGTGATTAACGAGCCCGGTAGCGTGCGAGAGTCGACACGCGATAAGGTCCATTCCGCAATGGAAGCGCTCGGGTTCCGGGCGAACTTTGCCGCGCGTTCGCTCAAGTTGGGCCGTTACGGGTGCATCGGCGTGGTGCTGTTCCACTTGTCGGGCGGTGCCGTGGACATGATTGACGGTATCGCAGATGCCGCCGAAGAACGCGGCTTTGCGCTCACGATGATCAAAAAGCGGGCGGGGGAGAAGATGACCCTTGCCGAAGCGGCGCGTAGGATGTCGCAGCTGCCTGTTGATGGCATGATCTTCAACCTGCGTCAGATGGTCGATGACTTTGATACTTTTGAGGCACCGAAAGACCTCAAGACGGTGATTATCACACCGATGGAACATCCTACCTGCTCCACCGTCAGTGACGATCAAGAGGGCGGCGCGCGCATGGCGTGCGAGTACTTCTTGAATCACGGGCACAAGAACGTGTACTTCGTCTCTGGTAAGAAAGAAGCGCTGTCGAGCCAGTGCCGTATGAAAGGTTGGCGAGCGGCACTCGAGGCGCATGGCATTGAGCCGCCCGAGCCTCTGCAAGGCGATTGGAATGCGGATAGTGGCTATGCCGCGGGCCTTGTGCTTGCCGATAAAGCCGATTGCACGGCGGTCCTCGCTGCTAACGACTGCATGGCAAACGGCGTGATGATGGCTCTACGTGACAAAGGGCTCAGTGTGCCCGACGACGTGTCCGTGATCGGCTTTGATGACGAGCTTTACAAGACGATTCCCAACTCGATTCTGACGTCGGTGAAGTTCCGTCACCGCGAGCTGGGCGTCCGTGCGCTTAACGAGGTCGTCGCAGGTCTGGAAGCCCCGAGCTCCAGAAGCCGTACGCTCGTCTCGGGCGTGTTGGTCGAACGTTCCAGCGTAAAGGACCTGCGGGCGTAGACGTGCTCGGCCTGTTCGTCTAAATCTGTAACAGGTAGGGCCGAAAATCTCAGCTAGTTGTTACAGATTTAGACAATTCGGTCCGGTATATTCCGTTTGTCTCGATCTGTAACGTCTAAGCGGTCAAAAGTGGTCTACATGTTACAGATTGAGATTTTCGGCTTGGCCTGTGCGTTCATCTCGATCTGTAACAGCTAGGACCGAAAAACTCGGCTAGATGTTACAGATTGAGATGAACAGGAGGACGGGTGCGGTCTAAACAAAATGGCCCGCGCATCACACATCGATGCACGGGCCATTTATTGTCTGCAAGCGGCAGGTGGTGTCAGCGTCTTATGCCTCGAGGTTTTCCTCGATCCAGGCGACGGCACCCTTGGGATCCTTAGTGAGGTCGATGTACTGTTTGCCCTTGGGCGACAGCAGCGTGATGCCCAGGCGGTCGGTGTCGGCCTTCATCTCGTTGTAATAGGTGCGAACCTGCGGAGCCAGGACGATGACGTTGTACTGGTCCATGATGGCGTAGTGGCTGCCGTAGGCACCGGCGTTGGCGGTAATGTCGATGCCCAGCTCGTCGGCGCCTTCCTTAAGCGCGTTGGCGAGCAGTGCAGAGGTGCCGGCGCCAGCGCACAGAACCAGAACCCTCAGATCCTTGCCCTTAAGGGCGGACGGAGCTGCGGAGGCCTCAGTGGCAGAAGCGGTCTCGACAACAGGAGCCTCAACGGCGGGGGCGGCAGCGGTCTTGACGGCCTTGGTCTCCTCGGCCTCTTCTTCGGCCAGGGTCTCGGCCTCCTGCTTGCACAGGACGTTGTCGTAGGCCTTGCAGAACGGGTAGTAGATTAAGAAGTCAACGACCAGCAGGACGACAACCAGGACCAGAGAGATCGGCTGGAAGTTGGTGTCGATGAAGGTGCCGATCGGTCCGGGGAGTGCCCACGGCATGGCATAGATAAAGCCGTTCATGCCCAAAAAGTCGATGAAGAACTTACCAATGAGGACGTTGGCCACGGGGGCAAACAGGAACGGGATCAGGAAGTACGGGTTGAGGATGATGGGCGCGGCGAACAGCAGCGGTTCGTTGACGGCGAACATCACGGGTACGACAGAGGCTTTGCCGACGGCCTTGAGCTGCTTGGAGCGCATAAAGAGCAGGAAGATGATCGGGACAATGAACGTGGCGCCGGTGCCGCCGAGTTCGCCGATGTAGTTACCGAAGTTTTCGGTCAGGGCGAGGGCGGGGTGACCGCCGGCCTGCAGCGTGGCGAGGTTGGTAGTGATGTTGCCAAACAGCGCGGCGTTGAGGGCAGGCTTAACGACCGAGGGGCCGTGGATGCCCATGAACCAGAACAGAGGGATCATGAACCAGATGAGGGCGAGGCCGGCGTAGGAATCGGCAGCGGCGAACAGCGGGCTCACCAGCGTGGAGATGACGTTGGCAAACGGGACGGCCAAGCAGGTGCGGCAGATAACGTCGATGACGGCGACAAACAGGATGGAGAAGCTGAAGGCGAAGATGTCGCGGAAGTTCTGGGCGATGGCGCCGGGGACTTCTTTGGGCAGCTTGATGGTGATGTCTCGCTTAATGCAGAAGGCATAGATGTTGACCGTGGCAAATGCGGCGACAAAGGAGCTCAGCAGGCCCTTGGTGCCCATGTTGTCGGTAAAGAACACCGAGACATCGGCGCCGTCGATCTTGGCACTCGTCTGGGTAACGGCCAAGATGAGCATAGCGCACATGGCGGCGACCATGGTGCTCGTGGCGTTGATGGCCTTGCCGGCAGGCATGCGGCGGTTCTTGGAGCCGGTCAGCGCGCTTGCGGTGGTGCCGGCGACCATGATGCCCACGACGCCCATCGTGAAGTTGTAAACCTTGTTGCAGAAGTTCACGACGTCGACGTTCCACCAGTCGGGCAGCGTAAAGCCGCCGACCGTGGCGACAACGCCCGGCAGGGTCGAAATAAGCAGGAAGACAGAAGAAGACAGGATGATGGGCATTGCTGCCAAAAAGCCGTCTTTAATGGCCTGAAGGTAGATGTTCTTAGAGACCTTGTCGAAGTACGGCTGACCTTTCTCCAAGAACTTAACGATCGATTCCATAGTTCACGCTCCTCTTTGCATGAAATCTTAATGGCATGGACGTTGAAAACCTATATGG
>CAUEQX010000175.1 GCA_959020035.1 uncultured Collinsella sp. | reverse complement strand
CAATGTTTTTATGTCCTGCTCATATCGTCTCTGCCGGCACCTGGGGACAGTCCTTGCGGGGCGTCCCACAGCGCCTATGCCAGCTTGTCGATCTGCCCAATCTCCCAAAGCGGAATATTGATGAGCATGCCCTCGTCTCTATATGCCGCCAGGGAGCTCCTCACGCAACGCTCGAGTTTGAATTTTTCGCAGGCTATTTTCAGACTCTTCGCTTTAAGGTTCTCTGCCGCCTTGACCTCAAGCGGAAGCACGGTTCCCGCATGGTCGATGGCAAAGTCGGTTTCGGCATTGCCGGAGGTAGAGGACCAATACGCGGGAGTTTTGTCCTGGAGCAAAAGCTCCTGCGCGACGTATTGTTCGGTCAGCGAACCTTTGAACTCGGTAAAAACAGCGGATCCGTTAAGAACGATGGCCGGAGAGAGACCGGAGAGCGCTCCGAGGATGCCGGTGTCGATGCAGAACAGTTTGAAGCCCGAGAGGTCTTCGTAGCTCGAGAGCGGCGCCTTTAGAGCGGAAACACGTGGCACCTTATGAACGATTCCGTAGTCCGTGAGCCACTGGAGGCTTTCCTCGAAATCGCGTGCGCGCGCTCCGGGACGAAGGGCGCCATAGACAAACTTCTTGTTCTCCTTTGCAAGCTGGCCGGGAAGGGATTTCCAAACCAACCTCATGCGCTCGACGATGCGGGCGGGTGCATGTTTGCCAAAATCGGATTCGTAAGCCTCGATGATTTGCTGTTGAAGCCTTCGGGCTTCGATGAAGTCGCGTGTCTCGGCGAAAGTGGAGACAACTTCGGGCATACCGCCGACAACGAGGTATTCCTTGAGCAAGTGCTCGAGCTTTTCGGTAACGTTTGCTAGAAGGTTCATGTCTGCGGCAAGGATGGCGTCGGCGAGCGGGTTGCCGTCGACGGCACGAACGAACTCAGCAAACCCCATGGGACGCATGGTGAGCTGGTCGATTTTGCCGACGGGAAATGACTCGTTTTCGCGTCGGAGCGCGAGGCCCATATAGGAACCGGCTGCCACGATGTGGTATTCGGGTGCAAGCTCGTTGAAGTACTTGAGCGAGGTGATCCCGCGTGGCGCCTCTTGGATCTCGTCGAAGATGATGAGGGTGTCTTCCGGCGTTACGGTTTGGCCACGTAGGAGTTCTATCTGGGAGATGATGCGCTTGGGGTCGAGGTCCCCATCGAACAACGAGCGTGTGCTCGGCTCGAGCATAAAGTCAAAACGAATGACGTTTCGATACTGCTGGCTTGCGAATTCGTTAAGAAGCCAAGTCTTTCCTGTCTGGCGGGCTCCCTTAAGCAAGAGAGGTTTGCGATTCGCCCTTGATTTCCAAGCGATAAGTTCACTCATAAGCTGTCGCTGCATATTGCCTCCCAACCCTCTCGGCTAGTATAAGGCCATTTGGGAGTTTCCATCGGAAAATGTGGGAGATAACCACGTTTTTCCATCGGAAAATGTGGGAGACAACCACGTTTTCCATCGGAAAATGTGGGAACACCAACCTAAGTCGCGGTGGAATAGTTCCTAAATGGGCTGGTAAACTGCCAAAACAGGAACTATTCCACCGCAACTTAGAGCCCCGCCGGCGTGTAAAAGAAACGAGCCCGCATCCCTTGGGGACACGGGCTCGAAAGCTCCATATGGTAGGGGCGGTGGGACGTCCGCGCATTTGCTGCGCAAATACGCACCGGCTTCGGCCGCCTGTCGGCGCCCTCGCCGGCTCGCTTCGGACGCTGCGCGTCCGCTTAACGCTCGCCCCCTCGCGGGTTCGAGTCCCACCGGCATCTAAAAGAAGCGAGCCCGCATCCCTGAGGAACACGGGCTCGAAAGCTCCATATGGTAGGGGCGGTGGGACTCGAACCCACAATCCTTGCGGCGAGAGATTTTAAGTCTCCTGCGTATGCCAATTCCGCCACGCCCCCGTGAGACTAGAAGTCTAGCACAAGCCGTCCGCTACGCGTTGACGGCCATCGAGTGTTGGCCCGACTTCTCCAGGAACTCCTGGAACTTGGCTTCGTCGCCCTTGTTCTTGTACTGCAGGGCCAGCAGGTATTCCAGGCGGCAGCTCTTGACCTTGTCGTCACCGGCCTCCTTGAGCATGCGCTCCAGCTCGGGAATGTCGTTGTGGCGCTTCAAGATCATCGTGTCGTACATCAGCTGGCATTCGTGTGCGACTGCCTCGGCCTGACCGCCCTCAAAGCCCTTGATCTCGTGCAGGAGCTCCTTGGATTTTTTGCGGTCCTCCTGGCCAACGTAGTAGTTAAAGGCCTTAATCACCAGGTCGACGCGCTGCATCTTGGGCAGATTGAGTCCCAGCAGCAAATCGAACATCTCGTCGGCGCGCTTGTGGTCCTCGCGCAGCAGATAGGAGTTCAGGCGCAGGTAGTCGCGGTTATAGCGCGGGTACAGCATACTGGTGAGTTTGGCGTCGAGCAGGTGATCGAACTCGTCCCACTGCTTGGCAGCCATAAGCTGTTGCAGGCGCTTGAACGTTGTGCGTTTTTTGACGCTAAAGAACACCGATATGGCGATACAAATAATGACGACGGCGGTCCAGAGGGTGCGGGAATCGGGCATATTGGGGTCCTTAGTCGCTCATAAAGCGAGCGGTATGACAACACGTACTAGATGTATTATACGCAGTGCGCAGGCAAACTGGCATAAAAGTGCATCGAGGCCGAGCGCCATCGCTCGCTGCGGTACACTTACCTAAAGTAAACCACGAAGGGAGACATTACCTATGAAGAAGATCGTTTTGGCTTGCGGTGCTGGCGCTGCTACTTCCACGCTCGTTGCCCAGAAGGTCGCCACCATGCTCGACGCCAACGGCTACGCCGACAAGTACGAGATCGTGCAGTGCGCCATCTCCGAGGCCAAGGACGTTTGCGACGAGGGCGCCGATCTGCTGATCGCCACCACCGTTGCCCCCGAGGGCCTTACCTGCCCGTACGTGAGCGGCGTGCCCTTCATGACCGGCATGAACCGCGTCGCTGCCGAGAAGGCCGTTCTTGACGTCATGGCTCAGTAGGCGCTGACTGCATGAGTGAGCAGAACGCCAATCCGGTCGAGCTCTTTGGCATGCGCGTTGCCCATGTGGGCATTAACGCCACCGACCCGGCAGACGCCTTGGAGATCGCGGAGCTGTTCTCGACGATGATGGGCCTGCCCGTTATCGAGACCCCGGTTTCGTACTTTAACGATTCGCTGGTCGAGGTCATGAAGCAGAACGGTCGTGGCGCCAAGGGCCACATCGGCTTTGCCGTCAACGATATCGATGCGGCCGAGAAGTGGTTTGCCGAGCGCGGGCTCGAGGTCAACGAGGAGTCGCGCGTGCTGCTGCCCGACGGCGGCACCAAGCTCGTGTACTTTAAGCGCGAGTTCGCCGGCTTCGCCGTGCATTTGTGCCGCGAGTAGCGCACAAGCTGCTATGGCTAGCAAAAAGGGATAGGGCCGTGTGGCCCTATCCCTTTATTTCAAGACTTTAGTCCGCTGGCCGCGCAGCGGCCAGCTTTAAACCACCCGCTACG
>CAUEQX010000174.1 GCA_959020035.1 uncultured Collinsella sp. | reverse complement strand
TGCGCGATAGTAATTCTCTGCTGCAAGCCTGTTAAACAAGGTGACAGATGAACCGTTAAAGGTGCCGGGGTAAGCCGCAATAACGGGGACATCAGAAAAGTCAGACTGCATTGAATCGAACAGGTTATGGACTCTCAAAAAGGGGTAAACCTCGCCAACCCCAACGAGCAAAATCGCATCGCCCGGTACATGTGGTTGCGTCAGGTCCAAAACCACATCGGAGACAACATCAGGCTGGCAATAATCAACCACGTCATCGAGCACTGCCTTTGAGCCAAAATCAGTTTCTTGCTCTTGCATGGCTTCAAGAACATCGAGGTCATCAAGAATCGCCAGCACAACGTCATAGAGGTTTACGACCTTGAGCGCACAGGGGAGCTTGCCAGCCGCGGAGTCATGCGCCAGGGTGTCAAATAACGCGCGGGCCTCAAACTCGAGCGCCGGGTCGTAGCAGAAGGTATGAAATCCAATCTCGTTGCCGATGCCTTTGTTGGAGAGAAAATCCTCGTTGCTCAGACATGCGCGGAGGAGCTGAGAGCGCCGCTCGAACTCCTGGCGGGCGCGTTTGGCATGGGAATGGGCTGCCACGACGCGGTCGCGGGAGCGGATACCGATGTTGGCGGTGATGTCGGTCGCCGGAGTTATCGCGGGACCGTCGGCGGTGCTGATGTGCGCCATGCTAGATTACCGCCCTTCCTGTAAGGGCAACGACAAGCGACTGTTCGCCAAGCCGCAGAAGGGCATGCTCAATATCGGGGTCAAGGAAGAGCGCAGACAGGCGCTCGGACTCCGGGCCCTGGCCCTCGCCGATAAGGCCGGCATGGCGGAGCGTCTGGCGGAGCGAGCCCTTAATGCGCTTGACCGTGGCCTCAGTCCAGCGGGCCGCGTCCGGATACTCCGTGGTAAAGCGTGTCATAAAGGCGTTGAGGTCAACCGCCGTAAAGGCATAATCGAAGTTTTGTAGGCGCTCCCCTACCTCGATGAGCACGAGCTCGCGCACGATATCGTAGCGGCAGATCATGCTGTAGAAGATGGCCTGGTCCGCCTGCGTGGGAGTGCCGGATGCCATGAGCCTGGTTAGGGATGACGCAGCCTCGACGGCGGTTTTGGGGTCGATGCCGCGCGCGGCGCATACGGCGTCCGTGGGCACCATGGCGTCAAGGCGGCGAAGGCACACGGTTGCGCGGTTGGCGACCATGCGCTCCGTGGGATATTGAAAGAGGTTCTCGCTCTTTACGCGTACAATGACCTGCTCGTCGCTTGCGCCCTGCATACGAAGGGCAGCAACGATGCGCATCTCATGCGGGAGGAATTGCTCGCGGGTGAGCACCCCCCCCCCGAACGCTTTTTGTGGTTACATCCACAGTACACGCTCCAAGGGTGTCAAAGGCTGTCACAAGTGCGCCGCAACCCGGCAGGCAGGCGCGGCGCACATGACAATAATCATACCTGTTGGTAAAAAAGTTACCACGCCCAGAGTGTCAAATGTTGAGCAACAAAATTTAATCCG
Source organism: uncultured Collinsella sp. (assembly GCA_959020035.1). Lineage (GTDB taxonomy): Bacteria > Actinomycetota > Coriobacteriia > Coriobacteriales > Coriobacteriaceae > Collinsella. The sequence continues at coordinate 2,150 of CAUEQX010000174.1, read as the reverse complement.
GTTAACGGTCATTTTCGCAGCTTAGAAACTTTAACGAGGTCGCCCCAAATCACACTTGCCAGACAACCGCGCTTACGAATGCAGGCACGCATACGCACAACGCCACCCTCCGCTACACTCAACATAGAGTTCTACATATGATTCTATGTAAGGAGTTTCATATGCCTGTCGTAAAGCCTATTTCTGATCTGCAGCGCAACTCTGGCGCTATTGCAGAGAGCTACCACAAGACCAAAGAGCCCGTCTACCTAACCAAAAACGGGTCCGCATCGCTTGTCGTCATGGATGCCGAGGCCTATGACAAGCAGACGCGCGCACTAACCGCCATTCAGGAGCGCGAAGATCGCATTCAGCGCTCCATCGCTCATGGTTACGACGACCTCACCAACGGTCGTGTGCGCCCCTGGAAACAAGCGAAGGCCGAGGCGGATCGGATGCTAGCCCCGAGCCAAGCCCCTCCCCCATGTAACCATCCTGTAAATCATAGCGGCACGCTCGAGTTTTACCGTGATGCGGTCGCGCCCGGCGCTCCACTGTGCTAAAGTATCCCGAACGTTCAAACGACTACGAGGGGGAACTAGAAGATGGCACGTGTGCACAACTTCTCAGCTGGCCCGGCCGCACTGCCCACAAGCGTGCTCGCCGAGATCGCCGACGAGATGATGGACTACCGCGGTTGCGGCATGTCCGTGCTCGAGATGAGCCATCGATCTAGCATGTACCAGCAGATCATCGACGACGCCGAGGCAACCCTGCGCCGCCTGCTGAGCATCCCCGACAACTACCGTGTCCTGTTTTTGCAGGGCGGCGCCACGCTGCAGTTTGCGGGCATCCGTATGAACATCATGCGCCGCGGCCGCGCCGGCTACGTCGTGACCGGCAACTTTGCCAACAAGGCGTACCAGGAGGCCGCCAAGTACGGCGAGGCCGTGCTGCTCGCGAGCTCCGAGGACACCAATTTCGACCGCATTCCCGCCATGGCCGACGTCAGCGCGCGCATTGCCGCCGAGGCTGCGGGCGACGGGCTCGACTACGTCTACATCTGCCAGAACAACACCATCTTTGGCACCATGTACCACGAACTGCCCAACTGCGGCGACGTGCCGCTGGTCGCCGATGTCTCGAGCTGCTTTCTGTCGCAGCCGCTCGACGTTGAGCGCTACGGGCTCATTTACGCCGGTGCGCAAAAAAACGCCGGCGCCGCGGGCGTCACCGTGATTATCGTGCGCGATGACCTGATCGCCGACGGCCCCGCCTTTGCGCAGACGCCGCAGTACCTGGACCTTAAGACCCAGGCCGCCAAGGGATCCATGCTCAACACGCCCAACACCTTTGGCATCTACGTGTGCGGCAAGGTGTTCCGCTGGGTCGAGGAGACCGGTGGACTTGCCGCCATGGCCGAGCGGAACTGGGCCAAGGCCAACCTGCTCTACGACCTGCTCGAGCACAGTGAGCTGTTCCATGGCACCACGCAGGCCGACAGCCGCTCCATCGCCAACGTCACCTTCCGCACCGGCGACGCCGAACTCGACGCGGCCTTTGTCGCAGGCGCGGTCGAGCACCAGATTCAAAACGTCAAGGGCCATCGCCTGGTGGGCGGTATGCGCGCCAGCGTCTACAACGCCGTAACCATGGAAGACGTGCAGGCACTGGCCTCGTACATGAAGGACTTCGAAGCGCAGCATAGTTTGAGCCCGCGATCTAACTAGCCCGCAGCACGCGGGCCGACCAGCCACTTCAAACCACTTGTTTTAACAAACCCGCTAAGGAGTTTTTCATGCGCAAGATCAAAACCATCGACGACATCACCAAGGACGGCAAGGTCGAGTTTGGCGAGGGCTACGAGTTTGTGGGCACCGCCGAGGAGGCCGACGCAATCCTGATGCGCTCGACCGACCTGCACGGCTACGAGCTGCCCGAGGGCATCCGCGCTATCGCCCGCTGCGGCGCCGGCGTCAACAACATCCCCGTCGAGGAGTATGCCAAGAAGGGCGTCGTCGTCTTTAACTCCCCCGGCGCCAACAGCAACGCCGTTAAGGAGCTCGTCCTAGGCATGCTGGTGCTCTCGAGCCGCGGCGTGGTGCAATCGATGAACTGGGTGCGCGACAACGCCGACGACCCCGAGATCCAGGTCGACGCCGAGAAAGCCA
>CAUEQX010000173.1 GCA_959020035.1 uncultured Collinsella sp. | reverse complement strand
GTCCAGACCTTCTAATACAGACGTCGAGGCTCTGCCATTCGACCCGGAACAGCCGGCCATCGCTACGACAAAGGTGCACGCTACCGCAAGCGCGACAAACAACGATATGGCAACCGAGCGACGGGGTCTTTTCATCGAGCTCCAGAAGATCTTATTCACAGACTGAAACGGTAAAAAAATAATAGCAAACGAAGTCACACGAGTGCCCAATGGTTACAGACGTTTTACCATGCGGGGCCTTCTAGCCGACTTGGCAGAAGGCCCCGCATGCAGCGCTCACTTACCGTGCATTAAAAACGTAGCGGTCCAGGCGGTCGCACGCTTCCCTTACGCGCGAAAGCGGCAGTGCCAGATTCACGCGAATGTGGCAGGGCCCGTGGAACGGGCGGCCGTCCTGATATCCCACGCCTACGCGCGCCCCCTCGTCGAGCAGCCACTGAATATCGCGGCCATGCTCGCGGCACCACTCGGTGCAGTTCAGAAACACCATGTACGTGCCCTGCGGACGCGAATAGGACACGCCCTCAAAATGCTCGTCCACGTAATTGCAGAAGTACTCGATATTGCCGGCAAGCACCTGGTTGAGCTCGTCCACCCACTCGTAGCCCTGCGGCTGGTAGGCACCGATAAGCGCATGCATAGAGAGGACGTTCATCTCGTTGTAGTGGGTCTTGTCGGACACGGCGCACACGCGGTCGCGCAGCGTCTCGTTATAGATGATGTGGTAGCTGCCGACCAGGCCCGCCAGGTTGAACGTCTTGCTGGGCGCATAGAGGGCAACCGTGCGCATGCGGGCGTCCTCGCTCACCGACTGCGTCGGAATATGCTTGTGTCCCGGCAGGATGATATCGGACCAAATCTCGTCCGAGATCACCACGCAATCGTGCTGGCGATAAATGTCCATGGCGCGCTCGATCTCGTCGCGCTCCCATACGCGGCCGCAGGGATTGTGCGGCGAGCAGAACACCGCGGCATGGATGTGGTTTTGGGCGAGTTTGCGCTCCATGTCCTCAAAGTCCATGCGCCACACGCCCTGGTCGTCAAGTTTAAGCGGGCTGTGGACAATACGATAACCCGCGGCTTCGATGGACTTGGTAAAACCGATGTAGGTGGGGCTATGGACCAGCACCGCATCGCCCGGCTGGACATACGCGCGCAACGTCGACACGACCCCGCCCAGCACGCCGTTTTCGTAGCCAATATGTTCAGGGCGCAGGCCCTCGACGCCATTGCGGCGGCCCTGCCATTCGATGGTGCGGTCGAAGTACTCGGGGCGCGGATTGAAATAGCCAAACATGGGGTGCTGGGCACGCTGAATGATGTGCTCCTGGACCGTGGGCACCGTGGCAAAATTCATGTCGGCCACCCACATGGGAATGCGGTCGAAGCCCTCGTCGGGTGCGTTCGGAGCCATACCGGGGATCTCACCCCAAGAGTCAACGGCGATGGAGTCCATGCCGTGGCGGTCGATAAGCGAGCTAAAGTCGTATTTCATGCTGAGCTCCCGTGCAAAGTGATTGTTTTGGTAGGCGTTATTGTCCACCAGCGTGGGCGGTTTTGGCGCGGAGTTTGGCGCTTAATTTGACGGGTGCGGACGAATGGCTGGTTAGTCTTGCGCGTCGTTGACGGCGACTACGGTTAGCTGGGTTTCGTCGACCGTAAACGATATGTCGAGCCCGGCGTAGGCCAGGTGATAGACGCGGTTTGGCTCGTGTTTGCTGCCCGCGCGGCGCGGATCTTGGCGAAGAACCTCGACCAGACCGGGGAGCTTTGCGCTTGGGATTTTGTCTTGTAGTGTTTGCGAGAACTCGACGTCGAGCTCTTGCCACGGGGCGTCCTCAATCCAGCCGCCCGTTGCATCCGGGTGGCAGTCCGCAAACGGAATGTAGGGCTTAATGTCGTAGATGGGCGTGCCGTCGCGCAGGTCGGCCCCCAGCACATGGATGATGGGGCCGTTGCCGGCGAGCTCAACGCGATCGAGCTTGACGCAGGTAAGCCCGATGGGATTAGGGCGAAACGGACTGCGCGTGGCAAAGACACCCACGCGCTCGGCTCCGCCCAGACGCGGCGGGCGCACGGTCTTCGACCACTTGACGTTGGTGCCGGACCTGTCCTGCGACTTGGCATCGGCAGCTATGTCCTTGGCCGTGCCGCCGGGCGTTCCGTTTTCGAAGCACCACAGCAACCACAGGTGAGAGAAGGAGTCCAAACCCTCAACCGCTGCATTGGAGGCAAATTCCGGCTCAAAGACGATACGCCCCTGCAGATGGGGCGCCAAAAAGCTGTTGCGCGGAATGCCGAACTTCTGCGGCAGGTCGGTATGTATGTGTGCGATAGGTTCCATGCCGGTCATTGTACGGCATGGAGGCGCGGGGCGTTGCGCGCAATTCTTCGCCGCGGTCTCCCGTCGTGCAACCAACGGTTGCTTGGAAGGGTGCCTGCCGCCGCGTATGCTTAAGCTATCAACCAGCAGAAAGGAGCCGCTATGGCCTTTGCAGAAAAGCTCATCGCCATCCGCCGCGCCCATCACCTTACCCAAGAGCAGCTCGCCGCCAAGCTCTTCGTCACACGCCAAGCCGTCAGCCGTTGGGAGCGCGACGAGGTCACCCCGGGCATCGACATGATGAAGCTCATTGCCGCCGTAACCGGCGAGCCCCTGTCCCACCTGCTCGAAATGCCCGAGCACTATTGTCAGAGCTGCGGCATGATACTCACGCCCGACGACTGCGGCACCGATGCCACGGGCGCCACGACTGACCATTACTGCAAGTGGTGCTACGACCACGGCAAGTACACCTACGACACCACCATGGAGGCGATGATTGAGGATTGTGCCCCGCGGCTGGCGCAAAACACCGGCATGTCGCTCGACGAAGCCGTCTCGCTCATGGGCGCCGTCCTGCCGCAACTGGAGCGCTGGCACACCGTGCAGGAAAACGAAGAGCGCTACGGCGCCGAGGCGCGGGCGCGCTATGGCGATGAGGCAATCGATGCAGCAAACGAAACGTTACTGGACATGGATCCTCAGACATGGACCGACATGAAGGAACTTGAACGCGCTATTCTGGGTCAGCTCTCGATTGCCATGGGCATTGGCGACCCAGAGAGCAACGAGGCTCGTAAGCTTGTCGCGATGCATCGTCGCTGGATTGCTCTCAACTGGGGATGCGAGCCCCAAGACGAGGCGTACCTGGGCCTCGCCCACGGTTATCTTGCCGACCAGCGCTTTGTTGACTACTACGACAAGCCCTGCGCCACCGGAGCCACGGCGTTTCTGGTCCAGGCCATCGAGTCTTCGTTGACGCGCGCATAGACCGCGGCGGCTTTGGGTATTTCAATCAAAACCTCAACCGATTGGAGACCTATGGCTACTAATCACGAGCTCGCGCTGTACGTTATGACCGGCTGCCCGTATTGCTTAAAGGTCAAGCACTTTTTGGCCGATAACGGCGTGACCATTCCCGAGCGCAATATCTCGACCGATTCCGATGCCGAACAGACACTCATCGCCGTCGGCGGAAAACGCCAGGTTCCCTGCCTGTTCATCGACGGCAAACCACTCTACGAATCGAGCGACATCATCGCGTGGGTGCAGGAAAACCTGCTCTAGTACGCACGCTCTGTCCGTCCAGGGCCCCAACCCATACGACCCAAACATGTACACCAGCATCCAAAGTCGACATTTTTCGACATCTTTGGATG
>CAUEQX010000172.1 GCA_959020035.1 uncultured Collinsella sp. | reverse complement strand
GCTTGTGATGCGATCTGGTGGCTGAAGCTATCCTGCTTTTGAACTGCGACACGTGTCGGGATGTCCGCCGCACATTTCGTCTTACTGCACGGTGGGCGAGCTTTGTTGTGAGAATGCGGATGCGAGGAGGGGCATAATGCTCAAGATACTCTCGGTGGCTTTTGTTGGTCATCCTGTGCTTGGAAATCTGGAACTGGATTTTTGTGACGAGTCGGGGAATCCTGCGGACACGATTCTTATTGCGGGTGAAAACGGGACGGGTAAAAGCTCCATCCTGGAAGCGCTGTACGGGATAGTGTCACGATCACGTCGATTCTTTTCCAATATGGTTGTTGTCTACCAGCTTGATGACTGCCTCCTGCGCGCTTGTCCGATGATGATTCCGCGCGTCGCCGATACTCATTCCACGCGTTGCCGATAGCCTAAGGCTCTTTCCTCCTCCACTTCCTTTCCTAGAATTCACCTGGGTGCCAAAAGGGCGCCTATGGCCATCTAGGGAAAGGAAAGAAGAATGGTCAAGTACAGAGAAATCCTCCGATTGATCGCGATGGGGGTGAGCCAGGAAAGCGTCGCCTTCTCTTGCGGCTGCGCGCAATCGACCGTCTCGGACGTTATCCGAGCGGCACGAGCGCGCGGCCTTTCCTGGCCGCTCCCGGAGGAGATGGACGATGAGGCGATCCGGTCCGTTATCTACCCGAAGAGGAGCCGCAAGGCCACGGACAAGGCCGCCATCGACTTCGAGCATGTGGCCCGGGAGCTTGGACGGCGCGGCATGACGCTGTCGCTTCTGTGGAACGAGTACTGCGATTCCGCCGTGTCGCGGGGCGAGGAGCCCTACATGTACTCGGCCTTCTGCAGGGAGTACAGGAAGTGGGCGCAGGCCCACGACGTCCGCATGCGCATCGACCACAGGCCGGCCGAGACCATCCAGGTGGACTGGGTCGGGGACACGGCGGAAGTGGTCGATCCCGATACGGGCGAACTTTTGAGGGTCTACGTGTTCGCGGGATGCCTGCCCTGCTCCAACTACCTGTTCGCCGAGGGATTCTACAGAACCGACGAGCAGGCCTGGATCGACGCCCATGCCCATATGTTCTCCTTCTTCGGCGGCGCGACCCCCGTTCTCGTGCCGGACAACTGCAAGACCGCGGTGTCCAAGAACACCAAAGAGGCGCTCATCGTCAACGAGCAGTACCGCCGCATGAGCGAGCACTACGGGTGCGCCGTCGTGCCCGCCAGGGTCAGAAGGCCCAGGGACAAGGCGAGCGTGGAGATGGGAGTCGGCCTCATCGAGCGCCAGGCCATGCTCGCGCTGAGGGGAAGGCGGTTCATGTCCCTCGGCGAGTTCAACTCGGCCCTTGCGGACCAGGTCGCCGCCATCAACTCGCGCCCCTTCCAAAAGCGCGAGGGCAGCAGGGAGAGCGTATTCCTCGCCCAGGAAAAACCGCTGCTCATCCCGCTGCCGGCGACTCCCTACGAGATGACGGCCCGCAAGGAGGTCACCGTCAATTTTAACTACCACGTGTGCTTCGACGGCTGCTGGTACTCGGTTCCGTTCGAATTCGTGAAGCGCACGGTCGCCGTGGTCGCGACGGCGAGGACCGTGTCGGTGATGGCGGACGGCACGCGGATCGCCATGCACGAGCGCGCTCACCGCAAGGGCGAGTACCGCACCAACCCCGACCACATGCCGGATGCCCACAGGGACTACGCCGAATGGGACGGCGCGCGGTTCAGGTCGTGGGCCGAGAGCATCGGGGAGGCCACCGCGCGGGCGATCGGGGCCATCCTGTCGTCGCGCAGGATCGAGCAGCAGTCGTACCGCTCGTGCCGCGCCGTGCTCGCCCTGGAGAAGACCTATGGAGGGGAGCTTTTGGAGGAAGCGTGCCAAAAGGCCCTTCTCAGGACGCAGAGGCCCAACTACAAGACTATAAAGGGCGCAATAGCGGCACTTGCCCGGGAAGTCGGGCGCACCGACGAGGCGGCAGGCGCCTATCTGAGGGGCCAGGACTACTACCGAAAGATCGAGAGCGCAGGCGCCGACAACGGCGAGAAAGGCGGACGATGATGGCGAGCCAATCGACTATGGACAAGCTGCACGACATGAGGCTGTCGGTGATGGCCCGGGCCTATCGCGACCAGGAGGAGCTTCCCGCGGCATCAGGATTGAGCTTCGACGAGCGCCTCGCCATGATCGTCGACGCCGAATGGGACTCGCGCAGGACCAACAAGCGCCTTCGGCACCTGAGGCAGGCGGGCTTTCCCGAGCAGGATGCGAATATCGCCGATGTCCGCTACGATGACGACCGAAAACTCGACCGCGCCCAGATGGTCGAGCTGTCCAACTGCTCGTGGATCGCGAGCAGGCGCAACATCATCGTCACAGGGGCGAGCGGAGCCGGCAAGACCTGGATATCCAACGCCCTTGGAGTGGCTGCCTGCAACGCGTTCTACACCGTGCGCTACACCAGGCTGCCGGAGCTGCTGGACGAGCTCACCGTCTTCAAAGACGAGGAATGGCTCAAGCAGCGCAAGAAGTACATCAAGTGCGATCTGCTGATCATCGACGATTGGCTGCTGGAGCAGGTCAAGCCAAATGAGGCCAGGGAGATTATGGAGGTAATCGAGGCGAGGGACAGGACCGGATCGCTCATCCTGTGCTCGCAGTTCCCGCCGTCGGCATGGCACGCGAACCTGGGCAACGGGGCCATTGCCGACGCCGTCATCGACCGCGTGGTGTACAAGTCCTACACCATCCACATTGCAGGCGAGGAATCTATGCGCAAGCGGATGAGAGGAATGGAATAGGAGCAAACCGACGAAGAGCGGGAGGGGTCGAAACGGCCCCTCCCGATTATCGGCGCTGCATGGAACAGGCATCGGCGCTGTGGACATACATCATCGGCGTAGCGTGGAACAGTCACCGCTCAGGCGTACCGTACGCATATGGCGGAAGAAATAAGTGCCCACAATATGCCAACGAGGGAAAGGAGAGCTGTGGCAAGACCGATTCCGGAAACAATGCGAATAGGACGAATGGAGAGACTCGTGATGCCGTCGAGGGCGAGGGATAGCATTTTGGAAAAGGGGTAATGACTGTCTCCGCCCATTCGTGGTTTTCGAGCATAGGAGACTGCGGTTGAGCGAAATCCGATAAGAGGGATCATGCCACGAAGAAAAAGATTAACTTCTTGGTATTTCTCTAGTTCGATAAGTACCTGATTGCTGAGCAAGCGATAGTCAGCGTGGTCGTAAACGCTTTCGACGCCCATAGCGCGCATGAAGCGATAGAAGCTGCGAGCAGTTGTTCTCTTCAGGAACGAATCGCTCGACCGATCGTTTCGTACGCCATAAACGATATCGCTGCCAAGAAGATAAGCATCCACCATCTTTTCCATGGCGGCAATATCATCTTGGCCGTCACAGTCGATACTAATGCAAATATCGCAATGGTTTTTTGGCCTCCATTAAGCCGGCAAGGAGAGCGTTCTGATGGCCTCTGTTGCGGGATAACGCTACACCCGAGAAGTGGGGTGATGACTCTGCAAGTTCTTGGATGATGCTCCAGCTAGTATCAGTACTTCCATCATCAACAAAAAGTATGCGACTCAGTGGCGAGATTTTCTGCTTTTCGATGAGGAGCAGAAGCTCATCAAGGAATAAGCAAGATGTGGTGGGAAGAACTAGCTCTTCGTTATAGCAAGGGATCACTATATAAA
>CAUEQX010000171.1 GCA_959020035.1 uncultured Collinsella sp. | reverse complement strand
ATGGCAGGGAGCGTGATTTTGTGAAGAGGCAAGCGACGGCAAGGGTCAGGAGCGCAACCGCAAACGCGACAACGCCGCCCAGGGGATCGAAGGTACAAAGGGCAAAGAGTGCCTTGACGTCCCCCATGCCAATGCCAGGAGCGTGGCGAACTCTACGCCAGAGCGACTCGGTAAGCACAAGGCCAAGGTAGACGATGACCGCAAGACCGGCGTGGTCAAGCGCTGTGTTCAAACCGAGGTCGAGCCAAACGCCCGCCAACGCCGTCACGGCACATGCGCCGGCAAGCCCATTGGGAAACCGTCGCCCTCGGGCATCAATTGCCACGCCGGCAAAGATGCAAATCCAAAACGGGATATAGACCATCGGACTCCTCCTCGAGCTGCATCGCAAAAGCAAAAACCACCACAAAGGTGCCTGTCCCCTTTGCGGTGGTTTTGGTGGTGGTTATTTGGCGCCTTGCATGACCTCGTCAAGGGTAACGTTGACGGCGTGCTGCGTCGGCACCCAGTCGACCTTCAGGAACAGCGCGGCCACCGTGATGGGGATATAGCTGAACATAAAGATCGGGAAGGTAAACAGGTTAGTCACCAGACGCCACTTTTGCGCGCAGTGAATGTGCTTGTACTCAAAGATAGTCGTGAGCAGCGCCAGGATAAAGAAGGTCTGATACATCATGGCGAAGGTCATAATGAGCGAAGCGGCGCACGCCTGCATCTCGACTTCGGTAGCCAAGAAACCATGCGAAAGGCCACCCACAATCAAGAACGTCGCATTAGCGAGCATCGAGATCAGCGATAGCAGCATACCCGGGGCGATCGTCATGAACATGTCGTAGGCGGCAAAGCGATGATAGCGGAACGTCGACTTGACCAGATGCTTACCGTAGGTAAAGAACACCTGGTAAAAGCCCTTGGTCCAGCGCATACGCTGCTTCCAGGATGCCTTGAACGTCACGGGTTGCTCGTCAAAGAACTCCGCCGGCGCATAGCCAATGCGAATACCGTGAATAGCGCAGAACGTAGTGAACTGAATGTCCTCGGTCAGCGTGTGGAACTGCCAACCGTGCATGCCCTCGATAACGCTTGACGAGATAAGGTAACCCGAACCCGAAACAGCGCAGGACGTCTTGCAGATATTACGCGCGTTGTTGAGGAAGCGCGCCTCGCGTAGATACCACGTGGCATTAGCTGCCGAGATCCACGAGCTGCCGAAGTTCTTGGAATTGCGATAGCTCGTGACCACATGGAAGCCCTGGTCAAAGGCATCATTCATCTTGGAAACGTAATCGCGGGAGATAACGTTATCGGCATCGAAGATAAAGTAGCCCTCAAACGTGTCGGGATACTCGTTGAGAATGCGGTCGAAGCCAAAGTCCATGACCCAGCTCTTGCCCTTGCGGGCCAGGTCATTGCGCTCGTAAACAATGGCACCGGCCTCGCGCGCGAGCTGCGCCGTGTTGTCGGTGCAGGCATCGGCGACCACGAAAACCTCGATGAGCTCGGACGGATAATCCTGGTCCTTGATGGAGCGAACGAGGTTGGCGATCACGGCCTCCTCGTTATGCGCAGCAATAAAGAAGGCATAGCGGTGGAGTTTTTTGGCCTTGGGAGGCGCGACCTCGCCACGAAGAGCGCCAATGACAAAGAAGACCACCTGGTATAGAAAGCAGACCGTGAGCAGCGTGACGACAATCTGGTTGAAGATCACGATGGGTGTGTTGGTTTGTAAAAAGGCGAGCATGCAGGCTCCCAGCAACGCGTTACGTAAACAATCGTATATCTTACCGCAGGCTTACCGAGTTCAAGAAACCACCTAATACTGGCTAGGCTTCGAGCAGACCGAGCTGCGGGACGATTTCGTCGCCGGCGGCAGTGCGGCCGAGCGAACGCGGGGCCAGATCGTCCAGAACCGCCGCAAGGTCCCACGGCAGTTCGTCACGGCACTCAATGCGCTCCCCCGTCGCGGGATGGTCGAATGCGACGCGCCAGGAATGAAGGAATTGCCTGGTCAGACCCTGATCGGCGCGCGCATCGCACTTACCGTAGAGCGGATCGCCCACGCAGGCGTGGTTGATATGGCGCATATGCACGCGAATCTGATGCGTGCGACCGGTAAACAGGTGGCACTCGACAAGCGTGTAGCCGTCGTCGAAACGCGTGGAATCAAAGCGTTCAAGCACCTTGAAGGTCGTGATGGCCTGGCGCGCAAAGGGGTCATCGGAAACCGCCATCTTCACGCGGTCGCGTGTCGATCGGGCAATACCGGTGTTGATGGTGCCCTCGTCCATGGCGATGTGCCCGTGAACGAGCGTGATATAGCGACGGTCGAGCGTGCGCGTACGGATAAGATTTTGAAGTGCGCGCTGGGTGTCGTCGTCTTTTGCCGCGAGCATAAGGCCCGAGGTATCGCGATCCAAGCGATGCACGATGCCGGGGCGGTCCTCACCCTGCACGGTACCAAGATGATCGATACCGCAGTGGTAGACCAGAGCGTTTGCAAGGGTGCCGCTCTCGTGGCCATGGGCGGGATGGCACACCAGGCCGCGCTGCTTGGAGAGCACGATGAGGTAGTCGTCCTCGTAACGGATATCAAGGGGAATGGCCTCGGGAATCACATCAGTGGGATCGTGCGGCTCGGGCAGGTCGACCGAGATGCGGTCACCGGAGCGCACGGCATACTTTTTTGATAGGCAGGTCTCGCCGTTGACGGCAACGGCGCCGCCCTCGATCAAGTGCGCGCAGGCAGAGCGCGTGGGGCAGCCATCGTTGGCGCCCAGATAGGCGTCAAGACGCTGACCAGTGGAATCGTCGGCAACAAGAATATGGATGTCGGCCATTAGCGCTCATTCCTTTCGCGAATCTTGCGGGCACGCTCCCCACGCTGCTTGGCTTTGCGTTTGGCGCGGGCCTCGTCACGGGCGTTGAGCTCGGCGGTCGCATCGACCTCGCGAGCGGCGGGACTCAAGAACATGTAACCGATAAGAGCCAGCACGACACCGACCGTAATGCCAATATCGGCCACGTTAAAGACGGGGAAATCAATGAAGGTAGCGGCAATAAAATCAGTCACAAAGCCCATGGCCAGGCGATCAATCGCGTTGCCGACAGCACCGCCCGCGACCATGGCCATGCCCACAACCTCAAGACGAGCAAGCTGAGGCGCACGCAGCAAGTACACGGCAATGGCGACAATGACCGCAAGCGCCAGCACGGCGAACGCAACGCCATGGCCCTCGCCCATACTAAAGGCGGCTCCGATATTGCGAACAAACAGAAAGTCAATCACACCGGGGATAACGGTCATATGCAGGGCATCGCCCACGGCACGAACCGCAAGCTTGGTCAGCTGGTCAACAAGCAGCACAACAAGCGCTACCCCACCAGCAACACCCAACCGCCAACCCAAAGGCGGCGTCATATCCCCAGTACGACCCAAATCAATCCCCTGCCCTCAGAACAATCGAATTCCGTTGAACGCAATTAACCATCTTATATTGCCATACGCAGAGCGCACGACATATCCACCAACGCAAGCGAAATAACCAGCACAAAACAAAAGCGACATTCCGAATAACGGAATGTCGCTAAATAGCTTTCGACTAAGAGCACAGGTCGAAAGAGAAGGCTCTAGTTCCAACAATGGAAAAGCCGCGTTGCCGTCACCAACAGACACTATGACCCAATCCGAGGGCACTGAAAAGATAGGAGCCCCCGCTCGTGACCGCGGGTCGGGGCTGCGACAATGTTGTTGAAGTGCC
>CAUEQX010000170.1 GCA_959020035.1 uncultured Collinsella sp. | reverse complement strand
CCCGCGACCCCAACCTTGGCAAGGTTGTGCTCTACCAACTGAGCCATGTCCGCTTGCGGGTTATTAATTTACGCGAGTTGTCCAAAAGACGCAAGTACTTTTTTCAAAAAACTTGTCTGCCGCATGTTCTTAGTAGCCAAACGCGTTAAAGCGATTGGCTAGGCACACGATTCCAGCGCTCCGCTAAACAGCTTCACCATCTGCACGCGCGTGCCGGCGCCGTCCGTACGACGAGCAACCTCCACGTTATCGACGAGCATACGCATAAGCTTGATACCACGGCCGCGTTCCTCGGATGCGACCGGCTCGCTCGTTTTATCGATAGAATAGCCGGCACCTCGATCAAGCACCTCAACCACAACGCGATCGCCATAGGCCTGAACCGTCAGGACGCACCCGATACCGCCCGCATGGTCATAGGCATTACCCAGCGCCTCCCCCGACGCCAATGCGACATCGTAGCGCTCGTCACGGCGCAACGGAAGCGATTCAAGGAGTTCGGCGATGCGATGTCGGTAGTATGGAAGATTCTCGATACCCTGACGGACCTCAACGCTCTTACTCCAGCGAGGCAGCTCCCCCACCGGAATGGCAGGAATTGACTCCCGTGCCGGCCCCACGACATGAAGGATATCGACAAGACGAGCAATCTCCAAAAAGCGAACAACTTCACCTGATGCATTGACGAGCGAAAGCAGGCCTTCTCGCCTCATAAGCTCACGAGCGCGCGTAAGCAGGAATGCCAAGCCCGTAGAATCGATAAAGCTAACAGCCTGACAGTTGATGACGACACGACGCACGCCGCGGCCAATCAAAGCATCCAACCGCCGACGCAGCGCAGGCACCGTGGCGATGTCGATATCGCCTGGTGGCGTCAAAACCGCTATGTCATTCCACTCATTCATACGACCATGGTTCCCCAAAAAAGCCCACTCGATGCATTCGTTTCCCCAACCGTACGGATTCAGCCCGCCCAGCGTCGTCTATGAACGACCCCGTAAAAACTCAAGGGACACCAATGCAATGTCATCGTCCAGCGCCGATTCGGTAAATCGGTCAAGCTCGCCCAAGACCTTGCCGCAAATGCCCGATACGCCCTCACCCGAGACAGAGAGCAGAAGGTCGCGCAAGCGCTGCTCGCCAAAGAACGCTCCGGTGCGGTCGCGGGCCTCAATCGTTCCATCCGTATACATGAAGAGCATGTCGCCGGGGGCAAACGTAAACACGCCTGTCTCGTACACCATGCTCTCAAAGGCACCGATTACGCCCGATTGGCATCCAAGCAGCTCAACCTCTCCCCCACGGGCCTCGCCGCCACCCAGCGGCATCGACTCTGGCCTGATGACCATGGTCGGAGGATGGCCCGCCGAACAATACGTTGCGCGTCCGGCTTTAAGGTCAATCTTGGCGATAAAGGCCGTCACGAACGTCTCGACCCTCGAAAAGCCCATGAGCATGCTGTTAAGGGAGCGTGCCATGCGGGCCGGTCCAGCGCCCTCCCAGGCATATGCCGTCAGGGCCGTCTTGACGAGCGCGGACATCGATGCGGCCTCAATGCCTTTGCCAGACACATCACCCAGAATCATGACAGCGCAGTCGTCGGGAAGACGAATGAGCGTATAGAAATCGCCTCCGACCAACGCCGAATTCGTGGCCGACAGGTACACCGAATCGGTTGCGATACCCGGAACATCCCCCAGGGAATTTCTCATGCCAATCTGGAGCGTCTGAGCGATATGGCGCTCCTCGCGCTTTTGAGATTCGCCTTCGTAGATCAGTTCAAAGTCATGCGCCAAGTGCACCAAGTAGTCATATTCAAGGTCATCAATCGGCTCTTGGCTACCATCACGAAGCAGCAGCGCGCGCGTCGTCGGGCTCTTCGCAACAGAAGCAGGAACAATCGCGTCGTTACTGTGCTTGCCATCGCCCTCAGAGCGCGGGTGCCCCGCCTCGATGCCGGAGTCGACGTAGAGACCTTGACAAGGCAGACCATGCGCCCTAAGCCAGCCTCCCATAGGCATCGATTCGTCAACGCGAGTTATACGGACGTGTTTAAGGTCCTCGGCACTCGTACCCCCCAAAACAGATGCCTCAAAGCCATCAGGGCCAGCCCCCAGACGTGCCGCTGGCGCCGTCGTGGAAAAGAAAAGCTTCTCGGGATCGTCCGGCAAAGCAACGCGACTGCCGCCTTCAAAATCTATGACGTAGGAATCCAGACTGGCGTCATACTCAACAGGGCAAAAATGGCAGTTGAGCATATTGCAGATCTCGGACGATACCGCCTGGGTAGCCGCGACGGAATCGTCTAGAAAGGTAAACAACTCATCACGTAAGACATTGAGCGAGCGGCCAAGCTCGGCCGTGCGACGAGAGCGAAGACTCGATGCCATGCCGACCAGTTGGATAGACAAGTAATCGCAAATGACCTCGAGTACATTAACGTCATAGGCGAGCGGTGCCTGGGGGCGTTTCCAACCAACTTCCAGCACGCCAAGGATCTGCGTACCGTAAAAAACGGGAAGACAGATCTCGCTGCGGTACGGAGGCATATCCTGCACGCGCAACAGGTGCTTAGAACGATTGTCCAAGTCCATGACCATACCGGAGGCGGCCTTATCGCCCTCAAGGTCCTGTTGAATCGACAAGAAACAGGCACGCGACTCACGAAGAACATACGTCGGAATGCCAGCGCCATACGGCAAAAACTCAGGCAGGTAGCTGTCGTACAGCTCCTTGGAAACACCGCGAAGTTTAAAACCGCCGCTCTCAGAAAAATAGATAGCGGCACCCGAAGCATCGAGCGTTCCTACAAGCTGGTTCAAAACAGTATCAAGCAGGCTGGGTAACTCATCGGAGCCCACAGTGCTCATAATGACCGAGAGCGTGCCAGAGAGACGCTTGTTCGCCACTCTAAGCTCCGATAACGCACGCTTGAGTTGACGGTCGTGAGAATACTGTTCTTCGATGCTATGGAGCGCCACCAGGACACGTGGCGCGCGGCGTCCAAAGATGCGTGGAGGCGTCACGGAGCCCGCACGAACCAAGACGGGGATAAAGGAGCCGTCACTCAGCTTGAGCATCAGTTCGTTCTCGGAGCCATCAGTTTCAAATGGCAGACGATGTTCCGTCGCACGTTCAAAAGCGGACGAGTACAGGACGTCTTTAACATCTCCACCAATGACGTCGGCGCGTTCCTCGCACATCAAACCAAGTAAGCGATTATTCACATGCAGAATGGTTCCGTCGAGCTCGCAGATGATGACAGCATCGCTCGTGATCTCGACTAGTTGGGCAACGTCTGCCCACTCGTTGCGTTCAAGCGTTTCCATCGTGGACCCCACCGTCTATCGGTAACAAAAAAGCCTCCGAAGAGGCTTCTCAAATGCGATGGTGTCGGAGGCGTGACTTGAACCCGCATGACCAAAAAGCGGTCACTAGCACCTCAAGCTAGCGCGTCTGCCAATTCCGCCACTCCGACATGCTATGTTGTTGACTTACGGTTCGTTTTGTTGGACCCGCGCGTTCAACGAGAAAGATAATAACCTATGATTCGAGAACTGTGCAAGCACTTTTTTCAAAAAAGTTTACGAATTTGTAAATGCGCAGGTAAACTGACCTGTTCGGGCCGGAATGAGGTTGCTTTCCAACGCGTCCTCGGGCATGCGGCATTATTTTGCTCCGCGCTTCGCGCTACAAAATAATGCCGCCCCCTGCGGAATGCGTTGGAAAGCAACCTCATTCCGGCCCTAGGGGTATGTAC
>CAUEQX010000169.1 GCA_959020035.1 uncultured Collinsella sp. | reverse complement strand
AATGCGGGCAGCCAGAATGCTTTTCTTATCGCCGTCTTCAGCGTGGTGGTTTGTCATAGTTTCTCCAATCGGTTGATGTTCGTGCTGTTTGTTGATGTGTTGGTTGTCGTGAGTGATGTGCTTGCCGTGGGTGATGTGCTGACGTTGGGGTGCTATGCGGTTTTCAATGATCCCGTGAGGCAGTTGCTGCAGGGGCGGGATGGAACGGCCCATGCAAGGCGGAAGGCATCGTGCTCAAAATCGAGACAGCAATGCCCCGGGTGCCTCACATGTGGCAGTTACCTCATTAAGTTGTCATTGCGTTTGGGGCTGTACTTTGCCGATCTTCTTTCTCTTACACGCTAAAAACTGAAACTTCATATGCTCGATCTACTTAAAACCGCAACGGCGGTCTTTTATCAACTTATATGTCAGAACGCGTCTTTGCAAGTACTTTTTTGCGTTTGTTTCAAATGGGGTGGTTTTGCAACCGTCATGCGCGCGCTGTGCGAACGTGCCCCGGCTCGGATAAGATGGTGCGATCGAGTTCTACCGCGCTCACCGCAAGTGGTCTTTGCTGCTGAGATAGGTCATGGCCGAAAGGGGCCCGCATCCCAACAGATACGGGCCCCTTGCTATTTAAATGGGCATGAGGGTGTATTGAGGGGGGATGCCTTGCTGTCGGCATCCGCATGCGGTGCCATTCGCTGTCCGTAAATATACGTTTACGGCTAATTTCATACCACTTGTCGGAATGCGGACGCTGTCCTTGCATGCCGGGCGTACATTGAACGTGGTTTTTCGCGTGAAACCACGAATCGGTTGTCAGCTCCGAACAAGGAGGCCCAGCATGACGCTTGCCAAACCCATCAATAAATACATCGACTATATCGATGCCCCCGAGGACACGTTTGAGCAGTATGTCGAGAAGGCGTTAAAGTACAACTTTCGCTGCGTATTTGCGAACCTGCAGGAGTACGAGACGGGCCGCGCCATGCTCGAGGGCTCTGACATCATCCTTGCCGGCGCTATCGACTTTCCCCAGGGCACTATGACGCTTGAGGAGAAGCTTGCGAGGTTTGAGGAATACGCTGCGTGTGGCTTTACCGAGATTGACTACGTTTTGAATCAGGGGTCGATCGAGAACCGCGATTTTGATGCCATCGAGCGCGAGATGACTACCATTGCTGATTTTTGTCGCGCGCATGGCATCACTGACAAGGTAATCGTCGAGATGTGCAAGCTGGACGGCGACGACGCCGCCAAGCGCCGTGTATGCGAGATCGCGCTGGAGGCCAAGCCGGGATTCCTTAAGACATCGACCGGCAGAAGCTTTGGCGGTGCTAAGCTCGAGGACGTGCGGCTGATGCACGAGGTGCTCGGCGATGCCGTGGCAATCAAGGCGGCGGGCGGTATCCATAATTACGAAGAGGCCTGCGCATTCATCGAGGCCGGCGCCAGCGCGTTAGGTGCATCGGCGGGCATCGCGATCGTCGAGGGCGCACCGACGGATGAGCGTCGCTAGCAGACGTATTTGACCTGAGCGATAAAGCTTCACGACCACACGCTGTTCATGTTCGAGACAATATGACTTTTTGCCCGTTGTAAACGGAGTCGCGATGGGTGTTCTGTATGATGGCTCAGACAAGGTTGTTCAATGACAGGGAGGCATATATGGCAATCAAAGCCATCGCGATGGATATCGACGGTACGCTCACCAACGATCAGAAAGTGATTAGCCCGCGTACGCGCGAGAAGCTGCTCGCGGCACAGGAATCGGGCATCAAGCTCATTCTGGCTTCGGGCCGTCCTGCATGGGGCCTTCGCGCCCTTGGTCAGGAGCTCGACCTTCAGAACCATGATGGTTTGCTGGTGGCCTTTAACGGCGCTCACGTCGTCGATGCCCAGACCGATGAGGTGCTGTTCGATCAGGCTATGCCTGCCGACGAATTGCATCGCCTGATTGATCACCTGCGTAATTTTGACGTGATCCCTATGATTTCGCTCGGTCGCGATCTGCACGTCGAGGACTCGTACCATTGCATGATCACGCTGCCTGACGGCTCGCAGAAGAATATCGTCAAGTATGAGCGCGATGCCTGCGACCTTAAGATCCGTGAGGTCGAGAGCTTGCATGAGGTCGTGGATACTTATCCTGTGGACAAGCTGCTGACGGCGGGAGACCCGGCCTATCTGCAAGCGCATCACGAGGAGATGTACGCACCCTTTGCTCAGACGCTTTCGGGTATGTTTACGGCCGATTGGTACTTTGAGTTTACGGCGCCCGGCATCGACAAGGCTCGCGCGCTCGAGGGCTCCCTGTCCAAGTTAGGTATCGATGCTAGCGAGGTCGTATCGTTTGGCGACGGCCAGAACGACAAGTCCATGATTGAGTGGGCCGGCACCGGTGTTGCCATGGGCAACGCCGTCGATGAGGTTAAGGCGGTGGCCCAGATGGTGACCGCCAATAACAACGAAGACGGTATTGCGGTGGCGCTGGATAAGCTGCTGGGTTAGAATCGCCGATTAATGCATGGTCCGGGCGCCTGCTCGCGGGCGTCCTTTTGTTAGGGAGGATGCCATGTCCGCATTTCCGTTTGACGCCGTTATCTTTGACATGGACGGCGTCATTGTCGATACCGAGTATTACTACCTGGGCGAGACTGCCGCGTTTGCCAAGGAGCTTGGGCTTAATCTGACTCAAGAGGAGTTGAATGGGCAGGTCGGTACCTCGCATCAGTTCTTCCTGCATATGCTGGTCGATTGGTTTGAGCGCGCCGGTAAGGGGCACTTCACTGGCGAGGAAGCGTTGGCCCGTTGGGACGAGTGGGCGCATGAGCGTCCGCGCGACTATCAGGCTTTGATTAACCCAGGCGCCGTGGATACGATTCGAGAGCTGCCGCGCCGTGGCGTTCGCGTGGCGCTTGCCAGCTCGTCTCCCATGGTTAGCATCGAGGAAGTGCTCAACGCATGCGGGCTGTCGGATGCCTTTGAGTATGTGGTGAGCGGCGAGCAGTTTAAGGAGAGCAAGCCCGAACCCGATATTTACCTGCATGCGCTGGATCTGCTGGGATTGCCTGCGGACCGTTGCTGCTGCGTCGAGGACTCCGTCCCTGGCATCACTGCCGGCAAGCGAGCGGGTCTGACGGTGATCGCCAAGCGCGAGGAGCGCTTCGGCTTTAGCCAGGATGCCGCTGACAAGATCATCGACCAGCTGCCGGAGCTGCTGGAGCTTGCGTAGGACTGGCGATGCGTAATCCGCACCGATTATTGATTCCATATTTGCTAGGGGAGGGCAAATGCCATCGACTGAAGGGTTGACCGACGGAAAAGCGGCAATCCCGCTATATCAACAGGTTATCGATATCATCAAAAATGACATCAATTCTGGTACCTATAAGGCGGGCGCTCGGATACCGAATGAATTCGAATTGGCCGAAAGCTACAAAGTTGGTCGCGTTACCGTTCGGCGGGCCATTGAGGAGCTCGTGCAGCAGGGCTACCTAACCAAGCAGCAGGGGAGGGGCACGTTTGTAAACGCCCCCAAGCTCAAGCGTAAAATCCGCCAGAAGGACGACGTTCAGAGTTTTTCGGACGCCTGCCGCGTCAACGAGATGGAGCCCGGGGCGCGTATTGTCTCAAGAAAAGTGTTGCCGGCCGATGCTACCGAAGCGCAGTTTTTTGGCGTTCCCGCTGGGTCGGAGCTGATCTGCATCGAACGCGTGCGCACCGCCGATGGCATCCCCGTGATGCTCGAGAACAACACGTACGTTTATGAAGACAACGCCTTTTTGGCGAAGGCGGACC
>CAUEQX010000168.1 GCA_959020035.1 uncultured Collinsella sp. | reverse complement strand
CGTCAGGATCTTGTTGATCTCGACACCCTCGAACAGACGGGCCCACTCGGCACCCATGTGGTCGAACAGCTCAACGTCGCACTGGTGGTTGAGGAAGGCATCAACCTTAAGGACGTTACCGGCCTTTACGATGCCGTCATGGCGAATACGATCCTCAAGCTCCTGCATGGCGCAACCCCTTCTCGCGGCAACGATACCGCGCGATTAATAAACGTTGTTCGACAGTCTACCACGGACCGACCCCCGCCCGCCCCACAAGCCACATCGCACCATAAAGCTGCAAGACCAGTAGATAGGCCCGATTCGTGGCAGACAGCCTCCCAACACGCTAATGGCAGGCGCGCATCCTCACCAAACGCACCATGGCGAGCGCAAAGCCCACAGCGGCCACAGCCATGAGCACGTAGAACACCGAGCGAAAGCCGAATAGGAATACATCCGGACGGCCTGCAACAAAACTGGTCACGGCCTCGCCCATCGCCACGCTCATCTGCCCATACAGGATATTCGACGCCACCGTAATACCGAGTGCCATGCCGGCGTAGCGCGCTAAACTGCCCAAGCTACCCGCAAAACCGAGCGCCTCGCGCGGAGCCGAGCCCATGTACAGCGAGTTGTTAGGGCTCTGGAAAATAGACGTACCACACGACATAAATGCGACGCAGCACACGATCGCAGGGATAGAAGAGTGCTCGTCGAGCGTGCTTACCGCAAAGAGACCGCACACGTACACGCCCAGACCGACCGCCGTGGGGCCCTCGCAGCCAACACGGTCCGAAACCGTTCCCGAAAGCGGGCCGATAAAGGCATTCACCATCGGCAGCGCCAAAAAGAGCAATCCGGAAATGTCGGAACCAAAGCCGTGGGCGTCCTGAAAATAGAACGGCAGGATAAACTCGGATGCGCCAATGCCAACGAACACGATGAGCATGCAGGCAAGGTTGATGGTGAAGGCCGAATTTGCAAAGCAGCGACGAGCGGCCTCGATCAGGGACATGGGGCGCTCGCCGGCCTCCGGCCTAACATGCGGTAGCGTGTAGAGTCCCACGATAAACGAGATCACGCCAATGGGCAGGTTGATGAGGAAGATGCTCTCCCAGGGAAAGCTTGCCACCAGCATGCCGCCGAGCACGGGGCCACACATCATGCCAAGGGCCACAAAGGTCGCGAGAATACCCATGGCACGGCCTCGTTCGCGTGCCGGAAACGACTCGGTGATGATACCCATGTTGTTAGCCATGGCCGCCGCGCAACCGACGCCCTGAACAATGCGTGCCAGGATAAGAACCTCGAGCGAGGCCGAAAGGCCACACAGCAGCGAACCGACCGAAAAGACGATGACGCCCAACTGGAACACATTCACCTTGCCGCGCACGTCGCCCAAGCGGCCAAACGGCAACATAGCCACGCAAGTCGCAAGCAGATACACCGAGCTTACCAGCTGAATGCGATCGAGGCCCACGCCCAGCTCCTTTTGCATCACGGGCAGCGCCACGGTCACGACGGTCGAATCCAGACACACCATAAACGTCATGATGAGCACGGTGAACAGAATCGCCCACTTGTTCTTGCCATGGGTGTCGCCCTCTAGGGCAATGTGCTCGCGGCGCAGCTGCTCTGCAGTTTTCTCCATATCCATCCTTTCGAGTGGCGCAACGCAAAAACGGGGCCCCAATCGCCTGCAAACAGCCGCGATTGGGGTCCCGCCTACGGAATCGGAACGAAAGGTCACCGAAGCTTTCTGCCGGCATCGGCACCTTACACGAACGCTAGCCTAGCACTGCTCGAGCGCCTGCTCAAGGTCGGCAATCAAATCGGCCGTGTCCTCGAGACCGCACGACATGCGCACCATGTCGGCGGAGATGCCACAGGCGATGAGCTCCTCATCGTTCATCTGACGATGGGTGGCGTTTGCCGGGTGCAGGCAGCAGGTGCGGGCATCGGCCACGTGCGTGGCAATCTGGGCGAGCTTAAGACTCTTCATAAAGGTCTCGGCCGCCGCACGACCACCGGTAAAGCCAAAGCTCACGACGCCGCAGGTACCGTTGGGCATGTACTTCTGAGCCATGTCGTAGTACTTGTCGCCCTCTAGGCCCGGATAGCTCACGAAGCGCACTTTGGGGTGGCCCTGCAGGAACTTGGCGGCCGCCAGACCGTTCTCGCAATGGCGCGGCATACGCACGTGCAGGCTCTCGAGCGAGCTGTTCAGGAAGAACGCCGCCTGCGGGTTCTGCATGGGGCCGAGGTCGCGCATGAGCTGCGCGGTAGCCTTGGTAATAAAGGCGCCCTCGCGGCCGAACTTCTCGGCATAGGTCACGCCGTGGTAGCTCTCGTCGGGCGTGGTGAGACCCGGGAACTTGTCCGCATGGGCCATCCAGTCAAACTGACCGTGATCAACGATCACGCCGCCCAGGTAGGCCGCGTGACCATCCATGTACTTGGTGGTGGAATGCGTGACGATGTCGGCGCCCCACTCAAAGGGACGGCACATCACGGGCGTCGGGAAGGTGTTGTCGACCATCAGCGGCACGCCGTGGTCGTGCGCGGCCTTGGCAAAGCGCTCAATATCGAGCACGGCAAGCGCGGGGTTAGCGATGGTCTCGCCAAAGACGAGCTTGGTGTTGGGCTGGAAAGCGGCCTCCAGCTCCTCATCGGTGCAGTCGGGTGCGACGAACGTGCAGGTCAGACCCATGCGCTCCATAGTATGGGCGAGCAGGTTGTAGGTACCGCCATAGATGGCAGAGCTCGCGACCACGTGATCGCCGGCACCGGCCACGTTAAAGATCGCGAGGAAGTTCGCAGCCATGCCCGAGCTCGTGAGCATCGCAGCGGTGCCGCCCTCCATCTCGCAGATCTTGGCGGCAACCAGATCGCACGTGGGGTTCTGCAGACGGCTGTAGAAGTAACCAGACTCCTCCAGGTCAAACAGCTTGCCCATGTGCTCCGACGTGTCGTATTTCCACGTGGTGGACTGGTAAATGGGCACCTGGCGCGGCTCGGCATCTCCCGGGTGATAGCCGCCCTGAACACATGTAGTACCGATGGTCTGCTCGCTCATATCTAGCTCCCTTGCCTGGGTTACGTTTTATCCGGTTCACGATACCGCTACCCCGCACCCCTCACAACCCATCTCCAAGGTAGGTTAAGGGACAAATTGATCAGGGGTATTTATCTCAAGCCTTGGGCATTTGTTCGATAGATAAAAACGAGGCATACATGAAGCTCTCGATGATTACATGCCCCGTCACGGGTACCATAGGCGGGTACACCGTGAACAAGGAGACAACGATGAAGCAAATCCATACGGCCCAGCTCGACATCAACGCCTGTCAGGCTCAGGCTGCCGAATACCACGCCCGTGGCTTTAACTGCGCCCAGGCCGTTGCCTGCACGCTCGCACCTGCCGTCGGGCTCGACCCCCAGACCGCCTTTACCCTCACCGAGGGCTTTGGCGCCGGCATGGGTGGCATGACCGAGACCTGCGGCGCCATCTCGGGCGCTGTTGCCATCATGGGCTTTGTAATGAGCGACGGCATGGAGAACCCCAAGACCAAAGGCCAGACCTACAAGCTGTCGCGCGAGATTGCCAAGCGTTTTGGCGAGAAGAACACGACGACCGTCTGCGGCACGCTCAAGGGCATCGGATCGGATAAGGGTCCGCTCCGCAGCTGCCCCGGCTGCATCGACGATGCCGTCGAAATCGCCTGTGATGTGCTAAAGCAGCTCGCCGAGTAATCGACAGCAACAGTAAAACGACGGCCGGCGCGCTTAGGATCCATCCAAAAGCACGCCGGCCGTCGCCGTTAGAAC
>CAUEQX010000167.1 GCA_959020035.1 uncultured Collinsella sp. | reverse complement strand
GCTCTCAGTATCAGGATTGGATGCACTATGTGCTCCCGACCATTACGCTGGCTTCGGTTTCGACCGCTTACGCCGCCCGCATTATGCGCTCGCAGCTGCTCGACGTCATGAACCAGGATTACATCCGCACGGCAAAGGCCAAGGGTCTCTCCAATCGCGCGATCATCATCAAGCATGCGCTTAAGAATGCACTCATCCCCGTCGTTACCTATATTGGTGTCGACTTCGGTGGCATGCTTTCGGGCGCCATCCTGACCGAGACGGTCTTTAACTGGCCCGGTATCGGCTATGAGGTCTATCGCGCCATTAGCATGCGTGACTGGCCCATCGTTATGGGCGGCGTTACGCTCATCGTCGTCGTCGTCATGGTGATCAACCTGCTCGTCGACATTAGCTATGCATTCCTCGACCCGCGCATCCGCCTTGGCGGTCCGTCGGATAAGGCCTAAGGGAGGTACGTCTCATGCAGGAAACTGATTCTCAGTCTCAGGAGCAGGCTACCGCCACCAAGGCCGCATCTGCTCCCGCCAAGTCCCGCACGCTGTGGGGCGACGCTTTCAAGCGTCTTCGTAAGAACAAGCTCGCCGTTATCGGTGTCTGCTGGATCATCATCGTCGTTGTGGTTGCCCTGACCGCAGATCTGTGGGCTAAGCCCTGGCTCGGTTCGCCGACGGCTTCCGACTCGACTACTATGGCCGAGACGTCGCTGTTGGCTCCGTGTGCAGAGCACCCGTTTGGCACCGACGCCCTTGGTCGTGACATTCTCGTCCGCGTTATCTACGGTGCGCGCGTTTCGCTGTCCGTCGGAATTATGGCCACCGCGATCTCCACGCTAATTGGTCTGGTCATGGGTGCTCTGGCCGGTTTCTACGGCGGCATTTGGGATACGATCATCATGCGCTGTGCGGACATCTTCCTGGCGTTCCCGTACGTGCTGTTCGTTGTCGCCATGATCGCCGTTATCGGCCGTGGTCTTCAGAACGTCTTTATCGCCATCGGTATTCTCGGCTGGCCTTCGATTGCGCGCGTCTTCCGCTCTGCGATCTTGACCGTCAAGGAAAACGACTATGTTGATGCTGCGCGCGCGATGGGTGCATCAGATGCTCGCATCGTTGTACGTCACATCTTCCCGAACTCCGTCGCCTCCATCGTGGTCTACGCGACCATGAACATTGGTGGCGCCATTCTGACCGAGTCCGCTCTGTCCTTCCTCGGCATGGGCGTTATTCCGCCTACGCCTTCGTGGGGCTCCATGATTCAGGACGGTCAGCAGTATCTTCTGACTGCTCCCTGGATGATGATCATGCCCGGTCTGGCAATTCTCTCGACGGTGCTCGCCTTCACCCTGTTGGGTGATGGTCTGCGCGACGCCCTCGACGTCAAGATGAAGGACGCATAAGGATGAAGAAGAACAAGAACTATGTGGACCTGAAGGACCAGCCGGTTCCCGAGGGCCAGCATCTGCTCGAGGTCGATGACCTTAAGATGTATTTCCACACCGAGGATGGCGTCGTTCGCGCTGTCGACGGTGTCTCCTACACGCTCGATCGCGGCGAGACCCTGGGAGTAGTCGGTGAATCCGGCTCCGGTAAGTCCGTGACCGCCATGACCATCATGGGCCTTATCTCGATGCCTCCGGGAAAGATTGAGGGTGGCGACGTTCGCTATCGCGGTCGTTCTATCCTCGAGATGACCGAGGAAGAGATGCAGCACATTCGCGGTAACGATATCGCGATGATCTTCCAGGATCCTATGACCTCCTTGAACCCGGTCTATAAGATCGGCAAGCAGGTAGGCGAGGGTCTTCGTCTGCACCGTGGCTACTCCAAGCAGGAGGCGCTCAAGCGCGCCACCGAGCTTTTGGACCTCGTTGGCATTCCCGAGCCCGAGAAGCGCGTCAATGAGTATCCGCACCAGTTCTCTGGCGGTATGCGTCAACGTGTCATGATCGCTATGGCTCTTGCCTGCGATCCCGATATCCTGATTGCCGACGAGCGCACGACTGCCTTGGACGTTACCATTCAGGCTCAGATTATTGAGCTTATGCAGGAAATGCAGGAGAAGAACGGCAACGCCATCATCATGATCACCCATGACCTGGGCGTTGTCGCCGATATGGCTGACAAGATCATGGTTATGTACGCCGGCCGTCCCGTCGAGTTCGGTACTGCTGAGGAAATCTTCTACGAGAGCCGCCACCCCTACACCTGGGGCCTTATCCGCTCCATCCCGGAGCAGGCCATCGAAGAGAAGAAGCCGCTTACGCCGATTCACGGCAACCCGCCTTCGCTCATGAACCTGCCCGAGGGCTGCGTGTTCTCGCCTCGTTGTCCCTATGCGACCGATAAGTGCCGCAAGCAGCGCCCCGAGCGCGTTGTCACCGAGTCTGGTCATTACTCTGCGTGCCACTACTCCGGTGACCCCGAGTTTCTCAAGAACGCTCCTGAGACGTCCCGTACGCGCAAGGATTCCAAGAAGGGAGGCGAGGCGTCATGGCAGATACCAACGAGCGTACTCCGTTGCTGAAAGTCGAGCACCTCTCTAAGGAGTTCCCCGCTGAGTCCGGCATGTTCGCCAAGCGTTTTTCCAAGCGTGTCGTCTCTGCTGTAAATGACATCTCTTTTGAGATTTATCCTGGCGAGACCTTTGGTCTGGTTGGTGAGTCTGGTTGCGGTAAGTCCACGACGGGTCGCACCATCATGCGCTTGACCAAGCCGACCGCCGGTAAGGTGTTCTTCCAGGGCAAAGATGTTGCCGAGATGAGCAAACATGAGATCAAGGACATGCGTCGCGAGATGCAGTTTATCTTCCAGGATCCCTATGCTTCGCTGAACCCTCGTATGACCATTGGCGAGATCGTCTCCGAGCCCATGACCATTCACGGCGTGGGCACCAAGGAGGAGCGTATTGAGCGTGTCCGCGAGCTGCTGGACGTCGTCGGTCTGAACCCCGAGCACATCAACCGCTATCCGCACGAGTTCTCCGGCGGTCAGCGTCAGCGTGTCGGCATTGCCCGCGCGTTCGCTCTGAAGCCCAAGCTGATTATCTGCGACGAGCCGGTTTCCGCTCTGGACGTGTCCATTCAGGCCCAGGTTCTGAACCTGCTCAAGGAACTGCAGGACAAGTTCGGTACCGCGTATCTGTTTATCGCTCACGACCTGTCCGTCGTGCAGCACATTTCCGATCGCGTTGCCGTTATGTATCTGGGTAAGATGGTTGAGGTTTCGGACTGGAAGACGCTCTATAGCGAGCCTCACCATCCGTACACGCAGTCGCTGCTGTCTGCCGTGCCGGTTCCCGATCCGGATATCCAGAAGACCCGTAAGCGCATCATCCTCGCCGGCGATCCGCCGTCACCGCTGGATCCGCCGACCGGCTGCCGTTTCCACACTCGCTGCCCGATCGCGCAGGGCATCTGCTCCGAGAAGCTTCCCGAGTTTAAGGAAGTCGCACCGGGTCACTGCTGCGCGTGCCACTTCGCGGAGCCGTTCCCGATCAAGGAATCGCACATCGACCTGTAGTCGGTTGTTTGTCCGGGCCCGTGCTGGACTTAGTTTTCAGAACGTCCTCGACCATGGAAACCCCCTTATCCTGCTCCTTCGGAGCTGCGGATAAGGGGGTTTCCTGGTCTGCGGAATGTTCTGAAAACTAAGTCCAGCACGGGCCCTGCGGTAACTCTGCAGGGGGAGTGCGATTCCCTGATCGCTCACTTAATCTAATGGGAAAATTAGGGAGGCCGGAGCTTTAGCTCCGGCCTCTTTATATAAGGGCTCGGCAAAGCCGAGCCACCAAATTTGCATCAGCCCCCAGAACATGTTTGAGAACTGTGCACGGAGTACATACCCCTAG
>CAUEQX010000166.1 GCA_959020035.1 uncultured Collinsella sp. | reverse complement strand
CCGACTGGACGGCAAGGGAAGCAAAATCATTGCCGTCGACGTTTCCACCGGGAAAGGCGACGAAAATCGTCCCTTCCTCGACCTGGCGCGAGTCGATAACGCACCCGCGGCATACCCGATCGGCTTCTCCCGTCACGGTTCGGGCCCCTGTTGCGGCCGCGAGGTTGTTGACGGCGATCTCTATCATTGCAGCTCCCCTGTAAACCTAATAATGCTATCGGCGTATTGTATCCCAGCGCCGCACATGCGTGGTGCAGGGCATGTGAACACCCTCATATGGGACAACAAACAACGCCCCAAAGATTGTAACCCCCTACTTCGTGTGCGGGATACCCAGCACGTCGAGCGCGTTGGCCATAATGGACTGGAACGGCACCGCAGCGGCATCTGAACCGCTCGGCGTTCCGTCGAGCGTGATATAGCACAGCACTTTGGGCGATTGTGCCGGTGCAAAGCCCATAAAGGACGACATGTAGTTCTCCTTGAGGTAGCCGCCGTTCTCGTCGGCACGTTCGGCCGTACCGGTCTTACCCGCCACGTCATAGCCGTCAACCGCGCCGCCAACGCCCGTACCCTCGGACACGACCGTCTGCATGCACGATGTCACCTGGGATGCGGCATCCTCAGAAATCGCGCGCTCGCCTTCGCCCCAGTCCTTCTCGTCGCCCTTGCTGGACTTATAGAAGTGCGGTGTCATCATCACGCCGCCGTTGGCGATGCCGCCCACGGCACGTGCGATCTCAATCGGCGAGACGGACAGTGCCTGTCCAAAGCTCATCGAGCCCAGCGTGGCGCCGTCATACTGGTCACGCTCCTTGACGATACCCAGGCTCTCGCCCGGAAAATCGACACCCGAGCTGTGACCGATGCCCCACTTGTCCACATAGGCGGCAAAGTCGTCGGCACCGATCTTGCGCCCCACTAGGACAAAGCCCACATTGGACGAACGGCGCATCATCTCGCGCACATCCATGGTCATGGCATAGTCGCGCTTGTCGGCATCGGTGACGGTATCGTCGCCCACCTTGATGCTCGCCGGCACCTCAAACGACGTACTCGATCGCACGACACCCAAGTCGAAGCCGGCGCCCGCCACGAGCGTCTTAAAGACCGAGCCGGGCTCGTAGGCGTCAGTGACCAGGCGCAGGTTCATATCCTCGGTCTTGGCGTTCTCCAGATCGGTCTGGTCGTAAGTCGGGTACGAGCAGGCTGCCAAGATCTCGCCTGTCGTAGGATCGGTGACCAGCGCCGAGCCGTTCTTGGCCTTTGTCTTCTCGACAGCCTCTGCCAGGGCATCCTCGGCCGCACGCTGGATATTGACGTCGAGCGTCGTCACGATATCAACGCCGTCGACCGCAGCCACCTTTTTATAGGCACCGCCCGCGATATAGCTGCCGTCCCTCGCGCGCTCGCGTACGAGAGAACCGTTCGTGCCGGTCAGAAGCTTGTTGTATTGCTTTTCGAGACCCGTCAAGCCGTCGTTGTCTACATTCACTACACCCAGCACCTGCGATGCCAGATTGCCGTATGGATATACACGCTTCATGGCCTGCTCAAAAAGCACGCCGGGCAGGTTCTTCTTCTCCAGCGCCGCAACATCGTCTTCGTCCACCTGGCGCTTGATATACACCCAGGTTCCATCGGACTCGACGAGCTTGCGGCAGGTCTTTTTATCGATTCCAGTTGCCTTGACCAGCGCCGACACCGTCTTGTCAACATCCTCGACAAGCTGCGGGTTCACGGCGATGTTGCGACATTCGACCGACGACGCCAACACGTTGCCGTTGCGGTCGTAGATGGTGCCGCGTTTGGCATAGAGGGTCTGCGCAAGCAGGCGGCGCGCATCGGCACGCTCGCGCAGTTTATCGGCTTCGACAATTTGATAGTCGGCAAGGCGAAAGACGCCCAAGCCCAAGCCAAGCCCAATGAAGCCCATGACGGCTTTGCGGCGAGGCAGAGGCGCGCCTGTGAGCCATTCGGTCGACGAACTCTTGCGCGACCTGGTGTTATGCACTTGAGGGCCGCCCGAGCCGCGAAGTCGCGACGCCGGGTCGTTGCCACGGGACCGCCCGGCGTTGTAAGATTGCCGACCCGTTCCTTGATAACCAGAACGTCCCCGCGACGAGGGACGTCCAGAACCGCGGCCCCCATCGGAACCGCGGCGATAGTCATTTGTCATACTCAGCTACCGTCTTGCTACTGAGCGGTCGCGGTCGCGTTGGCGCCCGCGGCTGCATCCTGCGAAAAGTCAAGTGTAACGCTCTCGCTGGGCTCCACCATGCCATAAGCGCCCGCAAGGTCGCGAATGCGCGTGTCGGCGCCATAGACCGAATGCATGACCTCCAGGTCGGAGCTCTCATCGGTCGCCTTTTCGAGCGTGTTGGTAAGCTCGGCGTTGCTGTTGAGCACCTGGGCCGTAACGCCGGCGAGCGCCACGCGGGCGACGCCGATCGTCATGAAGATAGCCGCAATGATGCAAAACGTTTTAAGAACGCTCATGAAAACCGGGCTTACCGCCTGGTTTGCCTGACGGCCCGCGCCCGTGTAGACATCAAAGCGCGGCGTGCGCTGCTCACGGGGAGCAACGGGGGCCTGCGGCGTCTCACGATAGGCGGGCATGGCGTTCATATCATAGGCGAGTGCTGCGCTTGAAGTGTTGTAGCCCATGATATGCCGCCTCCCATCCCGAGTACGTTGGTAGTGTGTTTAAGCTTCGTTTATGGTGCGAGCGGGAGGTCCAATATCGCGCGGTCGCGCCTACAGACGCTGCGCCACGCGGATTTTGGCTGATCTCGCCCGAGGGTTGCGCTCAACCTCATCAGGCTGGGCAACCAGGGGTTTGCGGGTGATGACCTTGAGTATCGGCACGTTGCCGCACACGCACACCGGAATCTCCGGCGGACACGTGCACCCCTGGCTCATCTCCTTAAAGTGGTTCTTTACGATACGGTCCTCGAGCGAGTGATACGAGATGACGCAGATACGTCCGCCCGGGTTGAGCCACCTGGTGGCGGCATCAAGCCCTCGTTCGAGCACATCGAGCTCGTGATTGACCTCGATGCGAATGGCCTGGAAACTTTTCTTGGCCGGGTGTCCACCATGCCGACGAGCGGCAGCCGGGATACCCGCCTTGATGATCTCGACAAATTGGCCGGTGGTTTCGATCGGTTCTTGCTCGCGGCGGCGCACGATCTCGCGCGCGATCTGCGAGGCGAACTTCTCTTCGCCGTAGACGCGTAGAATCCGGGCGAGGTCGTGTTCGTTATAGGTGTTGATGACCTCAGCTGCGTTTAAGGTGTTATTACCCGGATCCATCCGCATGTCCAATGGGGCGTCCTCGTTATACGAAAAGCCCCTGCCAGGGATATCGAGTTGCGGCGACGAAACGCCCAAATCGAACAGGAAGCCATCGACCCCGGGCACCTCGGCCGAGCAAAGTAGCTCGTCCAAGTCGCCGAAGTTGCCCTTCAGCAGCAGGTGCGGAACGCCGGGAACCTCGCGGGCCAGACGGGCGCCAGCGGCCTCGAGGGCCATGTCGTCCTGATCGACGCCGAGCAAAAGGCCCGTCTCCCCCACCTGCGCGGCCATCTTTACCGAATGGCCGGCACCGCCAAGGGTGCAATCGCAGACAACGGAGCCGCTCTTTAGCCGCAGCGACTCAAGCACTTCGCCGAGCATGACAGGTTCATGCCGATATTCTTGTGTCAAGATCCCACGCTCCATCCGTTACCCGTGCCTTGCCCTTACGAGAAGAAGAGGTCCAGCAGGGCCTCATCGTCATCGTCCTCATCGGCCGCGGCGCGATCCCAAACCTCAAGGTGGTCGTAGTTGCCCACAACCGTGACCTCGCGGTCGAGGTTCGCCTGCTTGCGGAGAGACTCGGAAAGACCGATAC
>CAUEQX010000165.1 GCA_959020035.1 uncultured Collinsella sp. | reverse complement strand
GAGTACACCATCAGCAGGCCAAAGCATACCAAGGTAAACAAGCAGGCCATGAATATCAAACGGGGGCGCATGATACGGGCGGGAACGCCGGCAATATAGCGTTCGCTAAACGTCTGCCCGCCGCGACCGGAACGCGGTGTGCTGCGCCGCGAGGAAGCACGGTCCGAGTCGGGCCTCCTCGTACCTTGTCGGGGGCTCTCCTCTCTCACCGGCAACCCCTATTCCATTTGTGATTTCGCTGTAGCGGCAAGCTGAGCCACGTAGTCCTTAAACACGCGGCCGCGCTCCTCATAGCCCGAGAACTCATCGAACGAAGAGCAGGCAGGAGAAAGTAAGATCACGTCACCACGGCTCGAAAGCGAACGGGCAACGTCCACGGCATCGCGCAGGTCATCCGCCTGGGCGATATCCACATCGCCATCGACATCAGCCTCGTCCATAGCGGCGGTGAAGCGCTCGCGCGCATCGCCAAAGCAGACGACCGAGCGCACGTTGTCCATAACGACGCGCGCGAAGTCCGTGAGCGGCGTGCCCTTATCGTGGCCGCCGAGCAGCAAGATCACGTCGTCATCGGGAAATGCCGTCAGCGCCTTCTCGACCGCATCGGTGTTGGTCGCCTTGGAATCGTTGACGTAGCGCACGCCGTCAATCTCGCCACACGGCTCCACACGGTGCTCGAGCGGCTGGAACGAGGCCAGACCACGGCAGATACCATCGACATCGGCACCGACTGCCAGGGCAGCCGTGGCGGCGCACAGGGCATTGATAACATTGTGATGGCCCGAGATCTTGAGCTCGGATGTAGCGATGAGCGGTGTCTCGACGCCCTTCAATCGCACGAGCATCTTGCCAGCGCGTACAAAGGCGGCATCCTCACCCTCAGGCTCGTCAAAGGCAACCTTGCAGATGCGACGACCCGGCGTGTAGATGTACTCATCGAACTCGCGAATGCCGGCGTCTTCGACGTCGACAACCGCCAGATCGTCATCGACCATATTGTCAAACAGTTTAATCTTGGCAAGCGCGTAGTTCTTATGGCTCTTATGCCAGCCCAAGTGGTCGGGAGTGATGTTGAGCAGCACCGCCACGCGGGGGTGGAGCTCGGTGGTCGTAGCAATCTGATAGCTCGAGAGCTCAGCCACAAACCACTCGTTGTGGGCTCGGCCGTCAATCTCGTTGACCGGCGGCTCGCCGATGTTGCCGACAGCAACGCTGGCCTCGCCGGCAGCCTTGAGCAGATAATCCGTCAGCGACGTGGTGGTCGTCTTGCCGTTGGTGCCCGTGATGGCAATCCAGTTATCGGGCGACAGACGATAGGCAAACTCGGGCTCGCCCATAATCTGGGCGGCATGATCGCGCCCGGCCTTAAAGAAGCCCGAGAACTCCGAGATGCCCGGGCACGTCACGCATACGTCATAGGCGCCCTCGACCTGTTCGGTCCCATAGACAAACGACGCACCAGCAGCCTCGAGCGCACGCGTGGCGTCATTGGGCTCAGAGGTGCCGCCGCCATACACGGTAACGGCGCTTACGCGCTCGGGATGTGCCAGCGCCCAGCGGGCGACATCGAGACCGGATTTGCCCTGACCCAAAACGAGCAGGCTAAAGACATCAGCAAGAGGCATGAAAGACCACTATCCCAACTGGAAGAACAGAGCAAGGCCAACGGCACCAAAGGCCGCAGCGATAATCCAAAAACGGATGACGACCTTGGTCTCGGCCCAGCCCTTCTTTTCGAAATGATGATGGATGGGCGCCATAAGGAAGACGCGCTTGTGCGTAAAGTGGAAGTAGACAACCTGAATCATGACCGACAGGGTCTCAACGATAAACAGGCCGCCGATGATGAGGGAGACGACCTCGGTGTTGGTCATGATGGACGTGCAGGCAAACGCGGCGCCCAGGGCAAGCGAGCCGGTATCGCCCATAAAGATGCTCGCCGGATAGCAGTTGAACCACAGAAAGCCCAAGCAGGCACCGGCACACGCGGTGCAGAAGATGGACAGGTTCACGTCTCCGTGCAAAAACGCCATGGCAGCCATGGCGAGCATGGCAATCATGGAGGTGCCGCCAGCAAGACCGTCGAGGCCATCGGTCAGGTTCACGGCATTAGAAAGACCGGCGATCATCAGCCAGCAAAAGACAATGTAGAGCCACGGGAACGAAAGGCCACAGATGGTGGTCGAAAGAACACCGAGGTCAATCGTCAGGCCGCCGGGAAAACGAATCTCGGGGGCGACGCCGCACCAGTTGACGGCAAGTACCGTAAAGGTGACACATATAATGGTTAGGCCGATCATCTTGGCATGAGGCGTCAGACCGAGCGAGCGCCCATGCGTAACGGAGGTCAGGTCGTCGATCAGGCCCAGCACGCCGGTCGCCAGCGTGGCGAGCAGCACGAGCACGAGCTCGGTGGTGAGCTTGCCCATCAGCAGGCAGGTCAGCGAAATCGCGACGAGAATGACAACGCCACCCATGGTGGGCGTTCCCTGCTTAACCAAATGACGCTTGGGGCCGTCGGCACGAACCTGCTGGCCGATACCCTCGACCTTAAGTAGCTTGATCCACCACGGCATGAGCAGCAGCGCAATGGCAGCGGCGATGCCAAGCCCCAAAAAAACCTGATACGTTGGATACGAGGGATTGCCGAACATGGGCTAGCACACACCTTCCACAAAGCGGTCGAGCTCAACAAAGCGGGAACCCTTGACCAGTACAACATCATGTTTTTCAAGCGCGCCGCCCATGCGGTCGAGCACCTGCCGATAATCGGAGAACACCTGGATGCGGTCCTCGTCCATGCCCATCATGCGCGCGGCATCGGCCATAAGCTGGGCCAGCTCACCACCCACGCACGCCAGCATGTCGAGCTTCTTGGCGGCGGCATAGGCGCCCACGAGCTCATGCATGCGAGGAGCCTCATCGCCCATCTCGCCCATCTCGCCCAGGATCGCCATGCGAGACCCCGTGCACGAAAGCGAGCACAGCAGATCGAGACCAGCAGCCATGGATTCGGCGCTGGCGTTATAGGAATCGTCGATGACGCGGGCACCGCTCTTGGCGCGCTTGATCTCCTGGCGGTGCCCGGTGATCGTGAGGCCCCTAAAGGCAGCATCGATCTGCTCGGGCGTCACGCCCAGGCGATAGGCAACTGCGGCGGCCTTAACGGCATTTGGGACGGACTGCACGCCGGGGATGGCAAGCATGGTATCGGTCGTCTCACCCTGGCCAAAATCGAGCGTAAAGACCGGACGGCCCTCGTCATCAACACGAATGTCGCGGGCACGGACCTCATCATCGTCCGAGACGCCGGCCAGCATCACATCGATACCAGCAGGCT
Source organism: uncultured Collinsella sp. (assembly GCA_959020035.1). Taxonomy (GTDB): domain Bacteria; phylum Actinomycetota; class Coriobacteriia; order Coriobacteriales; family Coriobacteriaceae; genus Collinsella. The sequence continues at coordinate 558 of CAUEQX010000165.1, read as the reverse complement.
GGGCGAACGTATCGCGAATGAACGGCGTAAAGTCGTCCTCACCGCCCAAAACCAGCAGCGGCAAGAAGTCGCCGGCGGCGCACATACCCTGGACAATCTCGGCCTTAGCGCGGGCGATGTTCTCGCGGCTGCCCAAAATGCCGATGTGAGAGGTACCAATCTTGCTCACGATGGCAAGGTTGGGATTGGCGGACTGGGACAGGCGCTCAATCTCGTGGAAATGGTTCATGCCCATCTCGAGCACCAGGACCTCGGTATCGGCCGGAGCGGAAAGCACCGTGAGCGGCATGCCGATCAGGTTATTGAAATTGCCCTTGGTGGCCCAGACACGATAGCGCTTGGCGAGCACGGCGGCGAGCACGTCCTTGGTCGTCGTCTTGCCGATGGAACCGGTAATACCAACGACCAGGCAGCCAAGCTCCAGGCGATACGCGTGCGCCAAACGCAGCAGAAACTCCTCGGGATCATCGGTCAGCAGGATGGCGCACCCCTTGTCCTGCGCCAGCGAGACCAGCTCGGCCTCGGGCTCACGCGTCATCACGACGGCGCCGGCACCCG
>CAUEQX010000164.1 GCA_959020035.1 uncultured Collinsella sp. | reverse complement strand
CCGGCGAGCGTTTTGCGCTCGTGGGACCCAACGGCGCCGGCAAAACCACCATGCACAAGATCATCATGGGCATCGACAGCCCCGACGCCGGCCAGGTCCAGTACGCCAAGGACTGCCAGGTAGGCTATCTAGAGCAGGAAACCAACCTGGAGCACAAAGACACCACCATCCTCGCCGAGGTCATGGCCGCCGCCAAGGAAATCCGCCGCATGGGCGAGCGCGCCAACGAGCTGCAGGCCCAGATCACCGAGCTCTCCGAACAGGGCAAGGACGTCGACGCGCTCCTCAACGAGTACGGCCAGGTCCAGGACCGCTTTGAGCACCTGGGCGGCTACGAGCTCGAGAGCAATGCCCGCAAAATCCTGTCCGGCCTGGGCTTTAAGGTCACCGACTTTGAGCGCCCGTGCTCCGAGTTCTCGGGCGGCTGGCAGATGCGCATAGCGTTGGCAAAGCTCTTTCTACGCCACCCCGACCTGCTGCTTCTGGACGAGCCCACCAACCACCTGGACCTCGAGAGCGTCCAGTGGTTGCGCGGCTTTATCGCGAACTACGACGGCGCCGTTCTCATCGTCAGCCACGACCGCGCCTTCATGGATGCCTGTGTCGACCACGTCGCCGCGCTCGAAAACCGTCGCGTGACCACCTACACCGGCAACTACAGCAGCTACCTCAAGCAGCGCGAGGACAACCTGGAGCAGATGCGCGCCAAGCGAGCCGCCCAGGAGCGCGACATCGCCCACATGCAGGTCTTCGTCGACAAGTTCCGCTACAAGGCCACCAAGGCCGCCCAGGCGCAGGAGCGCATCCGCAAGATCGAGCAGATCAAAAAGGAGCTCGTCATCCTGCCCGAGGGCCACAAGCACATCGACTTTAAGTTCCCCGACCCGCCGCGCTCAGGCGACATGGTCGTGGGCCTGGAGGGCGTGTCCAAGTCCTACGGCAACAAGCACATCTACAGCGACATCGACCTAAAGCTTTACCGCGGCGAGCACGTGGCACTTGTCGGACCCAACGGCGCCGGCAAGTCCACGCTCATGAAAATCCTCGCCGGCCTGGAGCCGCCCACCACCGGCACCCGCGATCTGGGCACCAACGTGGGTGTAGCCTACTACGCCCAGCACGCACTCGAGGGTATGACCGAGTCCAATACCGTCCTGCAAGAGATCGACACCGTTACGCCCAAGTGGACCGTGCCGCAGCAGCGCAGCCTGCTGGGCGCCTTCCTGTTTAGCGACAACGATTCCATCGAGAAGCAGGTCCGCGTCCTCTCCGGCGGTGAAAAGGCGCGTCTGGCACTGGCCAAGATGCTTGTGGCCCCCGAGGCGCTCCTGTGCCTGGACGAGCCCACCAACCACCTGGACATCGACTCGGTGGATATGCTCGAGAATGCCCTGCAAAACTTCCCCGGTACCATCGTGCTGATCAGCCACGACGAGCACCTGGTACGCGCCGTTGCCAACCGCGTGATCGACATACGCGATGGCAAGGTCACGGTCTACGACGGCGACTACGACTACTACCTCTACAAGCGCGAGGATCTCGCAGCCCGCGCCGCCGCCGAGGCCGCAGGGGAGAGCGCGCCTGCCGCGGCCAAGTCCGCTAAGGTCACCGCGGCCCAGGCCGACACCCCCGCCGTCGCTTCCAAGCCTGCCGAGGGTAAAAAGACCAAGGAGCAAAAGCGCGCCGAGGCCCAGGCCCGTGCCGCGCTCAACAAAAAGCTCAAGGGCGTGCGCAAGCAGCTTAAGAAGATCGAGACGGAGCTCGACAAAAAGCGCGCCCGCTATGACGAGCTTATGGAATTGATGGCAAGCGAAGAGCTTTATGCCGATCAGGATAAGTTCAACGCCGCGCTGGGGGAATATAACGGCCTAAAGCAAGAGCTGCCCAAGCTCGAGGACGAATGGCTGGAGCTTTCCACCCAGATCGAAGAGGAGACCGCGCGTGAACTCTCGTAAGGCCACCGCCGTGGCGATGAGCATCATCGCCATCGCCTGTCGCATCTGCGGCATCTTTATGAGCGCGATGACCGTGCTGCTGTGCTTTAGCGGCCTCACCGCCAAGCTGCAGATCGTCGGCTTTGTCGTTGAGCTTTCGCGCGCACTGCCGAGTGCCATCGCCGGCTACGGCGTCATCACCTCGCCCTTTGGCGGCGTGTTCCGCTTAGATTACGCCATCGTGGCCGTCATCCTGTTTGTGGCCGACTACCTGCTCACGCGCGCCTCGCGCCGCGTCCGCTAGGGGATTGTTATGTCCAGCAGCTACCTCATGAACCTGCTCGCTAGCGCCGTCGCCGTCATCGTGGGCATCGTGATCCACGAGAGCGCACACGCCGCGGCGGCCTGGGCGCTCGGCGACAAGACGGCCCGCTCGCGCGGCCGGGTCTCACTCAACCCGTTCAACCATATCGATCCGTTTGGCACCATCATCTTGCCGCTGCTCATGCTTGCCGCCGGCGGCCCGGTGTTCGCCTTCGCCAAGCCCGTGCCCGTCTACCTCAACAACCTCAAGCACCCCAAGCGCGACGAGGTCCTGGTGAGCGTTGCCGGCCCCGCATCGAACATCGCGCTCGCGTGTCTTGCCGCGGTCCTCATGCGCCTGGCCTATGGCAGCCTTTACACCAGCATGTCCTTTGCCCTGGCGTCACAGATCATGAACTTCGGCGCCACGTTTATCGTGGTCAACCTGTCGCTCGCATTTTTTAACCTCATCCCGATCCCTCCGCTCGATGGCTCGTCGACCATCGTGCCCTTTCTCAAGGGCAAGGCGCTCGCCAACTACTATCGTCTGCAGCAATACGCTATGCCCATCCTCATCCTGGTACTGTACCTGCTGCCTATGTGGACCGGCATCGACGTAATCTGCCGCTATTTCGACGTTACCGTGTATCCGCTTGCTGAGCAGCTGCTTAACTTCGCAATCGCCGGCATCTAAGGTAAACTTACAGGTCGACCGTGCAAAGCGGTCGTAACATGCACCCAAACCGCGCCGCGAAGGCGCCGTCAAAGGAGGTCGAATATGTCGTATCGCGTGTCGACGCAGGTCTACAGCGGACCGTTCGACCTGCTGCTGCAGCTGGTAACCCGCCAAAAAGTAGATATCGGCGCCATCTCTATCAGCGAGGTGGCCGAACAGTACCTTGCCGAGGCCGAGCGCATCGAGGCACTGGACCTGGACGTGGCGAGCGACTTTTTGCTGGTCGCGGCAACCCTTTTGGACATTAAGGCCGCCTCGCTGGTGCCGCAGGAGGCCCCGCGCAAAGCCGACGACGATGACGAGTTCGACGAAGACCTCGAGGAGCTCAGCACGCTTGACGGCGACGCGCTGCGTGAGGTCCTGATCCAGCGCCTGATCGCCTACAAGCAGTTTAAAGGCGCGGCTGCGGCCCTCGGTGCCCGCATGCAGGCCGAAAGCCGCATGCACCCGCGTGTGGCCGGCCCCGATCCTGAGTTCCTTGGCCTTATGCCCGACTACCTGGCCGGCATTACTCTGCGCGGTCTAGCCGTCATCTGCGCCGACCTGGATGGCAAGCGACAGACCTTCCTGCTCGAGGCCGAGCACGTGGCGCCGCATCGCGTACCGCTCGACTTGACCGTGGCCTCAGTCGACCGCTTTACCATGACGCACCAAACCTGCACCTTCCGCGAGCTACTGGACGGCGATGCCACCACCGAGCAGCTCGTCGTCACCTTCCTAGCTATGCTTGAGCTCGCCAAGCGCGGCTCGCTCACGCTGAGCCAGGACGAGATCTTTGGAACCATCCGCATCAACCGCGTCGAGGGCGCCGAGGCCTATGTGCCCGGCGAGGGCCCCGAGCTCACCGAATAGGAGCCGCAACCATGTCAACCCTTTCCACGCTGGAGGCAAACAGCCTCAAAGGCGCCCTCGAGGCGCTGCTGCTGGTG
>CAUEQX010000163.1 GCA_959020035.1 uncultured Collinsella sp. | reverse complement strand
CTTGAAGTCTTGCGGGTTGCGATCGAATGCGACCATGAAACACCTTCCGATGGGGCTGGTAAAACTGATAAACAGCGTCAAACGTTTATCAGTATGCGCCGCTTTTGTTTCGATTTTGCGCCGGCGGCTGAATTGTCGGCTGAACGGTTTGGTAAATCGATTTAGTTGAGGTGGATATGGCGGTTGAGTGGAGACGACAGAAGGTGTTTTCTCAGATATTTATGCGTGGGGCCGGTGGAGACGATGGTGGTAAAGATGTTCGCTATTTTTGGTTCGATTTGGTAAATAGTGGACATATGTACCGTATGTAGGCTCACTGTGCGATAATTTGCGCAGCAATGAGTAAGGAGCCTCATATGAGTGATTTTGTCCTGACCTGTGAATCCGCCGCCGACCGAACCCGTGAGTTCTTTGCGTCGCGCAATATCCCTGTCGTGTGTTTTCATTACGAGATCGACGATGTTGTCCATACGGACGATCTGTATCAGTCGATTACGCCGGACAAGTTTTTGCCCAGATTGCCGCGGGCGCCATGCCCAAGACGTCTCAGGTGAGCGTGGGTGAGTACAAGGAGTTTTGGGAGCCGTTTGTTGCCGAGGGTAAAGACGTGCTGCACCTGGCGTTGTCGTCGGGTATTTCGGGCACGTATGGATCGGCCTGCGTTGCGGCGCAGATGCTCGCGGATCGCTATCCCCAGGGCGGCAAGGTGCGCGTCATCGATTCGCTGGCGGCGTCTTCGGGCTTTGGCCTGTTGCTGGAATATGCCGCCGACGTGCGCGATAGCGGGGCTTCACTCGACGAGACGGCTGCCTGGATCGAGGAGCACAAACTCAACCTGCACCACTGGTTCTTCTCGACCGATCTGTCGAGCTATCTACGAGGCGGTCGCATTTCGGCTGCGAGTGCGATCATCGGCACGGCGCTTAAGATTTGCCCGCTTATGACGGTCGATTGCGACGGCAAGCTGTCGCCACGTGAGAAGATTCGCACTAAGAAGCGCGCGATTTCCGAGATGGCCAAGACCATGATGGCACACGTGCAGGACGGTGCGGATTATTCGGGTAAGTGCATCATGTCGCACTCGGCGTGCCGCGAGGATGCCGAGGCAGTTGCGGCGCTGATTGAGGAACAGGTTCCGCAGCTTAAAGGCAAGATTGAGATCAATGACATCGGTACTCTGATTGGCTCGCATACCGGACCTGGTACGGTGGCGCTCTTCTTTATGGGCGACAAGCGCGTGGATTAATTTGCCCCATCACGTCGCTGCATGATTGCTCAAACGATAACGGCCCGCCTCACGTTTGTGGGGCGGGCCTTGCTGTTACGATTAGCGTTTCTTTCCGCGGAAGAAGAAGCCGTGCAGTGACGGCTTGAGGCTGCGGTTGGCGCGATGCTCCTCGACGCGCTCGTGGATCGAAGCGACGCGCTCGATGACTTCGTCGGGAATCGGCACGTCGGGATTCATGTTCTCGACCTGGCTGACCTCGGCGGCGGAGACCTGGTCGATAATGGGCACATCGTCGTGCGAGATGACAGGTGTGGCGTCTTCCTTCATCTTGCGATAACGCTGCATCATGTCGGTCTGTAGCTGCTGGGCCGAAGGCGGCGTCCAGATGATGGCGTTGGCGCCGGCGGCGATGGTTTCACGGATGCTCTCGGGCGTCTTGCCGCCCGGCGCGATGAGCGGCAGGTTGGGATAGTGCTTGCGCAGCTCGCGTAGGACCTGGGGCGTGTTCTTGCCGGCGGCGATGTTGAGAATCTTGGCTCCAGCGCGCACCTTGGCGTGGGCATCGTCGTCGCAGCGAACGACCGTAGCGATGACGGGGGTGTCGGCGATGTTGGTGATGTGCTCGACCATCTCGGCGGTGGCGGGGGAGTTGACCACACAGCCCGCCGCGCCCTGCATCTCGGAGACGGCTGCCATCTGAACGGAGCGCTTGCCGGTGGTGGTGCCACCGCCCACGCCTACGAAGACCGGGCACTCGGCGACGGTCAGCAGCGCCTGCGTAATGGCGGGCTGCGGCGTGAAGGGGTAAACGGCAAAGACGGCATCGGCGTTGGAGTTGCGGATGACCGCGACGTCGGTGGTGTAGATGAGCGATTTGATACGACGGCCGAAGAGCGTGAAGCCGCTGGCCTCCTCAATCTCGTCAGGCATGCGAAGGGCCGCCTTGCGCAGACGCCCGTCGATGGGCAGCGGCTCCATGGGAAGCAGTCCGTTGGGGGTCACGGCTACCTGGGGTTCGGTGAACTCGTCTGCGAGTTCGACCTCGGAGAAATCGACCGAGGCGACAATGTCCTCGTGAACCTCGGCGGGCACATCGATGGGGGCTTGGTCGTTTGCCGCGGCAGGCGTGTCGAAGGAGCTGGTGCCGACGAAGGCGTCGACGCGCTCATTTAGATCGTTGAGGGTATCCATGGAAGCTCGATTCTATGTGGTGACGGCCGGCGCGATGCAGCCGGAATTGCGAATGCTAAATCGTTTGACGAGTTGATTTTTCCCCGCCGCGCCATCCGTTAGACCGAAGGGCCGGCGAACGTGAAGGAGCTGTGGTGGCGGGTATTGAGGTGCTATCTTGAATGTCCCGTTTAAAAGAGAGGTGACGCGGTATGGAATTGACAGCAATGTTTAGCTCGATTGGCCTGTGCGTGGGCGCAATCGTTGCCGCCGCGGTCATCTACTTTGTGGTCACGGCCATTAAGGGCAAAAGGGCCGAACGCAAGGAGCGCGCGACGCTTAAACAGCATCGCGACCAGCAGAGCAAACGCGCACGGAGATAGCTTGTTGAGTTTTGGATCCGTGCGCTAGCTGCGTTTTCGGATCAGGGCAATGTAGAAGCCCTCAAAGTCGCGGCTAGGCGGAATGGTGAGCGTGCCGGACAGGCCGTTGGCGATGGCCGATACCTGACCCGCGGCAATGGCCTCGGTCAGGGCGTTGGACTCGATGCGCGGCTCCTCGCCAGCTTCCTGGGCGCGGCGTGCCTCACTTTCGCTTGGCGGGCCGTCGAGGGGGATGAGCTCGCAGTCCATATGCTTGTCGAGGGCCTCTTGCAGGGCGTCCTCGTTTTCCTGCGGCAAGATCGAACAAGTCGAATAGACGAGCGTGCCGCCCGGTTTGAGGGCTCCCATGGCGCGGTCCAGAAGCGCACGCTGCGAGCGGGCGCATTTGACGAGCAGCTGCTCGGTCAGGCCGCGCAGGCTTTTCTCGTTGCCGCTGATGACGGTGCCCGTGCCGGTGCAGGGAGCGTCGAGCAGGATGCGGTCAAAGCGGAAGAACTCGTCGAGCTCGCGTGCGTCGGTGCGCATGACGGGCACGTTTTTGGCACCTTGGCGGTGCAGGTTGGCTTCGAGTTTCTCGGCGCGGGGAATGCTCATCTCGCAGGCGGTAAGGTGCGCCTGCCCCTGCGTGAGGGCGGCGATCTGCGTCGTCTTGCCGCCAGGGGCTGCGCACATGTCCAGGATGTCCTCGCCTGCCTGAGTGCCCAGGACCAGCGGCGGCATCATGGACGACAGGCTCTGCAGGTAGATCTTGCCGTTGCGGTAGATGTCGAGATCCCACAGATCGGAAACCTGGGCCTCGGGCAGGATGAAGGCGTCTGGGTACCAGGTGACGGGGTTGTGGGCGATGCCGGCGGCATCGAGCGCCGCAGCGATGTCCTCGGCGGTTGCCTTGAGCGTGTTGGCGCGCAGCGTGACCGGGCGTGTGGCCGCGGCGCCGAAACCCTCGATCATGAGCTCGGCATCGGCGGGCGCATAGGCGCCGGCGACCGTGTCGACCATAAAGCGCGGCAGGTCGGCGGCGGAGTGTTGGGCGGCAAGCTGGTCGGAAAGCTCGGTGGCGGCAAACTGCCTGAGCTTGAGCTCGGGCTTAACCTGCTTTTTCTGCTTACGACGACGCGGCTTGGACATCCGTCTTTCCTTCCACCTAAATG
>CAUEQX010000162.1 GCA_959020035.1 uncultured Collinsella sp. | reverse complement strand
CCGCGACGCCCAGGGCTTCCTCTACTACCGCCCCATGCCAGCGAAGGATTTTGAGGCATTGCTCGATGGTGGCAATAACAACTGATACGCTCGCGCGCAAAACACCACCGCCGAAGGGGGAATTTGCCTCCATTAGTTAACTTATATCCCCAATTCAAACCGAATTGGGGATATGATACAAACCGCTGTTCCGCCCAAGGAGGTTATCCATCATGAACGAATCATATCGCCTGGGCGAGCAATCGATTATTGCCTATCTTCAGCGACTTGCGAATGGCATCTCGACCGCCGAACTCGATGTTGCCGCGCTGCCTGCTGAGCTACGCGCCGTTGGCGAGCAACTGCAAAAGACGCACGCCATCCTGCAGCAAGAGCGCCGGCTGCTTGAGAGCAACGCCTATATCGACCCGCTCACCAACTTGGGCAACCGCAACGGATTCGACCGTCACGTCGAGCAACTCTGGCACAAAGGCGACCCCTTCACCTGCGCCTATATTGACATCGACCATCTCAAACATTGCAATGATAGGTTTGGCCACGCCGAAGGCAATCGCTATATTCTGGGCATCTGCCGCACGCTCTCCGAAACCATGGAGCACGATGAGATGCTGTTCCGTATCGGTGGAGACGAGTTTGTGCTTATCTCGCTCTCCGCAAACGAGACTGAACTCGAGCAGCGCTTGGAGCAGGTACGTGCTGGGCTGATCGAGGCGAGCTCAGGTGGCAAGGCGCCCATGATCGGCAGCTTTAGTTTTGGCTGCTCGCGCGTCGATCCACTTGCCGGCGACACGCGTCGCCAGATGACGATGGATGCCGATCGCAAGATGTATCGCTATAAGCTTATGCATCGTGTGCAGCAACCGAAAGACGATGACGCGCCGCAACGCCCAATCGTCGATCAGCTTCCCTGCAACGACCGGGTGTTCCAAGCGATCTCCATGAGCTCCGAGACGCGCTATCCCTTTATCCTCAATCTCGATACGGGCGAATCGCAATGGTCGGTTAACGCCGTGCGCGATTTTGACCTGCCCTCCCAGCACCCTTTTAACTCACTCGACATGTGGCTCGCCCGCGTTCATCCCGAAGACCGCGACAACGTACGCGCCGAGCTCGACATGGTGATAAACAGCACGTGGCACTTCCACTACATGCAGTATCGCGTAATGGATGCCACCGGAACGTACGTGCTTTGTGACTGCACGGGCTACCGCTTGGACGGCACCGATACCGAGCCCAGCATGTATGTGGGCATTATCGTCAACCGAAGCCTAGCGGATACGACCGACTCGGTAACGGGCCTGGGCGATGTCCACGCACTGGTCAACGCTATTGGAGAGATGCGCCACGTGCCGCACGAGGCAGGCTTAATTGCCATTAAGGTCGACGATATCGCCGAGGTCAATGCCCGCTTTGGATTCGATGCAGGCGACCGCGTGCTCGCCGAAAGCGCCGCCTGCCTCATGGATTGTTCGCGCGGCAAGGGCCGCCTGTTCCGCTCGACGGGGCCGATGTTCGTGGCACTCTTCGATGAGCTCGGCCCCGAGGCGATCGACGAGATCGCAAGCGACATCGAACGGTTCCTGGGTTCTCCCGTGCTCATCGGCTCGCTTGAATATCAGCCGCCCATTCGCGTGGCCACGCTCCATCTGGACGGCGTCGACCGTCAGCCCGTTTCCATTTTGAACGAGCTCAAAGCGTTGCTCGGGAAAGCCGTGCAGGTGCCAGGTACCAAACTGGATTAACGCCGCGCCCGCGCCGCCTCCCCCATCGTGCGATAATCCTCTGCAGAAGTCACCAAAAGCAGAGGGAGTTTGTGATGAAGGTTCTTTTAGTCAATGGCAGCCCCAAGGCAAACGGCAACACTGCCCGCGCACTCGCCGAGATCGCAGAGCAGCTCAATGCCGAAGGCATTGATACCGAGGTGTTTCAGCTAGGCGCCAAGCCCATTCGCGATTGCATCGGTTGCGGCCAGTGTGGCAAACTTGGCGGTCGCTGCACCTTTGACGATGACGTGGTGAACGAGCTGATCGCTGCCGCCGAGCAGGCAGATGGCTTTGTCTTTGGCTCGCCCGTCTACTATGCGCACCCCAGCGGACGCATCCTTTCGGCCCTCGATCGCGCATTCTATGCCGGCAGCAAAGCCTTTGCACACAAGCCGGGTGCTGCCGTCGCCGTTGCCCGTCGCGGCGGCACGTCGACCACCTTCGACGTGCTCAATAAGTACTTCACCATCAACCAGATGCCCGTGGTTGCTTCCACGTACTGGAACAACGTGTTTGGCGCCATGCCGGGCGAGGCCGCCCAGGACGCCGAGGGCCTGGCCACCATGCGCAACATCGGCAAGAACATGGCCTGGCTCCTGCATTGTATCGAGGCAGGACAGGCCGCCGGCATCGAAGCCCCCGAAGCCGATCGCGAGCGCACCAACTTCATCAGGTAGAACGGCGGAACAAATACATGAACGTGCAAATTTTTGGCACCAAGAAGTCCTTCGACACCAAGAAGGCACAGCGTTATTTTAAGGAGCGCCGCATTAAGGTGCAGTTTATCGACCTTAAGGAAAAGGAGATGAGCAAGGGCGAGCTCACGAGCGTGATGCAGGCGGTCGGCGGTATCGACAAGCTGCTCAACCCCAAAGCCAAGGACGAGGAAACGCTCGCACTCATCCAGCACCTCACCTCTAGCCAGCGCTTCGACAAGCTACTCGAGAATCAGCAGGTCTTGGCCGAGCCCATCGTGCGCAACGGCAAAAAGGCCACCGTCGGTTATTGCCCCGATGTATGGGGAGCCTGGGAGTAGCCTGTGTTATTTGCCAGCGCGTGGGTATAAGAGCAGGCGTTTGGCATATGATTCAACTGTAAGCCATGTCTAACAAAGGAGGGCACATGCCCAACAAACCCGTAAAGATCATCATGCTTACCGGCTACCTCGGTGCCGGCAAGACCACATTGCTCAACCACATCCTCGCCAACGACGGCGGCATCCGCGCCGCCGTGATCGTCAACGATATCGGCGAGATCAACGTCGATGCCAGCCTCATCGCCGACGGCGGCCTTTCCGAGACCGACGACCTCATCCCGCTCACCAACGGCTGCATCTGCTGCACGCTTTCGGACGACCTTGCCAACCAGCTGCAGGGCATCGCCGATTCGGGCGACTTCGATTACATCATCATCGAGGCCTCGGGCATTTGCGAGCCCATCCCCATCGCTTACACCATCTCGAGCTTCTGCGACGAGGCCAAGGTGGGCGGCGAGCCTAAACTTGCGCTCGACAACATCGTGGCCGTGGTCGACTGCGCCCGTATGTACGACGAGTTCAACGGCGGTCGCGACCTGCTGGCTGAGGATATCGACGAGGACGACATCGAAAGCCTGCTCATCCAGCAGATCGAGTTCTGTTCCACACTGATCCTCAACAAGACCGATACTGTGAGCCCCAAGCAGATCGCCGAGCTCAAGGCCATCGTGCGCAGCCTGCAGAAGGACGCCGTGATCGTCGAGGCCCAAAACGGCGAGGTCCCCATGGAGGAGCTGCTCGACACCGACCGCTTCGACTTTATGCGCGCCTACAACTCCGCCGCCTGGATCGAGGCCATGGAGCATCCCGAGGAGCACGACGACCCCGAGGTGCTCGAGTACGACATCGAGACCTTTGTTTACTCGCGCCGCAAGCCGTTTGACCTGCAGAAGTTCACCAATTTTGTTGAGCAGGAGTGGCCCGACGAGGTCATTCGCGTCAAGGGTCCGCTGTGGCAGACCGGCAATCCGGACATGTGTTACATGTTTGAGCAGGCCGGCCACCAGATGCGCCTGATGGAGAACGGCCTGTTCGTTGACTCGGCGCTCGAGGGCGAGAAGCAGAAGATCATCGACGAGAACCCCGAGATCATGCAGATTTGGGACGACGAGACGGGCGACCGCATGACGAGCCT
>CAUEQX010000161.1 GCA_959020035.1 uncultured Collinsella sp. | reverse complement strand
GCCCGACGCCGTGCGCGACCGCAAGATCGGCGAGATCGTTGCTCGCATTGAGCGCAGCGGCCTTGTCATCGAGCGCATGGAGATGACCACGCTCGAGCGCGCTACCGTCGAGGAGCACTACGCCCATCTGGCCGACAAGCCCTTCTTTGGCGGTCTCTGCGACTTTATGACGAGCGGTCCGGTCGTCAAGATGGTCGTTTCCGGTCTCTCCGCTGTTGCTAAGATGCGCACCCTCATGGGCGCTACTAATCCGCTTGACGCTGCTCCTGGTACCATCCGCGGCGACTTTGCCGTCGATGTCAACGCCAACGTGATCCACGGCTCCGACTGCCTGGAGAACGCCGAGATTGAGATCAAGCGCTTCTTTGGCTAAACCAGCTTTGACTCCTTAAAGCTGTTAGCGTGTGGCTTGGGCGCCGCGGAACTCCATCTGCGGTGCCCTTTTATTCCGGAATCTATGCAGGGGCCCGCTCGGACATGTGTTCCGAGCGGGCCCCTGCTGTTAGCTTGTGGCACTGAATAGTTTAGGCTTCGTCGACGATCTTAAGGGCGCGCGTGTGATCGATCTCGTTGAGGAGGTTAACGCGACGCTCGTGACGACCACCCTCAAACTCGGCGTCGAGCCACTCGTCGACGATCATCTTGGCGAGCTCGGAGCCCACGACGCGGGCGCCAAAGGCGAGCACGTTGGTGTTGTTGTGCATGCGCGAGAGCTTGGCGCTGAAGGGCTCGGAGCACACGACGGCACGAACGCCCTCGACCTTGTTGGCGGCCAAGCTAATCCCGACACCGGTGCCGCAGATCAGGATGCCCAGATCGACGTCGCCGTTGGCTACGGCTTTGCCCACCTTGTAGCCGGTGATGGGGTAATCAAAGCTCTCGGAGGTGTCGGTGCCAAAGTTCACGACCTCGCAGCCGCGCTCCTTCAGGTGCTCGGAAATGATGTTCTTGAGCTCGACGGCGGCGTGGTCGTTGCCGATACCGATCTTCATGAGTGGTTCCTCTCTGGTCCGTGCGGCGGAATTGCTAAAGGTTTTACCGCGTTCGACTGCATGATAGCGCGTCTTTTGCCTAAACACTCGGGCGTTTTTTGGTCAAACGCTTTAGCGGACGCGAACATCAGCCCATCACGAAAAATGCCGCCAATTTGCTTCTGGCGGCCGTCTGCCGGAACTCGACTTGCGGTTTTTGGTGCCTTGTTATCAAATGGAGAAGTTGATACTTGCTAGAGAAACCCGTTATACATGTAGGAGATACCTATGCCTACCGATTCCATCCGTGATACCGCGTTTTGTGATGTTTTGAACCGCGAGCTTGTCTGTGCGCTCGGCTGCACCGAGCCCATTGCCGTTGCCTATGCGGCGGCGCTGGCGAGCCAGACGCTCGGTTGCGAACCCGAACATATGGATGTTGCCTGCTCAGGCAACATCATCAAGAACGTAAAGAGCGTGACCGTGCCCAACTCGGGCGGTATGCACGGTATTGAGGCCGCGGCCGTGCTGGGTGCCGTGGGCGGTGACGCCAAGAGCGCGCTCGAGGTGCTCGAGAGTGTTGGCGATGCAGACCGTGCTCGCGTGACCGAGCTGCTCTCCGATGCCGACTACTGCGATGTGTCGCTTGTCGAGGGTGTGCCCAACCTCTACATTAAGGTGACTGCCACGGCCGGAGGTCATACTGCGGTCGTCGAGATCACCGACCATCACACCAATGTTACGTGCCATACACTCGATGGCATTCCGATGTGTGGCAAGTCGGCGGGGGAGTGTGCCGCCTGCGCCGAGCGCATCGTGGCCGAGCGTGCCGCCGATACGCCCATGTCGATTGAGTCTATCATTGACTTTATCGAGGACGGCGACATCGAGGGCGCCCGCGCTGCCGTTGAGCGTCAGATTGAGCTGAACGGCGCTATTAGCGCCGAGGGCTTGGTGAACGCTTGGGGCGCCGAGGTGGGCCGTACGCTGCTGGGCGCTCGCGCCGACGATGTCGCCTGCCGTGCGCGTGCGCGTGCGGCCGCCGGGTCTGACGCCCGTATGAACGGCTGTGCGCTACCGGTCGCCATTGTGTGCGGCTCGGGCAACCAGGGTATTACCTGTGCGTTGCCCGTTATGGAATATGCCGATTACCTGCGCTGCGACCACGAGCGCCTGGTGCGCGCCGTGATGCTGTCTGATCTTATTGCCGTGCATATCAAGAGCTATATTGGTGCGCTCTCGGCGTTTTGCGGTGCTATTTGCGCTGCGTGCGGTGCCGGCGCGGCGATTACCTGGCTGTGCGGTGGCACGCGCGAGCAGATCGGCGCGACGGTCTCCAATACGCTCGGTAACGTGGGCGGCATCGTGTGCGATGGCGCCAAGGCAAGCTGCGCCGCTAAGATTTCCGCTGCCGTTGATGCGGCGATTCTGGGCCACGATATGGCCATGCAGGGCCGCGGCTTCCGTGCCGGAGAGGGCCTGATTCAGGATACGGTGGAAGAGACGATCGCCAGCATGGGCTATGTGGGCCGCGTTGGCATGAAGGATACCGACGTCGAGATCCTCAACATCATGATCGGCAAGACCATCGTCGACTGCTAGGGGCTCTGGGGCACTGCATCTTGTTGTTGAAACTATCGCGCTTGTGGCTGTAAAGCACCTGTCTGCATTGCGGACAGCGAGGATCTCGCGGTATGTCACCAGGTCGTTCTCGCGCTTGATGCGCTCGAGGACGGTCGCGACAACAAGCGCCGCTATCGCCGGCAGGAACGCCGCAGCCGCGGCGACGCCGGCGCCCCAGGTGCCCTCCATCCAGTTAAACGCCGGCGACAGTATCAGTGCGAACGCCACCGCCAGCAACGCGAGCATCAGCACGGCCAGCCATAGCATCCGCGTTCCCATGCGCTTGCGATCTCTTTCGACTGCCTCTTCCATAACGGTCACGTCTCCCTTCACGAGCGTGTCTATGGAGGTGCCGAATAGGATGCTCAGCATGAGCAGGCTCTGGACGTCCGGATACGTCTTGTCCCGCTCCCAGTTCGAGATCGTCTGACGCGACACGTAGAGTTTCTCGGCGAGCTGTTCTTGGGAGAGCCCCATCGCCTCGCGCCTCGTCTTGATCTGGTTGCTGATGTCCATCGTCACCTCCCGGTCGTGAAGGAGCGTCCCGCGAACACGTAGGGTGCGCTATCGAATCTGTTGTACATCATATGCGGCATGGCTTGCCGGGCGCTGCAAAAACTGTTTTGCACGGGGTTTACCCGCATGATTGTTGCTGCGATGCGTGCCATCGCCGCGGGGAGATCTGGCTTGTGGAGGCTTGCGGGGCGATGGCTTAGCGATGCTGTCGAGCAATCGTCCAAGTGCGCAGGCCCATGGCGGCGTAGCCGATTGCGGTATAGGCAACCCCATGGAACGCAAGGTCCCGGCTGCCCTCGACCGCGAGGGGAAACAGGAGCGCGGATCCGATTCCGAGCGCCGCGGGTATCCAGAAGAGCGTCCTCGCGGAGTTCGCGGCGAGCAGGCCGAGGGCGATCGCAGTTACGGGGAGCACGAGGTAGATCAGCGTCATCATGGCGATCATGCCGGCATCGGATGGGACGACCCTCACCAGGAGGACGGGGATTGCCCAGCAGGCGCCAACGATTGCGATCAATGCGATGAGGGACGCGCGTACGGTGACGTTCATGGGGCACCTCCTAACGGGAATCGCCCCCATTCTGGCATACATCTTCAGAATGGGGGCTAAGGGGGATACCATTTCGGGGAACGGGTGCGTACCCGCGCTTTTAACTCAGCATCTTGGCGAGCATGCCGATGCCGACGCCCACCAGTCCGCCGGCGATGGCGCCGATGATGATCTGCACCGCATTGCGCGTGCCCTTGACCCAAGGGTTCATCTCGCGCTCACGGCGCCCCTCGAGCGTGTCGCGATCGACCTGCTCGCCGCGGCTAAACGCCAAC
>CAUEQX010000160.1 GCA_959020035.1 uncultured Collinsella sp. | reverse complement strand
AAGTCGTACTTCTTGAAAGCCACGAACAGGATGCCACCGACCACGGCGCCGATGAGGATCGCGAGGACCCACAGCGGACCGTTCTCGACAACGGGCAGGACCAGGAAGCCGCCGTGAGGCGCCGGATCGTGAACGTTGAAGAAGATGGTCAAGATGGAAGCGATGGAAGAACCGAGCATCATGATGGGCATAACGGGCCAGATGTTCTTGGTCATGAACGGAATGGCGCCCTCGGTGATGTGGGTGCAACCAAGGATGAGGTTGACGATACCGGCGTCATGATCCTCCTGGCTGAAGTACTTCTTGCCGACAACGACGGCGAAGGTGGTGATCAGCGGCGGAACGATGCAAGCGGCGGAGACGGCAGCCATGAAGTTGGTGCCGAAGTTGTAGGTCTCGGTGCCGACGCCAGCTTCGAGAGCGGTACCGAGCAGGAAGGTGCCAGTAGCGTAAGCAGCCTTGTTGACCGGGCCGCCCATATCAAAGGCGCACATGCAGCCGATGGCCAGGCCAAGGATCACCGGACCGGAGTTACCGAGGCTCTGCAGGAAATCCATCATGCCCTGGTTAATGGCAGCCATGGGGCCGGAAATACCAAGCATGACCAGACCGACGATGGCGGTAGAGCACAGCGGATACAGGAAGATTGCCTTCAGGCCATTAAGGCTCGCAGGAATTTTAGAGAAAACCTTCTCGAGCAGCAGGATGACATAGCCAGCGAGGAAGCCGCCGACGATGCCGCCTAGGAAGCCAAAGCCCACACCTGCGCCACCGGCGTCGATCATGCCGGTATCGGCGTTAACAGGCAAGCCCTGGATGGCAATCATACCGGCGACGAAACCGGGGACGAGCGCCGGGCGCTTGCCGATGGACTCGGCGATGTAAGCGGAGAGCACCGGAACCATGAGGTTCATGGCGATACCGCCGATAATCTTGAGCATCGCGGCAAAGCTGTTGTAGTCGGCAGCCGTCGAATCAAAGGACGTGATGCCCCACAGGAACGAAATGGCGGTCAGAACACCACCGGCAACGACGAAGACCAGCATGTGGCTGACGCCGTTCATGAGGTGCTTGTAGATGACGTGACCGATGGACTCCTTCTCCTCGACCTCGTCCTCGACATCGGCGGCAGCGGCAACCGTGTCGTCGCCCTTGGCGGCGAGCGCGCGGTCAATCAGCTTACCGGCGGCCTCAACGGACAGGGCCTTGGAAACACCAACGGAAACCATGGGCTTGCCGGCGAAACGCTCAGCCTGGACATCCTTGTCGGCTGCGACGACGACGGCCTTGGCACCGGCGATCTCGCTCTTGGTGAGCTCGTTCTCGACACCGACCTGGCCATGAGTCTCGACCTTAATGGTCAGACCGCGCTCGGCAGCTGCCTTCTCCAGCGCCTCCTTAGCCATGAAGGTGTGCGCAATGCCGGTCGGGCAACCGGTCGCGGCGATGATGTCAAACTTAGCCATGTGTCCCTCCTTCTTGAGTACAGCGCCCGCGGGCGCTCCCCTACACGCGCTTCAATGCGCGTTTTTCCACAACTGAAAGATACCAACCTACCGTCCGCGTGAGAAGAGACAAGGTGCAATTCTCCGGTGAAAGGTTCTTTCATAACCGTAAACGGTAGGTGAAAGTTTACCATCAACACTTGAAACTGCAAGGTGTATCTTGTAATTGAAAATGCCCGTATACTATGGCATTGCAAATCGAGTTAGATTTTCATGCCAACCAGGAGCCATCCATGACCGATAGTAGCAAGAGCGCACTTTCCCTCATTAGTACCCATCAGGGATACAGCGAGTCCGAGCAGCGCATTGTCGACTATATATTGGAGCACCAGTCCGAGGCGCCACGCCTCACGGCGGCTCAGCTCTCGCGCGCCGCTGCCACGTCCGAAGCGACCGTTTCGCGCTTCTGCCGCAAGCTGGGCTTTGGTAGCTTCCGCAGCTTTCAGTTTTCGTTGGCGAGGGATTTGGAAAGCCAGCGCAACGAGGGCCTGACCGACGAGGTCTCGCTCGGCAATATGGAGCAGAGCCTCAAGAACATCCTGGCTGCCAAGGTAAGCGAGCTTAATGCGACCATCGACGGAATCGACCACGATACGCTGGCGGCTGTTGTGCATGCCTTTAAGCATGCAGGGGTTATTGAGTTTGCAGCTGTGGGCAATACGAACGCGGTCGCGCTCGATGCGACGTTTAAGTTTTCGCAGCTGGGCCTGCGCTGCATGGCGAGCACCATTAGCGAGACATCAATCGGCTTTGCGCTCACGTTACGCCCGGGTGACGTCATCGTGCTCATCTCAAACTCTGGCAAATCGCGCCGACTGAATCGCATGGCAAAAGCGGCTCGCAACTGCGGCGCAACCGTAGTCGTCATCAGCAGTGACAGCAAATCCCCACTTGCGCGCCTCGCCGACTACACCTTTAATACCGTCAATCACGAAGCGTTGCTGACAACGGGTGACTTCGCGTTCTCCAAGATCAGCGCCACGATGATCATCGAAGTCATCTACAACTTCCTGCTGCCCGAGATTAAAGACGCGCGTGAGCATATCAGCTACTACGAGGAGCTCATCCAGCCGGATAAGGTTGTGGAGTAAAACGCGTAGTGGGACAAAAATTTCAGTCTATTTTGTCCCACCAACACCGCTGATACGACCTAACCTCGAGCTTCTTCGAGCATCTGCTTTGCGTGGGCCAAGCTTGCCTCGGACTGATCGCCGCTCAACATGCGGGCGATCTCGGCAGTACGCGCTTCGCCGGTTACCTCGCCCAAATGCGTCTGGGGAACATCGCCCGGTTCCTTGCTGACGACATAATGCTTGTCAGCCATGACGGCGACCTGCGCCAAGTGGGTTACGACAATCACCTGATGCGTAGCGGCGAGATCTGCCAGCACGCCCGCGAGCGCACGCGCCGTGGAGCCACCGACACCAGCATCGACCTCGTCAAACACCAGCGTATCGACACCGTCCGCGTTACCGAGGACAACCTTACTTGCCAGCATGACGCGGCTGAGCTCGCCGCCCGACGCAATTCGACGCAGGGGGCGCGGCGTCAAACCGGCACCGCTGCGGTATAGCAGCTCGTAGCTCGAAGGACCAACGGGCGTCCACTCAGCACGGGGAAGATCACGCGACTCCCAGACGAGCTCGGCGCTGCCCATCTCCAGGCGAGCCATCTGGCGGCCCACTTCGTGGCAGAATCGCGGAGCCGCCGTATTGCGTGCACGCTTAAGCGCCTTGGCGGCGGCGAACAGTTCATGCTCTGCTGCGCCAAGCGCTTCACGCGCCTTCTTGATCTGCTCATCACCATCGTCTACCAGCGACAACAGCTCTTGCGAGCGATCGCGCATGGCAAAAACATCGTCCATAGTGGGACCCCACTGACGCAACAGACCCTTGAGGTCGGAATACCGCTCACGCATGCGAGCGAGCTCGCGCGGGTCGAAGGCGATGCCATCGCGATAGGCACGAAGCTCGTTCGCGCAATCCTCAAGGGAGATACAGGCATCCGATAGTGCATCGGCAATGTCGCCGAGTTTGCGATCGACGGTAGCCATTCGGGAAAGCTCTGCCACGGCGCTGTTCACGGCATCGAGCGCTCCCCCTTCGGCGGCAAGCGATGCATGGGCATCGTTAGCCGTGGCAACCAGTACCTCGGCATGTTCGGAGCGCGGCAGCAGCTTCTCGAGTTCCTCATACTCACCCGGCTTGGGGTCGACCTCGCCGATGCGCTCGAGGGCAAAGCGCGCCTCCTCGACGCGGCTCCCCTGCGCACGCGAGGCCTCTTCGACACGTCGAACCTCCTTGGCGGCAGCCCGCGAAGCCTTAAAGCAGGCGCGGTACGCATCCAGCGCCTCGAGCGCAGAGCGTCCCGCCCACGCATCGACCATCGCAACGTGATGCGCCGGATCGAGTAAGCGCTGGTGCTCGTGCTGGCCGCACAGATCCATCATCACGCCGACGCGCTCCGAAAGCTCGCGCACGCTG
>CAUEQX010000159.1 GCA_959020035.1 uncultured Collinsella sp. | reverse complement strand
GTTTCGCTCGCCACCGCGCTCGGCGGTAAAGGCGGTACCGCGATTGGCGTCGCGTGAAAGCGTGCCCACAAACGCGGCTTGGTCGTTGGCGTTGACGACTTGGATAAAGTCGTCGGTGATCATGGATGTGCCGATGGTCGCGATGCGCAGCATACGTCCCCCTTGCGTTGTTTGGTCTACAGGATGAGTGTAGCGCGTGGGGATATAAAGCTGCGCGAAAACGCTATTACAGGTCGCTCTCGTTAAAGCCGGTGTCGATATCGAGGTTACTGCCGTCGGCCGCCGTGGTGGCGAGTTCATCGCAGCGCTCGTTGAGCTCGTGACCGGCGTGACCCTTAACCCAGATGAACTCAACCTTGTGCTTGCTTTTGGCGGTGAGTAGGCGCTCCCACAGGTCGCGGTTCTTGACGGGCTGCTTATTGGCGGTTTTCCATCCGCGCTTTTTCCAGCCGTCAATCCAGTGCTTGTTAAAGGCGTTGACGACGTACTGCGAATCGGAATGGACCTCGACCTCGCAGGGGCGGTTGAGCGCCTCGAGTGCCACGATGACCGCCATGAGCTCCATGCGGTTGTTGGTGGTTTTGGCGTAGCCGCGCGAAAGCTCGGAGGTGAAGGTCTTGCCGGCGGGGTTGGTGTATTTGAGCACGGCGCCGTAGCCGCCGCGTCCCGGATTTGATCGGGCCGAGCCGTCGGTATAGATGATGACCTTCACATGGTTCCTTTCGTTGGGTATGTTTCGTGCGAGTGACCATTGTAGCGCCATGCCCGCCGGGGGCTAGCAATCTACGATTTCTACCCCGTCTTCCGACAGTTGGTTGGCATGGATGATGCGGTTGAGCTCGTCGAGGTATTGCTGCAAGAGGGGAGAGGGCTTGCGGTCGTCATGCATGATGTAGCCCACATGCATCGTCGGGGCGTCTGCCAGGGGGATCGAGGCCATGCCCCACTGCATTTCGCTGGAGAGTACGCCGGTCGACAGCGCATAGCCGTTCGAGGTGATAAGCAGGTTGGTGAGCGTCCCGCGGTCGGATACGCGGATATTGCGGTTGCAGGGAATATAGCTAAACGGTTCCTCGGCGTAATAGAAGGAGTTCGAGGTGCCTTGCTCAAAGCTGTAGCGCGTATAGGGCGTGAGGTCGGCAAGGGACAGCTGCGGGCGGCGGGCAAGCGGGTGGCGCTCGCTAACGAAGACGTGGACCGTCGCGTCGAATAGGGGATGGAAGCTCGCGCGCGCATCGACAAAAGCCTTCTGCAGAACGCGGGCGTTAAAGTCGTCCAGATAGAGGATGCCGATGTCGCTGCGAAACGCGCGGACGTCATCGATGATCTGCGACGTGGTGGTCTCGCGCATGATGAACTCGAACTTGCTGTCGCGGCAGCGCTCGACCACGTTGACAAAGGCCTCGACCGAAAAGGCGTAGTGCTGGGCGGAAATGGCGAGGCGGGCTTGCGGGGTGCCGCCGTCCTCGTAGCGGGCCTCAAGCATGTCGGCCTGCTCTACGACCTGGCGCGCATAGCCCAAAAGTTCGGTGCCGTCGTTGGTGAGCGTGACGCCGCGGCTGGAGCGCGTGAAGATCTCCAGGTGGAGTTCCTGCTCCAGGCTTTTGACGGCGTTTGAGATGTTGGACTGAGCGGTATAGAGGCGCTGAGCTGCGGCGTTGATTGAGCCGGACTCTGCCACGGCGATCAGAAAACGAAGCTGCTGGAGGGTCATCGGCGCCGTCCTTTCGATTGCTATCTATAAAACCGATAACAGGTTAGCGCTTTTAAGTGATTGACCGAGCGAAACAATGCTCGTACTATTCAAAACACACAAAGGCGGTAGGTAATTAAACCGACCACGGAACCGGGATGCGAAAGGAGGCCCGCATATGTATTGCTTACCAAGACGAATGCCGGGCTCCTGTTTGCGCCCGTCGGCGTGATCAGGAGACAGCGACTTACTTCTCTCTAATTAATTTACTTTTGTTCGATCAAGGAGATCATCATGAGCCAGTTCATCAACAACCCCGAGCACACCTTTGGTTTCGATACCCTGCAGCTGCACGTTGGCCAGGAGAGCGCCGATCCCGCATCCGACTCCCGCGCCGTGCCTATCTACCAGACCGCGAGCTATGTGTTCCGCAACTCCCAGCACGCCGCCGACCGCTTTGGTCTTGCCGACGCCGGTAACATCTACGGCCGTCTGACCAACTCAACCCAGGGCGTCTTCGAGGACCGTATCGCCGCACTCGAGGGTGGTGTGGCAGGTCTTGCCGTTGCCTCCGGTGCTGCTGCCATCACCTATACCCTGCAGGCTCTTGCCCAGGCCGGTGACCACGTGGTGGCTCAGAAGACCATCTACGGTGGCTCCTACAACCTGCTGGAGCATACGCTCTCCCAGTTTGGTGTCGAGACCACCTTCGTCGATGCCCACAACCTGGACGAGGTCGAGGGCGCCATCAAGGACAACACCACGGTCATCTACCTCGAGACGCTCGGCAACCCCAATTCTGACATCCCCAATATCGACGCCATCTCCGAGATCGCCAAGAAGCACGGTTTACCGGTTGTCGTCGACAACACCTTCGGCACCCCGTATCTGTTCCGTCCGCTGGAGCATGGTGCCAACATCGTCGTCCACTCCGCAACCAAGTTCATCGGCGGCCACGGTACCTCGCTGGGCGGTGTGATTGTCGATGGCGGCAACTTTGACTGGAAGGCGAGCGGCAAGTATGCGCAGATCGCCGAGCCCAACCCCTCCTACCATGGCGTCTCGTTTGCCGAGGCTGCCGGCCCTGCCGCCTTCGCGACCTATGTCCGCGCCATCCTGCTGCGTGACGAGGGCGCTTGCATCAGCC
Source organism: uncultured Collinsella sp. (assembly GCA_959020035.1). Lineage (GTDB taxonomy): Bacteria > Actinomycetota > Coriobacteriia > Coriobacteriales > Coriobacteriaceae > Collinsella. The sequence goes on along the minus strand of CAUEQX010000159.1, from coordinate 1,234 downwards.
CGTTCAACGCCTGGATTCTGCTCCAGGGCACCGAGACCCTGTCGCTGCGCGTCGACCGCCATGTCGAGAACACCAAGAAGGTCGTTGAGTTCCTGACCGGCGACAGCCATGTTGCCAAGGTGAATCACCCGAGCCTGCCTGAGCACCCCGACCATGAGCTGTACAAGCAATATTTCCCCAACGGCGGTGCCTCGATCTTTACCTTTGAGATTAAGGGTGGCCAGGAGGCAGCTTGGAAGTTCATCGATCATCTGCAGGTGTTCTCGCTGCTCGCCAACGTGGCCGACGTCAAGTCGCTCGTCGTGCACCCGGCTACTACCACGCACTCCCAGCTCTCTGCCGAGGAGCTCGCCGAGCAGAACATTACGCCCTCCACGATTCGACTTTCCATCGGTACCGAGAACGCCGAGGATATCATTTGGGATCTGAAGCAGGCCTTCGCCGCGCTGGACGAGTAAGGCGACTTGTGCAAGGACCCCTTGCGACTCGATAGGTATAACTGCATAAAATGCCTGCTCAAGGCGCCTGTGCGAACAATGGTTGCATAGGTGTCTTTTTTGCATAGAGAGGGCGCAAAAACAGGGTTTTTGACACGCTTTATGCATTCGAGTTGTGGAAAACTCCTGTTGAGAGGATGTGAGTTTTACGCAATTGACGTGCGCCTTTTGAGTAAAACCGCAGGTCGAGATTTGCTCGGGGTACTATGCGGCGCGATCGAATCACACGCAGCTCAAACGCAGCAAAAACGCACTACGGAGGTTTCCAGCTACATGAGGATCGATTCACGAAAACCGAAAGCCGCCGCCCTTTCCGCCGCTCTGACCGTGGCACTTTTGGCGGGCGCCGGTGCAACTGATGCCCACGCCGCAACACTGTCCGATACGGTTGGATCTACGCCGTCCGAGACGACGCTGGTACAGCCCGTTGACTATCGCGGCGATGGTTATGGTTCCATGCAGGAGTGGAACGCCTCGATGGAGGCCAAGCGCGATTCCCTGGAGATGCGCGCTCAGATTATCATGAACATGTACGGTGACTATGCCACGGATGACGAGCGCGCTGTGCTGCAGGGTTGTATCGACGGCGCGGGTAGCCTGTTGACGATGGGGGCGGGCGACGCCAAGTCGACCGAGCTCGATGAGCTGCGCACTGCGCTTGAGGATGCCAAGCGCGAAGCGCGCGAGGCTGCCGCCGAGGCGGAGGCTGCCGAGGTCGCCCAGGCTTCGTACTACAA
>CAUEQX010000158.1 GCA_959020035.1 uncultured Collinsella sp. | reverse complement strand
CGCGACCAAGACCACTGCCGCCAAGAAGGCTACGGCAACCAAGTCGACGACCGCCAAGGCCGCTGCAACGAAGGCTGCCCCCAAGGCAGCCGCAAAGCCGGCCGCCAAGGTCGAGGAGGCGTCTGCCGAGTCCAAGACGAAGGCAACCGTCGAGGCCAAGCCCGCCGCAAAGACCACCACGCGAAAGCGCACGACGGCAGCCAAGAAGACCACGGCAAAAGCCGCAACTCCCAAGGCAGAGACTAAGCCCGCTGCCGCCAAAGAGGAGCCCAAGGCCGAGGTAAAGGTCAAGCCCGAGCCCGCCAAGGAGGCCCCGGTCTCCCCTGCCGCTCCGGCCGAGGAAAAGGCCCCGACCAAGAAGACCTCCGTCCGCAAGGCTACGGCCACCCGCAAGCGCCGCTAGCCCGCAGACGATCTAAAACCTAATCAAAACCCTAAACAAGGGGCGCTCCAACCGGGCGCCCCTTCTCTGTAGATAGTTGGTAAAACGATTTTCTAGGACAACCGTTCGCCGATGGTAAACGGATGTTGTTTATACACCCTGTGTACAACAGATATACTTATATTTTGTGCGTAAAGCCCATGGCCCGCAGGCCGTGATTCTATTGAACTGGACCGTACTATGAGATTGATACACAACAGCCGCCTACCGCAGTTTCGCACTCCGTTTGGCGCTGTGACCACAGGAACTACCGTTGCACTCTCGGTTATTTTGGAGGATGCCGATCCCAACCAGGCAACACTCACCCTGCGTACCTGGGTCGATGAAGTCGGCGAGACCCTGATTCCGATGGAGCACGAAGGCGATGGCATTTTTACCGGCGAGCTCAAATGCACTGAACCGTGTCTTGTGTGGTACAGCTTTATATGCAATATCGAGGGCCAGCCCGAGGTTCGCCTGGGCGCGCCCCAGGGCCGCACCGGCGGCGAGGGAGTAACCTACGACTACGCCGAGGTGCCGTCCTTCCAGATTACCGTCTACAAGCACCGCGAGAACCGCCCTACCTGGTACGAGCGTGGCATGGTCTACCAGATCTTCCCCGACCGCTACGCCCGTGACGAGCATTGGCGCGAGCGCACAATGGCCCAACTCGAAAAACCGCGCAAGGGCATTCAGCGCCGGATGGTCGAGGACTGGAACGAGCCGCCCGTGTACGAGCGCGCCGAGGACGGCTCCATCAAGACCTGGGACTTCTACGGAGGCTCGCTCAAGGGCATCCAGGAAGACCTGCCCCGCATCGCCGAGCTGGGCTTTACGGCCATCTACCTCAATCCCATCTTTGAAGCCGCGAGCAACCACCGCTACGACACGGCCGACTACACCAAGATCGATCCGATCCTGGGCACTGAGCAGGACTTTACCGAGCTGTGCCAGGCAGCCGAGAAGCTGGGCATCTCCATCATCCTGGACGGCGTCTTCAACCACACGGGCGACGATTCGATCTATTTCAACCGCTACGGCAACTACCCCGGCGTGGGCGCCTGGCAGAGCGAGGATTCGCCGTGGCGCGATGCGTTTACCTTCCACGAGGACGGCTCGTACGACTGCTGGTGGGGCGTGGGCAACATGCCGGCCGTCAACGAGAAGTCCGAGCTGGTACGCGAGAGGCTCCTGGGCAAGGACGGCGTAATCCGCAAATGGCTGCGCGCCGGTGCCCATGGTTGGCGCCTTGACGTCGCCGACGAGCTTTCCGACGACTTCCTGGCCGAGATCAAGAAGGCCGTACTTGCCGAAAAGCCCGACGCACTGTTGCTCGGCGAAGTCTGGGAAGACGCCTCCAACAAGATTAGCTACGGCCATCTGCGCCGCTACCTGCAGGGCTCCGAGCTGGACTCTGCTATGGATTATCCCTTCCGCGACATGGTCATCGGCTTTTTGATGGGCTACAAGAACGCCTACGAAGCCGCCGAGGATATCGAGACCCTGCGCGAGAACTACCCGAGTGAGGCATTGTCCTGCGCGCTCAACCTGCTGTCGAGCCACGACCGCCCGCGCATCATCTCGGTGCTCGGGGGCGGCCCCGACGAGTCGCAGCTACCCGAGAGCGAGCGCAGCAAATGGCGCCTGGACGAGAATGCGATGGGACTGGCCAAGAGCCGCTTTTGGCTCGCCACGCTCATGCAGATGACGTTCCCCGGCGTGCCTTCGATCTACTACGGCGACGAGTACGGCCTGGAGGGCCTTACCGATCCGGGTAACCGTCGCACCTTGCCGACCAAGGACCAACTGCACGACTTCGACACGCTGGCTATTGTCAAGAACGCCTCCGCCGTACGCCGCGCATTGCCATTTATGATTGACGGCGAGATCAAGGCCTTCGCGCTCAACGACGAGGTACTGGCATACAACCGCACGGGTAAGAATGGCGAGTCCGCGACGGTTATCATCAACCGCAGCCTGCGCAATTCACACCGCGTGACGATTCCGGCGCTCGACGAATGTGCGAGTGACGTGATCAGTGGTCACGAATGCGAGATCCACAACGGTACGGTCACGCTCGATCTGTATCCGCTGGGCTCGTCGATCATCTATCACCATGCCGAGCAGCGCCTGCAGGAGCCGCTCGATCACGGTGCGGGCGTCGTGTGCCATATAACCTCGGTGCCCACCGACGAGGGCAAGCCCGGCACAATCGGCGCACCCACGCGTCGCTTTATCGACCATCTGGCCGCTATGGGTATGCGCTACTGGCAGGTTCTGCCTGTCAACCCGACGGACTTCTTCCGCTCCCCTTACGCTGGGCCTTCGGCCTTTGCGGGCAATATTGACCTGCTGCCCGAAAGCCAAAAGGAACTGGCGGCCGACTTTGAGACTTGGAAGGCCCGTGGCGGCGAGGATGCAGACCCGCTCTACACGGCGTTTAAGCATCGCAACGCCGATTGGCTCGAGAAGTACTGCGTCTACATGGCCGTCAAGAAGAACTTTGAAGGCGAATCGCGTCACGATTGGCCGGCCGATGTCGCGCGCTACAACGAGCATCTGATTGACGACAAGCGTTTCCACGACGAGGCAGAGCTGCAGGCGTACATGCAGTACCGCTTTGACCTGGCCTGGTGCGAGCTCATGAACTATGCGCACAAGAAGGGCATCGAGGTCATCGGCGACATTCCTATGTATGTTTCGGACGATTCGGCCGATGCGTGGAGCGAGCCCGAGAACTTCTGGCTGTCCGATACCGGCAAGGCGATTGAGATTTCCGGCGCTCCGCCCGACAACTTTGCGCCCGAGGGCCAGGTGTGGGGCAACCCCACCTTCCGTTGGGATCACATGAAGGAGAACGGCTACCGCTGGTGGATGGACCGTCTGCGTCGCGCGTTCTCGCTCTACGACCGCGTGCGCCTGGACCACTTCCTGGGATTCCACAGCTACTTTAGTATTCCCGCAGGTAAGGCCTGCGCCGACGGCCGCTGGCTGGCGGGTCCGGGCAAGGATCTGTTCCAGACTGCCTATGACGAGCTGGGGCCGCTCAACTTTATCGCCGAGGACCTGGGCTACCTGACGCCCGGAGTTCGCGCCATGGCTTCGACCTGTGGCTTCCCCGGTATGGACGTGCTGGAGTTTAGCGATTACGACGTCCGCAACGGCGTGCATCCCACGCCGGGCAAGATTCTGTACACCTCGACGCACGACACGTCGACGCTCGCCGGTTGGTGCACGCGTTCCTTTGCGGGCGGCGACGAGCCAAGCGGTGTTGAGGTGGCGGCCAAGCTTATGGGCGACGCGCTGGCAAGCGACGCTCCCCTTGTGATGATGCCGCTGCAGGATGTCCTGGGACTAGGCGACGATGCGCGCATGAACGTGCCGGGTATCGCCACGGGCAACTGGACCTGGCAGGCCGATGAGGCCGACGTTGCGGCCGCCGAAGGCAAAACTGCACAGCTCCTGCGCAACACCCATAGATTCTGGGGCGAAGCGTGATAAAACACCCGATATAGGGTACAGTTACAGCTGTTTGAATTTATGCGGGCAGAGCGATCTGCCCGCTTTGTTCTGAAAAGGAAGTATTATGGCGCGCTACGATTACAAGTGCACGAGCTGCGGCAACGTGTTTGAGGTTGAGCATCCCATGTCCGAGACCCCCGAGGTCG
>CAUEQX010000157.1 GCA_959020035.1 uncultured Collinsella sp. | reverse complement strand
GAGGGCGCAGATACTTATCGAGGTACTTTCTATAAAGGAGACGCTATGCCGAATGTCCCCACGACCACCCCGGGCCCGGATGATACCGAGCACACGCTCGAAGATGTCACCGAAACGATTCCTCTGATTACAAACGTACATGCCGATAAGCAGAGCGGACGCGCGAACGATGCGACCGAGATTTCCGATGAAGAGGCATATGCCAAGCTCAAGGCAAAACGTGCCGAACGTCGACGCAAAAAGCTCATCCGACGCGGCATTGCGGCCGGCGTCGTGGCCGCCATTGTGCTCATCGCCGTTGTCGTGACCTTAGCCATCAACGCACGGCCCGCAGGCAACAACGGGCCGGTGACCGACATGGTGACCGAGGGCACGTTTACCACAACGGTCGAGGCGAAAGGCCAGCTCAAACCCATTTCGTCCTCAGTGGTCTCCCCTTCTGTCGACGGTACGGTCGATTCGATCAACGTGCAGGCGGGCCAATCCGTCAACGAGGGCGACGTGCTTATGACCATTAAAAACGACGAGCTCGATCGCAACGTTGCCGAGGCGCAGCGTGCAGTTGCTGCCGCTCAAGAAGACCTCGCTAATGCGAAGAAAGCCGCAGCTGCCGCTCAGGCCACCCCAACGACGGACGTCGATGGAGCTTCCGCAGCGGCTGGCGTCTCCGCCGCATCGGCGGACACGAACGCCGTATCGGCCGCGCAGCGCAGCCTCGCATCGGCCCAGGCAAACCTCGATCAGGCGAACGCCAAGGCGGCCAGTCGTACGGTCACGGCCCCGAGCTCGGGCAGTATCGTGGAGCTCAACGCCAAGGTGGGAGCCACGGTAACAGGCGGCATGATCATGGGCGAAAGCGATACGAGCGGCGGCAAGCAGTGCATGCAGATCGCCGACCTATCCAAGATGAAGGTGACCGTACAGGTGGGAGAAAAGGACATCGCCAAGATCGCCGTTGGGCAGAGTGCCAACGTCACGTATCCCGCGTTTCCCGATATCGTAAGCCAGGGAACGGTCACGGCCATCGCCTCGGTGGCAAACTCCGACGCCGCCAACGGTGGCGGCGGCAGCGTAACCTTTAACGTCGACATTCTCATAGAGGCGCCCGACGCGCGCCTGAAGCCGGGCATGACGGCCGAGGTATCGGTGGTGACCGAGCAGCTCGACGACGTGGTGATGGTGCCGACGATGGCGCTCATGACCGAAGACGGCGAACACTATTACGTCAACGTGGCAACCGATGACGAGGGCAAGCATACCCGTCGCGTGAAGGTGACCGTCGTGACGCAAAACGACAACGAAGCCGTAGTCGGCAAGACACAGGTAAAGCGCGACGACCAGGGCAACGAGATCAACCCCAACGTGCCGGTTACCAAGCTGCGCGATGGCGACACCCTCGTCATGGACACCGGAGCGGACGCAACGGCTGAAGGCGGCTACAGCACGGATTCGGGCAGCATGTCTGACGACGAGGGCATGTAATGCGTCCCGTTATCGACATCCGCAACGTGCACCGCATTTTTGAGAGCGAGGCGGGTTGCGCCCACATCCTGCACAACGTGAGCCTGGCGGTAGAACCCGGCGAGTTCGTCGCCATTACCGGCCCTTCGGGCTCGGGCAAGTCAACGCTCATGAACATCCTGGGCTGCCTGGACAAACCGACGGCGGGCGACTATTACCTGCAAGGGCTCAACGTGGCCGAGCTCGATGATGACGAGCTCACCGAAGTCCGCGCCCTGAGCATTGGCTTTGTCTTTCAGAGCTTCAACCTGCTGCCGCGCCTGTCGGTTATCGAAAACGTCATGCTGCCGCTGGCCTACACCAATGTGCCCCGTAGCCAGCGCGAAATGCGCGCCGTTCACGCGCTGCAGGCTGTCACGCTGCCCGTCGACCACTGGGACCACCGCATATCCGAGCTCTCGGGCGGCCAGATGCAGCGCGTCGCAATCGCGCGCGCCCTCGTCAATGACCCGCCCATCATCCTGGCCGATGAGCCGACGGGAAACCTGGACTCCGCTACCGGAGCGCTTGTGATGGAGACCTTCCATAAGCTCCAGAAGCGCGGCAAAACCATCGTGCTTATCACACACGACCCCGGCATCGCCGCCGAGGACGACCGTGCCGTGACCATCCGCGACGGTCGCATTCACGATGGCGCGTATATTCCACATGCACCGCGGACCCTGCGCAGCGCCGTGGATAGCCTGCCCATGATTTCCGCCTCCGCCAACCCGCCGAAAGGAGAGATGGCATGAGCGCCCGCGATCTCATCCAGGAAGCCCTTCACTCGCTCGAGGCCAACAAGGGGCGCAGCCTGCTCACCATCCTGGGCATTGTCATCGGCATCGCCTCGGTTATCGCCATGACTTCGCTCATCGGCGGCATCCAAAACAGCCTGGTCAACAGCCTGGGCCTCAATGCGGCACGCATGGTGCAAATCTATTCGTCGCAAGAACTCACAGAGTCGGACATCGAGAAGCTTCAAAAACTGGTGCCGCAGATAGAGCAGATCGGCATTGTCGACAGCGCGTATACCGAGTATAAGACCGGCGATAAAAGCTATACCGTCATGGCACAGGGTGTCGATAGCGACATGCTCGACGCCGTGGGGGCCAGCAAGCTCGTTGCGGGGCGCACCTATTCCCAGGCCGAGTCCCAATCAGGCTCGCGCGTGGCGCTCATCAGCCGCGGCGGCGCCGATCAGCTTTACGGCAACGAACAGGATGCGCTGGGGAAAACCATCAAGGTGTCCAACGGCGAGGTGCAGATTGTAGGTGTGATTGATGGCGGCAACGACTCCATGGGCTCGCTCACGCTGTATATGCCGCGCGAAACCATCTCAGGCCTGTTTGGCGACGAAAATCCTTCATTCCCCAGCGTGACGGCTCTTGCCGCCGAGGGCACAGACATGGACGAGCTTTGTAGGACCATCGAGTCCAAGGTGCGCGCAATGAAGGGCATCGCGGAGGATGATGAGTACGACAGTGTATCGGCGACCTCCATGAAAAGCGCCATCGATGCACTCAACTCCTTTATGGGCGCGTTCTCGCTCATCATGGGCGCTGTCGCCAGCATCTCGCTGCTTGTCGGCGGTATCGGCATTATGAATATGATGCTCACCAACGTGACTGAGCGCATCCGTGAGATCGGCATTCGCCGTGCCCTGGGCGCAAGTCGTCGCGATATCACCGCGCAGTTTTTGGCCGAGTCCTCGGCGCTGTGCGTCACCGGCGGACTGTTGGGTGTCCTGATTGGCTATCTGCTGGCATGGGGACTCACGTTCTTGGCCGCAAGCTCGGGCATCATGAGCGAGTTTGGAGCTACCGGGACGATCACGCCAAGCTTCTCCATTACAACAGTGTTGATCGCGTTTGCCGTATCGGTCGGCATCGGCGTAATCTTTGGCTTCTACCCCGCTCGCCGTGCAGCAAAGCTCGACCCGGTGGAATGCCTACGCTACCAGTAAGCCACCACCAACAAGTTGCGGTGGATTAGGGACTGAATATGCTATTTAGCAGCAAAAACAGACGCTATTTCACCGCAACTCATTGAAGGGCTGTTTACGCCAGTTCCGGGCGTCGTCCTCGAGCTATTGGTGGATGACGGGCTTGTACGGGTCGAGCTTGCTCGGGGCGCTCCTCCTCGCGGGCGGGATGGCGCGTAGGCGCGGCGAGCGCCTAGCGCGCGAACTCCCGTAAGAGTGCGTCTTCCACTTCCCGAAGCGAAAGGCCCCCGTCTCCCTCGGCGGGACGGGTGACCACGATGCAGCGCGCTCCCACGTCGCGCGCGGCGGCAAGCTTCTCGGCCGTGCCGCCTACGGTTCCCGAGTCCTTGGTCACAAGCCACTGGGCTCCCACCTGCCGAAGCATCGCCTCGTTGAGCTCGCGGGTGAAGGGCCCCTGCATGCCGATGACGTGCGACGGCGAAAACCCCGCGTCGATGCACTTCGTTATAGCACCGGGCAGCGGGAGCACACGCACGAAGAAGCGCTCCGAGAAATCGGCGACGCGCGTATAGGGAGCAAGCTCCTTGCTCCCCGTCGTGAGAAGCGCGCGACCCGGGTTCTCGGAGAGAAAGCGCGCCGCGCAGGCGATCGA
>CAUEQX010000156.1 GCA_959020035.1 uncultured Collinsella sp. | reverse complement strand
GGCGTTCTACGAACGCCGTAACTTACAGCGCGTCAGCGCAGCGCTTGCAGATATGCGCGTGGCCGTTGTACTCGCCGACGGTGGTGCGATAGTTCCAGCAACGGTCGCAGCACTCGCCCTCGGCAGCATCAATGCAGACGGAAAGCTCTTCGCCCTGGGTCAGCTCAACATCGGAGACGATGTAGAACTCGGCCAGGTCGACCGCTTTGTCACCAGTCAGCAGCGCGTACATCTCGGCGGGAACGACCGCCTTGACGCGAACCTGCTGGCTCTTGGTGAAGGTGCCGGCAGAACGGGCATCCTCAAGGGCCTTGGTCACGGCGCTACGGAGCTCAAGAGAAGCCTCGAGCACGCCCTCGAACTCATTGGCCTCGTCGACCGTGATGGGCGACTTGTACCAATCGAGCAGCGCGGCGTACTTCTGGTGATCGACGCAGCCAGCGGGCGCATATGCCATGGCCTCGTCAACCGTGTAGGACAGGATCGGCTGCAGGTCGCGCATGAGCATCGAGAAGAGCTCGGCCAGCACGGTCTGGGCGCTGCGACGCTCGAGCGAGCCGGGCTTGTCGCAGTACAGACGGTCCTTCAGGGCGTCGAGGTACACGTTGGAGAGCTCGGTAACCACGAAGTCATAAAGCGCACGGTAGGCGCGCGGGAACTCGTAGCTGGCGTAGGCGTCGTCGACCTCGGCCTGAACCTGAGTCAGGCGGGCAACCATGAGCTTATCGAGCGGCAGCAGGTCGGCAAAGGCGACGCCGTCGGTCTCGGGCTCAAACTGACCCTCGAGCTCGGAGAGGAGGAAGCGCAGCGTGTTGCGGAAACGACGGTAGGCATCGGACGTACGAGCAAGGATCTCGTGGTCGATGGAGACGTCAGAGCTGGTGTCGACGGAGGCAACCCACAGACGGATGATATCAGCGCCCATCTCGTCGCAGACCTTATTGGGGTCGATAACATTGCCGAGCGACTTGGACATCTTGCGGCCCTGACCATCGAGTGTGAAGCCCTGCGAGACGACCGCCTTGTACGGAGCATGGCCGTTGGCACCCACCGAGGTGAGCAGCGAGCTCTGGAACCAACCGCGGTGCTGGTCGGAGCCCTCAAGATACACGTCCGCCGGGTACTCAAGCTCAGGGCGATACTCGCAGACGGCCTTCCAAGACACGCCGGAATCCCACCACACGTCGAGGATGTCCTTATCGGCCTTGAGGTGATGACCGCCGCACTTGGGGCAGACGCAGGCCTCGCCCAGGTAGCTCTCGGGAGCGTCGGTGAACCAGGCGTCAGAGCCCTTCTCGTGGAAGAGCTTGATGACGGCGTCGAGCGTAGCGTCGTTCATGACCTTCTCGCCGCAGTCGGCGCAGGTGTAGCTGGGGATAGGCACACCCCAGTTGCGCTGACGGCTAATGCACCAGTCGGGACGCTGCTCGACCATGGCGCCGATGCGGTTGGCGGCGTGAGCCGGATACCACTTGACGTTCTCGCGAACCTCCTTGCCAGCCTGCTCACGCAAGCCGGTCTTGTCCATCGAGACAAACCACTGGTCAGTAGCACGGAAGAGCACCGGGTGTTTGCAGCGCCAGCAGTGCGGATAGCTGTGCGTGATCTTCTTCTCGAGGACCAGGGTGCCGCGCTCGCGCAGGAACTCGATGATGTGCGGGTTGGCCTCATCGGTATCCATGCCGCTGAAGGGACCACCGGTGCCAAACTCCTCGCCGGTGTAGAACTTGCCGTCATCATCGACCGGCATGCAGATGTCGGTAATGCCCTCCTTGAGGCAGGCAAAGTAGTCGTCGACGCCGTGGCCGGGCGAGTTGTGGACGATACCGGTACCGTCATCGACACCGACGTAATCGGCCAGCAGCGCCACGCCCTCAACACCGTCAAAGATCGGCTGCTTGTAGTGGATGTGGTGGAAGGTCTCGGCGGGAACCACATAGGGCTTACCGTCGACCATAACCGGGGTGTACTCCCAACCAAACTCCTCGCAGCACTTGGGAGCCAGGTCCTCGAGCATGACCTCGGCACGACCCTCGTGCTCAACGGCGACATAGGCGGCGCCGGGCTTGAGGGAAACTGCCTGGTCGGAGGGGATGGTCCACGGCGTGGTCGTCCAGATGATAAAGTCAACCGGGCCGTCGAAGTTCTCGAGGCCGGCGGGCTTGGAGGTCATCTCAAAGCGCACGAAGATGGACGGGCTCGTCTCGTCGGAGTACTCAATCTCGGCCTCAGCAAGTGCGGTGTGGCAGTGCTTGCACCAGTGAACCGGCTTGTGGCCGCGATAGATCATGCCCTTGTCGAACATGGCCTTGAAAACCTCGATGTCGGCGGCGTCATGCTGGTGATAGAGCGTCAGATAGGGGTTGTCCCAATCGCCGAGCACGCCCAGGCGACGGAAGCCGGCCTTCTGCAGCTCGATGTTCTCGACAGCGAACTTGTTGCAAAGCTCGCGGATCTTAGCCGTGGAGGTCTGGTTGAACTTCTCGGTGCCGAGCTTCTCCTCGACTTTATGCTCGATCGGCTGGCCATGGCAGTCCCAACCGGGGACATAGGGAACCTCATAGCCCTGCATCATCCAGTAGCGGTTGATCATGTCCTTGGAGATCTTGTTCATGGCGTGGCCGATGTGGATCGGGCCGTTGGCGTACGGAGGGCCGTCGTGCAGCACGAACTTCTTGTGACCCTCGTTCTTCTTCAGAACCTGCTCGTAGACCTTGTTGTCCTGCCAGTCCTTGAGTCGCTTGGGCTCGGACTTGGAAAGACCGGCACGCATGGGAAAACCGGTTTTGGGCAGATTCATCGTCTGCTTGTACTCGTTTGCCACGGTACCCCTTTCATGTCGTGGGCGCGCACGCCCGTTGGGCACCAAAAAAGCGCCCGTCCCTACAAGCTGGGACGAAGCGCCACAAAAACGGGCTGTATGCCCGCAAAAGCTCTTCGTTTAACCACCCAGCTTAGATGCCCTCGCCCGCGTATTCGCGCGCTCGCATCCGTTACTCGGCTGGCCTGTATCGACGACCATCTCGGCGATATCTACTAAGACGTGCCTGCGCGGCACGTCCGTTGGGACCGCAGCTCCGGGGTGATTTTCATCGGTCGCATGCACGGGTTCTCAGCGCTCCCCGCTCTCTGTGGCATGCGGACGGCCGACTACTCGTCCCCATCAACGCTTATGCGGAGTATGCTAGCACGTTCCGCGCCGGCGAAAAACCCTCAACACTGGTTTCATACGTAAGAAATTTCTCGTGGTCGTTAGCCTTCTCTAGGAGCAAAATACCTGAAAGCACTTTAACTAACGAAAGAAGGCTGCCATGCGCACAATCGGAATGAGCGACTACACCGTCGGCGAGGATTGCTTTACCGAGCTGCCCGCCGCACTGGCGGAGTACGGCGCGAAGAAAGTCGCCATCATTGGTGGCAAGCGAGCCCTAGCTGCGGCGCTGCCGGGCATCGAGGCGGCGCTTGAAGGTACCGACGTCGAGATTCTGGAGACGCGCGTCTACGGCACCAACAGTACGCGCGCCAATATCGCCAAGGTCGTGAACTCCCCCGCTTGCCAGCAGGCAGACGTGCTTATCGCCTGTGGCGGCGGCAAGGCACTCGACACCGTCAAGACAGCGGCAATCGAGCTCAAGAAGATTGTCTTTACGGTGCCGACGATTTGCTCTAACTGTTCCGCCGCGACCGCCATTGCCGTCGTCTACAACGACGATGGATCGCTCGAGGGCTATTCGTACCCCAACCGACCGGCGCACATCTTCATCAATCCCAAGATCATCGCCGAGGCTCCGGCGGAGTACTTCTGGGCCGGCGTGGGCGACGCCCTGTCCAAGCAGCCCGAAGTCGAGTACGCCACGAGCGCCGGCGACCTGGAGCACACCGCCGGCCTTGGCCTGGCTCTTGCCCACACCTGTTCCGAGCCGCTGTTTACCTATGGTGTTCAGGGTCTTGAGGACGTTCGTCAGAATCTGTCGAGCGAGGCCGTCAAGCAGATCGCGCTCGACATCGTGGTCAACACGGGCTATGTCTCGAACCTGACCAACCAGAACGATTACTACTACAACTCGAGCGTGGCGCACGCGTTCTACAACGCCACCTGCAGCATTCCGCGTGATGGCACCTACCTGCCC
>CAUEQX010000155.1 GCA_959020035.1 uncultured Collinsella sp. | reverse complement strand
CCGTTCTTTGTCCGCTCATCGATGATCGACTGTACCATGGAGGGACCGATACCCGAGAGCGTCTGCAGCTCTGCCGCGCTTGCCGTATTGATGTTTACCAGTCCTGTTGCGCCACTCACGCCCGATGATGCGGAAGTCCCACCATCAACACCGGCTTCCGCAATGGGCGCCTGCTGCTCCCCTACCGTTGGAACGTGAATCTTCTGTCCATCGACGACCTTAGATGCCCGATTGAGCCCCGTAACGTCTGCCTCGGGCGCCAGCCCGCCGGCGGCATCAATCGCCTGAGCCACCCGCGCTCCGTCCTTGAGGCGATATACACCGGGCGACACAACGGCGCCATCAACATCGACATAGACCTCTGCCGCGGCAGACGCCTTAGGCGAAGAGCCTTCGGATGTCTTTCCGCTCGAGGCATCGCCGGATCCCGGCTCCACTAACGAGCCCGAACCATCAGTGCGCTCAAACGACACGCCGCCGGCACCGCCGCCAAGGTTCGCCATCGCCAAACCGCTCGCCATCGCAATGACGACCAGTATCGCCATCACCACTGCCTTATGACCGAACAGCTTGTCCGCCAAGCGGTCCATCTTTTTGACCCGTTCGTGTTGTTCGCGCTGCGCCATAGCAAAACCTCCCAACACCATCGTGTCAGGAAAGGAGTTCCGCAACAGCCACGCTCCAAAACCGGTTTTAGCGGTCAAACCAAAAACCGACCAAAACCTTGCACAAATCTGTCCATTTATTCAGGCACACGTCAGCAAATGAACACTTAGCCGCAAAATGCCCAGATAGCAAAAGACCGACGATGCAGGCGCATCGTCGGTCTATGCACAAATTTACTCGTGATCTTGGTAAATCTCACGCGGAGCAAGCTCCGAATGTTTGCGTTTTAAGGTCTTAGGGGCCTTATACGTGTTGCTTTCGAAGTCGATGTACTCGGTCTGCTTGAGCAGGCGCTCGATCATCTCCTCGTGATCGAACAACTCCCAGGCCTCATGCACGGCATCGAGTTTAGCGTGCGTCTCGGGACGGCGCGGCATAAACAGCGTGCAGCAATCGGGAGCAGCCTCGGTCGAGATATCAAACGTGCCGATCTCCTGGGCACGCGCGATGATCTCCTGCTTATCAGAACCAATGAGCGGACGGAACACGGGAATCTTCACGGCCTCGTTGACGGCCATGATGTTCTCGAGCGTCTGGGAGGCAACCTGACCGAGCGATTCACCAGTCACGATAGCCTTGGCGCCCTCGATGTGTGCAATGCGCTCGGCAACCGAATACATAATGCGGCGATACATGATCACGCGCAGGTTGCTGGGACAGGTGACCGAAATCTCACGCTGGCAGTCGCCAAACGGCACCACGTACAGGCGGCCGATCTGGACACCCGGCTCAAGCGCACGGATGATGTCCTGCACCAAATACTCGCTCGTATCGGGCGTCTGCGGACGACCAGAGAAATGCACCGGCACGCACACCGCGCCGCGACGCGCGAGCATCCAGGTCGCCACCGGAGAATCGATACCCGACGACAGCAGCGTCACGACCTTGCCGGCAGAACCAACCGGCAAACCGCCCACACCGCGCTCGGAGCGCGCATACACGTAGACGCTACCCTGGACCACCAGCACGTGCACCATAGCGTCAGGTTCGTGCATCTGAACCTTTTTATCAGGAAACGCCTCGCACAACACCTCGCCCACCTGACGATTGATGTCAATCGAGGTGAGCTCATAGTCGGTATTGGAGCGCTTGGCGTGCACCTTAAACGAATCGAAGGAACCAAACTCGCGCAGCGCCTTCACGGCGGCGGCGCAGTACTCCTGCGGGTCGCGGTTGGTGTGATACGCCAAAGACACACGGGCAACGCCGGGAACGATGCGAATGACACGCGCCGCCTCGTCGGCCTGATGCTCGTTAAAGGTCACGAGGATATAACCGGAAATTCGAGACACGGCGTTCACGGAAAAGGCGGCCAAGGCCGCCTTGATGTTATCCATGAGGATATGCTCAAAATGTGCGCGGTTCTTACCCTTCAGTCCAACCTCGTGATAGTGGACCAGGCAGACGCGAGCCGCCATTTAGGCTTCAGCAACCTTGTGGCCGAGCGCCTTCTCGTAACGGGCCTCGTCGTAAGAGATGTCGCCGTCGACAATCTCGTCCATAGCCATCGAGATGGTATCGGCACCGGAAAGCCCGATGGTGATGTCATCGACATCCTGGACGGCAAGCACGCGGTTGTGCTGGCCACGCAGCATGCTATTGATGTCGCAGGCGCGCTTGGAGGCAAGCGAAGCGAGCAGGAAGCGGTTGTGATCGGTCTTCTCCAGAAGATCGTCAATGCAAGGCTTTACAACGGACACGGACCTCAGATCCTTTCATGCATATCGAGAACGCGAACGAGCTCATCGGTCGCGCGGTCGAGATCGTCATTAACCACGACGTCATCGTAGCGGTCGGCAAGGGCAAGCTCATCGGCGGCGTTTGCCATACGCAGCTCAATCGTCTCGGGCGTCTCGGTACCGCGACCGACTAGACGCTCGCGAAGCACCTCAAGCGAAGGCGGCTTGATAAAGATCAGCACGGCCTCGGGGAAACGCTCCTTCACCTGCAGGGCGCCCTGGACATCGATCTCCAAAATCAGAGACGCGCCCGAGGCGAGCTTGGATGTGACCTCGCTCACCAACGTGCCGTAGCAGTTACCGTGGACCTCGGCCCACTCAACAAACTCACCGTTTGCCACGCGGCGGTCGAACTCCTCGCGCGTCAGAAAAAAGTAGTTGACGCCGTCGACCTCACCTTTGCGTGGTGCTCGCGTGGTAGCCGAAACCGTCAGGCCCAGGTTCGAGCGGCGCTCGCGCACACGAGTGACGAGCGTACCCTTGCCTGCGCCTGACGGTCCAGAAATCACAAAGAGCTTGGAATCCTGAGCGCTCACTTATTTGGTCAGCTGCTCGAGGAGCTGCTCGCGCTGACGGACGCCGAGGCCCTGGACGCGACGGGTAGCGGAGATACCGAGCTCCTCCATGATCTTGGCGGCCTTGGCCTTGCCATAACCGGGGAGAGACTCGATGAGGGTGGAAACCTTCATGCGGGAAGCGATGGGGTCATCGGAGTTGAGCACGGACTCGAGGGACTTCTCGCCCTTCTTGATCTGCTCGCGAAGCTCAGCGCGGGCGTGACGTGCGGCAGCAGCCTTCTCAAGAGCCTGCTTACGCTGCTCATCGGTAAGCTGAGGGAGTGCCATTCGTACCTCCAAATAGTTGGGTTATATCTGATTCAATAATTGGCATTTTAGCACGTAGAACGTACAAAATGCCCAATCGCGGCTCCATAGGTTAGACGATACCCGCAAAAAGTGCAATATACTGCGCCCAAAGTTAAGCCCCTGACCTGCGATTCCACACAAAGGATGGGAAAGTTTACGCAGGCACAGGGGCTATTTTGTGCTAATGAGACCCAAAAGTGGTGACTTAGGGGAATCTTTTACGCGACGTTTTCGACCAGCTCGGCAACGATAGCGTCAAAGGCGGCAACCGGATCGTCGGCGCCGGTGATGGGACGGCCCACCACAATGTGGCTTGCGCCACGCTCGATAGCCTGGGAAGGCGTCGCCACGCGGGACTGGTCGCCTAAGGCGGCACCCACCGGACGCACACCCGGAGTCACGATCAGGGCATCAGGACCCAGCAGCTCACGCATGTCATGAGCCTCCATCGGCGAGCACACGATGCCATCGATGCCGTTGGCCTGAGCGAGCTTTGCCAGGCGGGCGGCCTCCTCGGCCACCAGCGACTCGACGCCAATCTCACTCAAGGCATCCTGATTCATGCTTGTGAGCACGGTGATGGCGACGAGCTTGGCGCGGTCCTCGCGCGCCTCCTCGGCACCCTCGCGGCAGGCAGCGAGCATGGCGCCCGAACCCAAGCCGTGAACCGAGAGCAGGTCGGCACCGGCAAGCGAGGCCGAACGGGCGGCACCGCGAACCTGATGCGGAATATCATGGAACTTAAGGTCAAGGAAGACCTTAAAGCCCAGGTCCTTAAAGGTCTTGACGATCTCGGGGCCCTCAGCGTAATAGAGCGTCATACCAACCTTAAGCCAGGCGGCATGGCCCGAAAGCTCGTGGGCGAGCTCGAGCGCACGCTCACGATCGCAGTCGAGGGCGACGATTACGCGGTCGCGGGCATCGGCCTCTAGCATTCGAAAGCACCTACCAGCTCGTTGATGTCCTTTACGCCCTGGGACTCGGCCC
>CAUEQX010000154.1 GCA_959020035.1 uncultured Collinsella sp. | reverse complement strand
GGACGTGCTTGCGTGGACCGTGTTGGTCGTGGCGGCGTCGTGGGCATGCGAGCGCGCGCTGGTGTGGCTGCTGCGGGCTTCGGGGTCTGCGGCGTGGCGTATTGCCGTGCGGACGCATGGGCGTGGTAATCGCTGGCGTGCGGCCTCTGCTGGCGCCGACGCTGCGGCGGAGTTTGCGCTTGCCGTGGGCGATCGGGCGCCCTGGGCGCCGGCGCTCGACGGACTGGCACTTCGCGTGCCCGCCGGTGGGCGTACCTGCGTGATGGGCGCCTCGGGTGTGGGCAAGTCGACGTTGCTTGCGCTGGCGGCGGGGGAGTGCGTGCCGTGCTCCATGGTGTTTCAGGATGTGCGCCTGGTAGAGGGCGCCTCGGCTTTGGATAACGTGCTGGTGTGCGCCGACGCGCGCGTGGACGCCTCGAGCGCCGCAGCCCTGCTGCGCCTGCTGGTGCCGGGAATCGATGTGCATGCTCGTGTGGCCGAGCTCTCGGGCGGGCAGCGCCGTCGCGTCGAGATTGCCCGAGCCCTGCTGTGCCCAGGCGACGCGGTGATTCTGGACGAGCCCTTTACCGGTCTAGATACCGCTGCGCGCGACGCATGCGCCGAGGTCGTGCTCGACTTGCTCGACGGTCGCATGCTGTTGCTTGCCACGCACGATGCCGTCGACGCTCAGGCCCTCAATGTCTCGGATATCATCACGCTCTAAATACTTACTCAGCAACAAAATGATCCGTTTTCCTCCGTCCCCATGGGATCGGGTGTGGTATTCTATCTGCGGGGTAATACTTAGAAATACCAAGTAATACCAACGCCGTAGAAACAAACTCCAGATGCGGGCCAATCGGGTTGCCTTCACAGCCCGTCGCCCAGCCGCGTGGCCCGCATCTATCCGCACGACCGTCGTTTCAAAAAGGAAGCGCCATGGCAGAACACATGACCCCGGTTGTCGCGAAGGTCTTGCCCGAGGAGAAGGCGGCCTTCGCGGCGGCAACCCAGCTCGTGGGTACCACGCCGTCCAACGCCATCCGCATGTTTATCGCCGCGTTCAATCGCTGCGGCACCTTCCCGTTCGACATTTCGCCCAACGGGGCTTTTGGCACCGCGCCCGATTCTCATCAATAAGTGATCCGTTTTCCTCCGTCCCCATGGGATCAGCTCTCTGCCGAGTTGTGGTAGAACTAGGGAACGGGTTTGAGGAGGTTGGCATGCTCAATGCGATGGCGTGGGCGCTTGCATGTTTTGGCGTTGTCGCTGCCGATATAGCCCTGAGCGTGGTTCTGTTTTCGGTTCTCGATGCCGTATCGGTGCTGACGGGCTATCCGATCGACAATCTCGATATCCAATGGTTCCAGGCTGCCGCTCAGACGGCGTCGTTTTTGATGGCGCTGCTGTGGTGGCGTTATCTGTGGCCCCGCTCCTTCATGGCGCGCCGGCAAGGTGAACGTCCGCTCGGCGGGGGAGCAAGTGCTGCATGGAAGCGCATCGCTTGCGTTGTCATGATTGGCCTTGCCCTGCAGGTGGTCGTTGGCTACGTGACCGACGCCGTGCTGTCGCTGTTGCCCGACGCCGCGGCCGACTACAGCGAGCTTGTCGAGGAAACAGGTATGGGCGACACCAGCTATCTCGCCGTCCTGACTACGGTGCTCGGCGCCCCATTTTGTGAAGAGCTGCTGGTGCGCGGCATTATTTTTGAGTTTTCGCTCCGAGCGTTTAATCCGCAGTGCCGCCTACTTTGGAAGCGCCCGCGTCGTGCGAGCGCGCAGAACGGCGCCATGGTGCCCTGGGCGGCCCCAAGTACGTGGGGTATCGCCGCGGCGATTGTGCTGCAGGCGGCAATCTTCGGTTTTATGCACATGAATTGGGTGCAGGGTTGCTACGCGGGTGCCGCCGGCCTCATCTTTGGCTGGGTGCTCGTGACGACCGGAAAGCTCCGCTACACGATTCTGCTGCACTTTGCCTTTAATGCCGGGTCGTACCTCATGGGCCTGCTGTGGTTTGTGAACACGCCGCTCGACGTAGTGATCACGGTTGCCATCGCTGGCTTTGTGCTGGTAGAGGCGATGCGGTCGCTCAAACTGACGTGCCAGACGGATCATCCCTACCAGCAAGCGTGATTCCCCTAAGGAAAACACGGCTAGGCGTGTCTGAGCGTGTTCCCCCTAGGGAAATCACGACTGGAGACAGCCCAAGCGTGTTTCCCCTAGGGAAAACACGCTTGGCCGATGAGGAGACGCCGACTGGCCAAGAGACACCGGCCGGCCCTCGCCACGCTAGTTGCGGCGTCCGCCGCCGTTGGCGCCCTGACGCCCCTGAGCTGCGCGGTTGCGGCCTGCGGTGTTCTGCGCACGCGACATGCCGCCGTGGCCCTTGCTGCCCTTGGGCCCCTTGCCGGCGGCGCCACCGTGCGGCTTGCCGCCCTTCTTGCCGATGCCGTGTCCGCCGCCAGCAGACGTCTCGCCCGGGCGTGGCGGCACGGGGCGAATTAGGCAATGCTTGGTGTAGCCGATCAAATCGCGGCGGCCGGCCTTTTCCAGCGCCTCGCGCACCAGCTTGTAGTTCTCGGGCTTGCGATACTGGATGAGCGCGCGCTGCATGGCCTTCTCGTGCGGGTCGCGCGCCACATAGATCGGCTCCATGGTGCGCGGATCCACGCCGGTGTAGTACATACACGTCGACATGGTGGACGGGGTGGGGTAGAAGTCCTGCACCTGCTCGGGCATGTAGCCCATGTCTCTCACGGCCTCGGCAAGGTCCACAGCTTCCTTCATGGTTGAACCGGGGTGGCTCGAGATCAGATACGGCACCACGTACTGCTTGAGTCCGTATTCGCGGTTCAAGCGTTCAAATTTACGGCAGAACGCGTCGTAGACGGCGCGGCTCGGCTTGCCCATCACGGACAGCACCGCGTCGCTCACGTGCTCGGGCGCTACGCGCAGCTGGCCCGAGACATGGTGCTCCAGCAGCTCGCGCAAAAACTCGTCCGAGGCGTCGGCCATGGTGTAGTCGAAGCGGATGCCGCTGCGCACGAAGACCTTTTTGACGCCCGGCAGCTGACGCAGGTCGCGCAGCAGCTGTGTGTAGCCGCTCTCGTCGACCACCATGTTCTTGCACACGTTCGGCCACAGGCAGCGCTTGTTCTTGCACACGCCGTGCTTGAGCTGCTTGTCGCAGGCAGGACGGCTAAAGTTGGCCGTCGGTCCTCCCACGTCGTTGATGTAGCCCTTAAACTCGGGATCGCGCGTGAGCAGCTCGGCCTCGCGCATGATCGAGTCGTGGCTGCGCATCTGCAGCACGCGGCCCTGGTGGAAGGTGAGCGCGCAAAATGAGCACTCGCCAAAACAGCCGCGGTTGGAGCTAATGGAAAACTTGATCTCGGCAAAGGCCGGCACTCCGCCCGCCGCATCGTAGTCGGGATGCCAATCGCGTGCGTAGGGGAGTTCGGCCACCTCGTCCATCTCATCGGTGGTGAGCGTCGCCGACGGCGGGTTTTGCACCACATAGACGCTGTTGGGGTAGGGCTCTACCAGGCGATGACCGGTGATGGGGTCCATATTCTGTTGCTGCACATTAAAGCTGCGCGCGTAGTTGAGCTTGTCGGCGGTAAGGTCGTCCCAGCTGGGCAGCAGATCGTAGTCGTAGACCTCGTCGAGCGAGCCTGTGCGGTAGACGGTGCCGTTGATATAGGTGATCTGATCGACGGGCAGTCCCGCGTCGAGCGCGTCGGCGATCTCGACGATTGCGTGCTCGCCCATGCCGTAGATGAGGATGTCGGCGCCCGAGTCGAGTAGTACCGAGCGCTTGAGCTTGTCCTGCCAGTAGTCGTAGTGGGCCAGGCGGCGCAGGCTTGCCTCGATGCCGCCGATAATGATGGGAGCGTCCTTAAACGTCTGGCGGATGAGGTTGCCGTAGACCGTGACGGCACGATTGGGGCGGTGACCTTCCTCGCCGCCGGGCGTGTAGGCATCGGTGTGGCGGCGGTGCTTGGTCACCGAATAGTGGTTGACCATGGAGTCCATGTTACCGGCGCTGACCAAAAAGCCCAGGCGCGGCTCGCCGAGCACGCTGATGCTGGTGGGGTCGGTCCAGTCGGGCTGGCAGATGATGCCCACCTTGTAGCCGTGCGCGTCGAGGACGCGGCTGATAATGGCCATGCCAAAGCTGGGGTGGTCCACGTAGGCGTCGCCGCAGATGTAGACAAAGTCGCACTGGTCCCAACCGCGCGCATCCATGTCGGCGCGGCTGACAGGGAGGAACTTATCGCGGCCCGGGCGCCAGGGGCGGGCGGGCGTCGCTTGGGAATGCTTGGTGCGGGCGACCGTGGCC
>CAUEQX010000153.1 GCA_959020035.1 uncultured Collinsella sp. | reverse complement strand
TCTTGAGCGAAGCGCACGGATCGACGAAGTTGGCCATGCCGACCGACACGCAGGTGGCGCCGGCCAGGATAAACTCAGCCGCATCCTCGCCGGTCATGACACCGCCGACACCGTTGATGGGGATATCGACGGCCTGGGCAACCTCCCAGACCATGCGCACGGCGATGTGGTGGCACAGCGGGCCCGAAAGGCCGCCCTTGGGCTTGGCCACGCGGGACTTGCGGGTATGGACGTCGATGGCCATGCCCTGGATGGAGTTGATGACTGAAAGGCCGTCGGCGCCGGCAGCCTCGAGGGCCTTGGCGATCTCGGCGACGTTGACCGGAGCCATCTTCACGAACAGCGGCTTATCGGTCACCTTGCGGCAGGCAGCCATAACGGAAGAGGCGCCCTCGGGCGTGGAGCCCATGGCGGCACCGCCGGCGGCGATATTAGGGCAGCTCACGTTGATCTCGTAGCCGGCAGCCCAGGGGCACAGCTCGACATACATCTCGAGTGCGCGGACAAACTCGTCAACGGAGTGGCCGGCAACCTGACAGATGACCTGGCAGCCGTCCTTGGACAGCTGTTCGAGCCACGGACCGGACTCGCGGGCAAAGGCGGCCACGCCGGGGTTCTGAAGGCCCACGGAGTTGATCATACCACCGGGAATCTCGGCCATGCGGGGCGCGGGATTGCCGGGCCAGGGCTCGGCAGCGCAACCCTTGGTGGTGATGGCACCCAGCTGGGAGACATCAAAGAAGTTCTGGAACTGCCAGCCGTAGCCAAAGGTACCGGCTGCGGTGTTGATGGGGTTTTGCATCTTGACGCCGCCGAAATCGACGGCCATGTTCACGGTACCCACTAGAAGACCACCACCTTGGAAGCATCGAACACGGGGCCGCACATGCAGGCGCCCTTCATACCGTCGACCGTCTCGACATTGCAGGTGTTGCAGGCACCAAAGCCGCAGCTCATCATGCGCTCGAGCGACACCTCGCAGTACGCGCCGGCCTCGGCGGCAGCGGCGGCGACCTTCTTCATCATGACGGCGGGACCGCAGCTGGCCACATAGTCGTAGCCGCCCTCGCCGAGCAGCTCGGCTGCCGGGTCGGTGCAAAAACCGTGCGTGCCCAGCGTGCCATCATCGGTGCACACGTTAACCGTATCGCACAGCGCGCGGAACTCATCGACGCCCACGGCCTTGGACGCGGTGCCAAAGCCCAGGCACACGTCGACGGCTACACCCTGCTCGGCAAGCTTGTCGGCAAGGCACAGCACGGGCGGAACACCGATGCCACCGGCGACGAGCAGGGCCTTCCTGGTGCCCTCGGGTACCATCCAGCCACGGCCACCGGGGCCCAGCAGGTTAGAGGTGGAGCCAGGGCCCATCTGGGACAAACGACGGGTATCGTCGCCCACGACGGCGTACCACAGCTCGACGGTGCCAGCCTCGGCGTCGGCGCGGTAGTAGCTCAGGGGCACGCGAAGCAGCGAGGACGCATCGCCGGGTACGGCGATGTTCACAAACTGACCGGGCTTGAGCGCACTTGCAAGCTTGGGGGCCGAGATGACGAGCGAGAAGATGCCGTCGGCAATCTCCCGGTTCGAGACGACCTCGAAGTCGTGCATGCGTGCAGTGGAAGGTGTGGGCATAGACGCTCCAATCCCCCATGCGGTTGCATGGTCCAAACGAACAGAAAGCGCGGCACCGCAAGGGCGCCGCGCACAAAAGCGATAAGGCTATGCTAGCAGATGCAGCCGTCGGCAAGCGTCTGCTTACCGCCGACAAACACATCGGTGGCACGACCGGTGAGCGTGCGGCCGGCAAAACCGGAGTTCTCGGCGCGCGACTCGTAACCGTCCTCGCCAACCGTCCAGGTGGCGGACGCGTCAAACACGGTCAGGTCGGCAACGGAGCCCGCCTTGACCTGAACCTGGTCGAGACCCAGGATCTCACGCGGCTTGATGGCCATGAGCTCGACCATGCGGCCCATGCTCATCTTGCCCGTGTTGACCAGCTCGGTGAGTACGAGCGACAGCGAGGTCTCGAGGCCGATCATACCAAAGGGCGCAAGCTCGAACTCACGGGCCTTCTCCCACGGGGTGTGAGGAGCGTGATCGGTGACGATAACGTCGACGGTGCCGTCGATGACGCCCTGACGGATGGCCTCGGCATCCTCCTCGGTGCGCAGCGGCGGATTGACCTTGAGCGAGGTGTTGTAGGTCTCGTCCAAGTCGTTCTCGGTCAGAAACATGTGGTGCGGGGTGGCCTCGCAGGTCACCTGGACGCCAGCGGCCTTACCGGCACGCACGAGCTCGAGACCGTGAGCAGTGGAGATGTGCTGGATGTGCAGCTTGGCACCGGTCAGCTTGGCGATCTCGATGTCGCGGGCGATCTGGAGCTCCTCGCCGGCAGCCGGCCAGCCCTCGAGAGCCAGACGGGTCGAGACCTTGCCCTCGTTGATCTGGCCGTGGCCGACCAGGTCCTCGTCCTGGCAATGGCTCATAAAGACCTTGCCGAACATCTTGCCGTAGTCCATGCAGCGACGGAGCATACCCGCGCCCTGCACGCCGCGACCGTCGTCGGTGAAGGCGACGGCGCCGTGGGCGACCATATCGCCCATCTCGGACATGGCCTCGCCCTTAAGACCGCGGGTCATGGCGCCCGACGGATAGACGCGGCAGTGACCGACCTCGGCAGCGCGGGACTTGACGAACTCCACGACGGTGCCGTTATCGGTGACGGGATCGGTGTTGGGCATGGCGCACACGCCGGTAAAGCCGCCCTTGGCAGCTGCGCGGGTGCCGCTCTCGATGTCCTCTTTGACCTCGTAGCCGGGCTCGCGAAGGTGAACGTGCATATCCACCAGGCCAGGGACGAGGTACTTGCCGGAAAGGTCGCGGACCTCGGCTCCCTCGACGGCGAGATTCTCGCCGACCTCGGCGATCTTGTCGCCGTCAATCAGGACGTCAACGACACCGTCAAGCTCGACGGACGGGTCGACGACGTGGGCATTCTTAAGAAGCAAGGCCATTATCGGCACCTCCAAGCAGCAGATACAGGATAGCCATACGCACGCAGATACCGGCGTAGACCTGCTCCAGGATGACGGAGCGTTGCGGGTGGTCGGCCATATAGGAGTCGAACTCGACGCCGCGGTTGATGGGGCCCGGGTGGCAGATGATCGCATCGGGCTTCATGAGCTTCTCGCGGTCCTTGGTCAGACCGAAGAGCTTGTGGTACTCACGAATGGTCGGGAACGGGGCACCCTCGAGGCGCTCCTGCTGCACCCGCAGCATGTAGACGACGTCCAGCTCGGGCAGGACGGAATCGAGGTCGCTCGTCACGTGGTCGCAGCCCAGGACCTCGGGCGCCGGCGGCAACAGCGTGCCGGGGGCGACGGCGTAGGTCTCGCAGCCCATGATCTTAAGGGCGGGAATCAGCGAGCCGCAGACACGGGAGTGCGCGATATCGCCGACGACAGCGACCTTCAGACCGTGGAAGTCACCCTTGTGCTCCCAGATGGTGTACAGGTCGAGCAGGGCCTGCGTGGGATGGTTGTGCTTGCCGTCGCCGGCGCAGATGACGCTCGCGGGCGAGTTCTGCGTGACGATGTAGGGAGCACCGGCGTGCTTATCGCGCACGACGATGCAGTCGATCTTATAGGCGTTGAGGGTCTCGACGGTGTCGACGAGGCTCTCGCCCTTGACCGTGGAGGTCGAGGAGCCGCCAAAGTTGAGGCTGTCGGCCGAAAGACGCTTCTCGGCGAGCTCGAAGGAGCTACGGGTGCGCGTCGAGGGCTCGTTGAACATGTTGACGATGGTCTTACCCTTGAGCGTGGGGACCTTCTTGATCGCACGCTCGTTGACCTCAGAGAACGCCTTGGCGGTCTCGAGGATGAGCTTGATGTCCTCTTCGGAGTACTCGGTAATGTCGATCAGGTGCTTATGGTTGAACGCCACGGTACTACTCACCTCCCAGCGGCGCGGAGCCCACGTGGGAACCCGGCGCGACGTCGTTAATCTCGACGGCGGTGTGGCCGTCGACTTCCTTCATATATAGGTGCACGTTCTCCTCATGCGACGAGGGAACGTTCTTGCCGACAAAGTCCGGCGAGATGGGGAGCTCGCGGTGACCGCGGTCAACGAGAACTGCCAGCTCAATACGGCTCGGACGGCCCAGGTCCATGATGGCGTCCAGAGCAGCGCGGATGGTACGACCCGTGTACAGGATGTCGTCCACCAGCACGACGCGCTTGCCGTCGACGCTAAAGGGAATGTTGGTGGCGTGGATCGCGGGAGCGAAATTGGTCGCATAGTCATCGCGGTAGAAGCTGATGTCCAGGCTGCCGAGGGGAACTTCG
>CAUEQX010000152.1 GCA_959020035.1 uncultured Collinsella sp. | reverse complement strand
GCATCGTTCGTTTGTAGTCCGCCCTAAATTGAGCCTCGACTTTAATCTCGAACATCGCTATTCCTCATCGAGGAATGACATAAGCTCATCAGCGTTGTTGAATGACGGGCTATCGTCCGGCAAAATCCCCAACTCATGAGCCTCGGCGATCACCATGGCACGCCTCGTCGCCTCGTTGGGCACCTCCGCCCTTCCTACAATCTCAAAAGGAATCTTTCGCTGATTTACAAGCTGCCGAACGGCAAGATTGAGATAGGAATTGAGGCTGAGGCCGACCGAATCCAAGAACTCAGTCGCCTGTTCCTTGAGCCCCTCTTCGATGCGAACCGTCGTAGGCTTAACCGTTGCAGTAGACATACGCGACCTCCTCGCCTCGTCTTTTGCATCAGTATACCCCGTTTTGATGGCATACTGATGTTAAATAGCATCAGTATGCCGTTCACATTACTATAACAACAGTCACAGCCCCCTACATCAGCCCGCTCAGGGCGATGTCGACGGCTTCGTTGAGGTCGTCGGTGATATGCACGAGCTCGGGATCGAGCGGGCTGATCATACCGGCGTCCATCACCGGGCCGTTGAGCCAGTCGAACAGGCCCTGCCAGTACTCGGTTCCCACCAAAACGAGCGGCATGCGCTTGACCTTGTGTGTCTGCACCAGCGTGAGCACCTCAAACATTTCGTCGAGCGTACCAAAACCTCCGGGAAACACGATGGCACCCGAGCTGTATTTGACGAACATGGTCTTGCGCACAAAGAAGTAACGGAAGTCCATGCCGAGGTTCACGTATTTATTGAGCCCCTGCTCGTGCGGCAATTCAATGCCCAGGCCAACTGACTTGCCGTTGACACTCGCCGCTCCCCTGTTGGCCGCCTCCATGATGCCGGGACCGCCGCCGGTGATAACCGCCACGCCGCGCTGGGCGATTTTGCGCCCGACGGTGCGCGCCGCCTTGTAAAGCGGATCGGTCTTGGGCGTGCGGGCGCTACCGAAGATGGTCACCGCAGGACCAAGCTCGGCAAGCGCGCCGAAGCCATCGACAAACTCGGCCTGAATGCGCAGCACGCGCCACGGATCGGCATGCAACCAGTCGGTCGACTCCTCGGGCGCCAGCAGGTTGGCGTAGGTGTTGTCCTTAGGAATCATGGGACCGCGCATGACCACGGGACCGCGTCGGTACGTCTCGTCGTAGGCCGGCTCGCCCTCGACGTTCTCATTCTTAATCATGGGTACTCCTATCGAGAAAAAGAAAAGCGGGCGGGGTCGACGCCATGCGCCAAACACCCGCCCGAACATCAACTATTCGGTATGGTACCCACGATGCATCAAGCGCTTGCAAGGCATCGGTCAGCGGTCGCGCAGCCGGCGTCAGCGAATGTGACGAGCAGCTGCCGCTCAACCTTTGCCGTTGCCCACGCTCTGCAAGCGTGCCTGTCGCCCTTAGTAATCCACCGCAGCAGGACTGTTCATCCAGTCGCTCACGAATGCACCGTAACGGCCCTCGATAATGGCCTGACGGGCACGCTGCATAAGGTTGAGCAGGTAGTAGATGTTGTGCATCGACAGCAGAATGCCGCCGAGCATCTCCTTCTGCGTGACCATGTGGCGAATGAGCGCGCGGCTGTAGCCGCCCGTGCACACCGGGCAGGTGCAGGTGGGATCGATGGGGCCGTCGTCGTGCGCAAAACGCGCGTTGCGGAAGTTGAGGCGACCCTCGCTCGAGAACGCTGTGCCCATGCGGCCGGTGCGCGTCGGCAGCACGCAGTCGAACATGTCGATGCCCACGCCCACACCGCGCACGAGGGTGGTGGGGTTGCCGACGCCCATCAGGTAGCGCGGCTTGTGCTTGGGCATGTACTCGCTTACGAGCGGTGCCAGGGTCTCGAACATGGTCTCGTGGTCCTCGCCCACCGAGTAGCCGCCGATGCCGTAACCGGGGAAGTCGCCGCACTCCTCCAAATGGCGCAGCGAGCGCAGGCGCAGATCTAGGTGCATGCCGCCCTGAACAATGCCAAAGAGCGCCTGGTCGTCGCGGGTATGCGCCTTATAGCAGCGCTCGGCCCACATACTCGACAGCTCAACGGCGCGCTCAACGTAGGCGCGCGTGGCGGGATAGCCCGGGCACTGGTCCAGCTGCATGCAGATGTCGGAGCCGAGTTTCATGGCGATTTCCATGTTGTCCTCGGGCGTCCAGAACACATGACGGCCGTCATAGTCGTTGACGATAAAGCGCACGCCCTCGTCGGTGAGCTTGACGGCATCGTTGTGGCTGAACACCTGGAAGCCGCCCGAATCGGTGAGGATGGGGCCGTGCCAGTTCATAAACTTGTGCAGGCCGCCCAGCTCGGCGATGGTGTCCTCGCCGGGACGCATGGACAGGTGATAGGTATTGGCAAGCACGATCTGGGCGCCGAGCTGTTTGACGGTCTCGGTAGGAATGCCCTTGACGTTTGCCTTGGTGCCCACGGGCATAAAGATCGGCGTCTCGATGTCGCCGTGCGGGGTGTGCAGCACGCCGGCACGCGCATGCGTCGTCGGGTCCTCTGCGATCAGGTCGAATTTAAAAAGGCTCTGGTCCATAAACTGGAACTCCTTGGTTGCGGTTCATACG
The DNA here is from genome assembly GCA_959020035.1 of uncultured Collinsella sp. Taxonomy (GTDB): domain Bacteria; phylum Actinomycetota; class Coriobacteriia; order Coriobacteriales; family Coriobacteriaceae; genus Collinsella. The sequence continues at coordinate 1,791 of CAUEQX010000152.1, read as the reverse complement.
CAAACCATTATACGGGCAACCCTCAAAGAGCACCGACTCGACAGAAACTGATGCATTAAACGACTAGTTGTTGGGGACACTCTTCAGCGCCATCTTGCAAAGGAGTGTCCCAATCTGCCGGCACTTAGGGACTGTCCCCAAGTGCCGGCAAGAGTGTCCCTTATGACTAGTCATTTAAGAACGTCCCCAACGACTACGAGATCATCTCCAACAGCCAAGGCAACGCCGATGCTCTGGCGACGTCAGCGAGCGGTCGCCCTGGTGACCGCGCAGCGTCGAGCCGTTACGCGGTTTGGAAAAACCGCGTAACCCCTAAGGACGCTGGCCCATACCACCCTCGAGGGTGACGGTCTCACCGTTCATGTACTTAAAGTCGGGACCGCAGAGCTGAACGACAACGCGGCCGATTTCCTTCTCGACGTCGCCGTAGTGGCCTGCCGGCGGCATGTGGACGTTGGCCTTGAACGCCTCGGGATAGGCATCTTGGAAGTTCTCGAGCGCAGCGGTCCAAGCAAGCGGGCAAACGATATTGACGTTGATGCCGTCCTTGCCCCACTCGTTGGCGGCAACGCGGGTCAGGCCGCGGATGCCCTCCTTGGCGGCAGCATAGCTGCACTGGCCATAGTTGCCAAACAGGCCGGCGCCCGAGGCAAAGTTGACCACGGAGCCCTTGGTCTCCTTCAGGTGCGGATAGGCCTTCTGCATGTACAGATAGGTAGCATACAGACCGGAGTAAATGGCCAGGTTAAACTGGTCCATGGTGTGATCGGCGATGGTCACGCCCGAGGCGCTGGCCTGAGCATTGTTGACGACGGCGTCGATGCGGCCGAACTCCTCAATGGCCTTGTCGATGACGTTCTGGACGACGGCCTCGTTGTCCTGGCCAGCCGAGACATCGGCCTGAACAGGCAGAACCTTGACGCCGTACTCGGCCTCGAGGGATTCCTTGGCAGCCTCGAGCTTGGCGACGTTGCGGCCGGTGATGACGAGGTTCGCGCCCTCCTTGGCAAATGCGATATCGATGCCGTAGCCGATGGAACCAGCGGAGCCGTCCTTAAGCGTGGCCTTGCCGCCGCCGGTGACGATCACGGTCTTACCAGTGAAAAGTCCCATACAAAGTCCTTTCAAATCGCGACGGGCACGCCCGCCGACTGCGCGTATCCAACTTCACGCGCCAAAAGCTGAGATGCAACTTTAGCGTGTTCAAGCGAAAATAAAAGACCGCGGTAGGCGAACGGCACCACGTCGTTCGGCGAAGGGATTGTCAAGTACAAACTGGATAAAACGGCCGAGTTATTGTTATCAAATCGAGCCATCGAACACGTTTTGAAACTTTGCTGCGGCGCGTGGGATGTCGGCGCGAAACTTTATCATAGGGTGACAAACAACGATGAGGAGCACATGCCTATGACAGACGAGCTGGACCCCCAGACTCAACAGCATATTGATGATTCCGCAGACGTCATCGCAGATACTGACGTTGTAACCTGCGATGGTATCGACATCGACGACCCCATCTTGGACGAAAGCACTACGGCGGAAACCCCTGCCGCAGAAAACGCCGATGAGCAAAACGACGATGCGCCCGCTCAGGACGACGCCCCGCAAGCAGCGGGCCCCATCGAGGTGTCTTCGGAAGAAGAGCTCGATGCCGTCATGGACTCCATGATGGATGCTGTCAAAGCGATGAAAGACGCCGTCGCCGATGCCGATATTGATGCCGAGGAAGAGGAGGCCGCCGAGGCGGCCTCGACCTTTGTGCCCGGCGAGACTCCGGTTGCCGACCAGGGC
>CAUEQX010000151.1 GCA_959020035.1 uncultured Collinsella sp. | reverse complement strand
CCTTCTCCCGGTGCGTCTTGGGGTTCTCGTCCGTCGTCTCGGTATACCGTTCGTACAGGATGTTGCGAACGCCCGAAAACTTGGTATCCCACTGGCTGCGACGCCCATCGAGCTTTTGATAGTCGACCGAAATCTTCGTGTCGCCCATGCCATCCAAAAACGCACGACGCACGCGAGGGGGCAAGTCCCCCCACGGCGTATCGGCGCTCACCTTAAAGTGTTTGCAGACCGCAGCAAAAATCTGCGGATAGTAGTTCGAATTGCCAAACAGGCTACCAAAGACTCCGTCGGCAATGGACTTCGAGGGATCCTCAATCAGCGCCTCGGCATCAACGGTTTTCTTAAAGCCCAGGCCGTCGCACTCAGGACATGCGCCATAGGGAGCGTTGAACGAAAAGTCGCGGGGTTGTAGGTCGTCGATGGAGTGCCCGTGCTCCGGGCATGCCAGAGCCAACGAATACTCCAGTAGCTCGCCCTCGGTCCCCTCGGGAGCGTCGCGATCGGGCAGCATGTATACGTTCACATTACCGTGCGCCAAGGCAGTCGCCTGTTCAACAGACTCGGCGATACGGCCCAGAGAATTCTCACGGATCACGATGCGGTCGACTACGACCTCGATATCGTGTTTGAACTTCTTGTCCAGATCGATCGGATCATCGAGCGAGCGCACTTCGCCGTCGACACGCACGCGGCTAAAGCCCTCGGCGCGAAGGCCCTCAAACAGTTTGGTGTACTCGCCTTTTCGCCCGCGCACCACCGGTGCCAGCACAAACGCGCGGCGACCCTCCCCCGCCGCCAAGACTTTGTCGGCAACCTGGTCGGTCGTCTGGCGCTCAATGACGCGGCCGCATTCGGGACAGTGCGGGGTGCCCACACGGGCGAACAGCAGGCGCAGATAGTCATAAATCTCGGTTACGGTGCCAACCGTCGAGCGAGGGTTTTTAGACGTCGTCTTTTGGTCGATCGACACCGCCGGCGAAAGGCCGTCGATTGAATCCAAGTCGGGTTTGTCCATCTGGCCCAAGAACTGGCGCGCATAGCTCGAAAGACTCTCGACGTATCGACGCTGGCCCTCGGCATAGATAGTGTCAAATGCCAGCGAACTCTTGCCCGAGCCAGAAAGACCGGTAATGACCACGAGTTGGTCACGCGGAATGGAAACATCGATATCACGGAGGTTGTGCTCACGAGCGCCGCGAATAACGATAGAAGAATCAGACATGGAAGCTCCTTGCCTCCTATTGCATCGAATCATACTGTCGATGAGTTTAGCGCACTCGACGCGCACAGATGTTCGTAATACAAGATTCGCAGACCTTTAGCTTTGCGTATCGGGTGCTTTGTTTCTCGAAATGCCGTGGAAAGGTTACAGTAATCTACTACTGAACTTAATTTGCTGTAACAGAGGAACGTCCATGACCGAAGATATCCCCCTTGAAATCACTTCGAGCGACATGGCCAATCTGCCCATATTCATCGCCGTCCTTATCGTGGCCACCGTCGTCGTGCGCGTGTATTTTTCAATCAAACACAATGAAAAGCCGCCCATTGCCCGCGTCTTTTGGTGCGCGACGCTCCTCATCCCGCTCGGCATGGTAGCTGCATGGATTACGAATCAATTGCTCGTAAATGAGGACAATTCCCTATGGGTCCTTTCTTATTCGGCGCTCGGTGCTACCGCCGTCATACTTCTTGTCGAGCCCTTGGTTTCGGGACTTATCGACCAAACCGATCTTGCGACGGGAACGGTTGCCTGTATTTGCCGTGACATCCTTGTCATCGCCGCTGTTTCAGCGCTCTCGTTCGTTTCACTCGAAATTGCCTGTAACGAAACGTTCTATCGCATTCCCGCCAACTCATTCGGGTTTTCCGTCGGGCTGCTCGCGACGGTTCTGCTCTCCCTTTATTTGCTGGGACAGCGTCATGGAGGCGTCATGGCCCTCGTGCCCGTCGCCTGTTGCATCCTTGGCATTGCCGAGCACTTCGTCATAACGTTTAAAGGCGAGGCCATCCTGCCAAGCGATATCTTGGCCCTTGGCACCGCAATGGAAGTGAGCGAGGGATACGAGTTTACCTTTACCGCCGGAATCGTAACCTCTCTAGCCCTGCTGGAGATTTCCCTGGGGCTTCTTTCGCTTATCCGACCGAGAAAGCTCCGTACGCCCACCCATGTCTTCCCCGCAATCGCCGCTAACCTCTGCGCTTTTCTGCTAGTGACCGTTGTGGGGCTCTCGGGCTTTTCCAGCATCGACTTGGAGCAGGCGCTGAATTTTGGATTTGACCGTTGGCAGCCCATCACCACGTATGCGTCTCAGGGTTTTATCACTTCGTTCACCGAAATGGTCAACGAGTTGCCCATTGAGAAGCCCGAAGACTATACGCCCGATGAGGCGCAGAGCATCGAGCAGGAGCTCGCCGCCACCTACGACAGCACGTATGGCTCGAGCGAGCAGCGCGCGGCGGCCGTTGCCCAGTTCAATGAAATCAAGCCGACGATTGTTGCCGTCATGAATGAGAGTTTTAGCGACCTTTCGTGCTTTGAGCAGCTCCAGGCGGCCGGGTACACCGGCCCCGCATTCTACAACTCGCTTCCCGACACACTTGTTCGCGGCACCATGCTCGCTTCGGTCGCCGGTGGCGGAACGGCGAACTCCGAATTCGAATTTTTGACCGGAGCGACAACGGCCTTTGTTGGATTGGGCAAAATCCCCTATCAGCTGTCTCAGATGAATGGCGTCAACAGCCTGGCAAAGGACCTTAAAGCGCTTGGGTATACCGCTACGGCTATGCACCCGCAAAACCCCGTCAACTACCATCGAGATAAAATCTATCAGCAGCTGGGCTTTGGAGACTTTCTTTCAATCGGCGATTTCGAAGGTGCGCCCTGTTACCATGCCGGCGTATGCGACTACGCCACCTACGACAAGATACTCGACCTGCTTAGAACCGACGAAGCCCCGCAGTTCATCTTTGACGTCACGATGCAAAATCACGGCGGCTACGACTATGGCACGGTTCCCGCCGAAGAGTTGACAAACTATTGGGTCGAGGGAGCCAGCGAGGGCGCCAATAGCGCGCTCAATACCTATCTTACCTGCATCAACGCATCCGACCGGGACCTCGAGTACTTTATCAACGAGCTCCGCAATATCGGCAGACCGGTTGTTCTTGTCTTTTTTGGCGACCATCAGCCAAGCGCCGCAACGGCTCTCAACGACGAGCTGTACCCTCAGGAAGATACGGCAAGCCACTCTTTCCGTATCTATCAGTCGACCTATTTCGTCTGGGCTAACTATGAAATCGCCGGCAATACCGAGCTCAACGTCTACGACACCGTTGGGGCAAACGAGATTGCAGCCATTACCCTTAATAAGATCGGCGCCCCGCTCACCGACTATCAAAAGGCTCTGCTTGCAACAAGGTCAGATGTGCCCACCATCAATGTCGCCGGCTACCTTGGTGCCGACGGGCTGCGCTACGAATTGGAATCTGAAGACAGCCCATACGCCTCGACGATCGACAAGCTGCAGCGCATGCAATACCTCGAGTTCGCCAGCAAAGTTCAGTAAGCCCGCCCATTCGCTTGGACCCATCGTATTGCAAGCACGCTCGGCCCAAATGCATCGCAAATGACTCCCGCTCGCAAACGAGGGTACAATGACGCTCGTGTCACATCACGGGGCCCCGGCCCCAACATATACAAAGGAGTCATACATGGGTTGCGAGCACGCACAGGCCGCCGGTGGACAAACGTCGCCGTCGCAATTTGAGGAGAACACGCTGTCCGAGGTCAAACGCGTCATCGCCGTGCTTTCCGGCAAGGGCGGTGTCGGCAAGTCGTTTGTCACCGGTGCCATCGCCACCGAGATTGCCCGTCACGGCCACAAGGTCGGCGTCCTCGATGCCGACATCACCGGTCCCTCTATCCCCAAGATGTTCGGTATGAGCGGACGCCACGTCCATGCCCTTGGCAACCTTATGCTGCCCGAAATCTCCGAGCACGGCGTCAAGGTCATGAGCTCCAACCTGCTGCTCCAAAACGAGACCGACCCCGTCCTTTGGCGCGGTCCGGTCATCGCAGGCGCCATTAGGCAGTTCTGGAGCGAGACCTCGTGGGGCCCCATCGACTACCTGCTGGTCGACATGCCTCCGGGAACAGGCGACGTCGCGCTCACCGTCTTCCAGTCACTGCCCGTCGACGGCATCGTCATCGTCACGAGCCCGCAGGATCTGGTCTCGATGATCGTCGCCAAGGCGGTCAACATGGCCGAGAAGATGAACGTCCCCATTCTGGGCATCGTCGAGAACATGAGCTATATTGAGTGCCCCGACTGCGGCAAAAAAATCGAGATCTTTGGCAAGAGCAAGCTCCCCGAGGTCGCAGAGCGCTATAACCTCGACATCTTGGGCACGCTTCCCATTAATCCGGCACTCGCCGAGGCTTGCGATAAGGGCGAGGT
>CAUEQX010000150.1 GCA_959020035.1 uncultured Collinsella sp. | reverse complement strand
GATGCCCGGACCTGAACGCGATTCAACACTTCCAAACAGAAACTACGCACCTGCGTATCTCTCAAGGAGGATGTCATGAGGGTTGTAATCGCTTCCGATGCCGACGGTATGTCGATGAAGGAGTCCATCAAGGAGATGCTCATCGCCGACGGTCACGAGGCCGTCGACTATTCCGAGACCCCTGCCGCGGACTTTGTCGATTCCGCGACCGCCGTTGCCAAGGACCTGCTGGAGCACAAGGATTCCCAGGGCTTCGCATTCGATAAGTACGGCGTCGGCTCCTATATGGCCGCCGTCAAGATCAAGGGCATGGTCGTCGCCAACATTTCCGACGAGCGTTCCGCTTACATGACCCGCGAGCACAACGGCTCGCGCATGGTCACCATGGGCCCGGGCGTTGTGGGCACCGAGGTCGCTAAGAAGATCGCCCGTGAGTTCCTGCGTGCCCAGTACGCCGGCGGCCGTCACCAGATCCGTGTCGACATGCTCAACAAGATGGCCTAACGAGAGCCACCGAGAACTCGAACTTCTACCTCAACTTGTGAATTCAGACGAAAGGACGTTCTGATGAAGAAGACCATCGCAATCGGTTGCGACCATATCGTTACGGACGAGAAGATCTATCTGGCCGACCGCCTGGAGCAGGCTGGCTACAAGGTGCTCGACTGCGGCACCTACAGCCACACCCGTACGCACTATCCCATCTACGGCAAGGCCGTGGGCGAGGCTGTTGCCAGCGGCAAGGCCGACTTTGGCGTGGCCCTGTGCGGCACCGGCATCGGCATCACCAACGCCGTCAACAAGGTCCCCGGCGCCCGCTGCGCCCTGGTCCGCGACATGACCTCTGCCCTGTATGCCCGTCGCGAGCTCAACGCCAACATCGTGGGCTTTGGCGGCAAGATCACCGGCGAGTTCCTGATGGCCGACATCATGCTTGCCTTCCTGGAGGAGCCTTACGAGAAGACCCCCGAGCACGATGCCCTGATTGCCAAGATCGATGCCTGCAACAAGGCCGACGCCGAGGCTCAAGCCGATCCGCACTTCTTTGACGAGTTCCTGGAGAAGTGGGACCGCGGCGAGTACCACGACTAGGGAGGTTACGCGGTTTTACCAAACCGCGTAACGGGTCGACGCTGCGCGACGCTCATGCACCCCATCTCGTCGCTCAAACCGTCGCTCGCGTACATGAAGTACGCGTCGCTCCTCTTTCGCGGCGACCTGGGGCACCTGAGCGCCGCTCGCTGACGTTTGAGTGACCTGTGAGATCGCCCCTGTTGTTGCGAAGTGTTCTGGTACGGCGAGCTGCTCCGATAACACGTTTGCTTGCTTTGCTTGAGTGCTTTGCTCTTGGCTGTACTTGGCGATTTGCAGCTTTTCAATTGACGGCTCGCGTTTCTGTGAGGGGGCGCGGGCCGGTTTTCTATCAGCCCTATTGACTTGGCGGGCTGTCGTAAGAAAGGGAAGGCTCCTATGGAGTTTGTTCTTGATAACGGTTCTATCCGCGTAGCACTGAGCACGACGGGCGGCTCGTTCACCTCAATTGTGGCCGACGGTCGCGAGTATCTGTGGCAGGGCGATCCGGCGGTGTGGTCGGGCCAGGCACCTATTTGCTTCCCGATCTGCGGCGGCCTTCGTGACGGTCGCGCAATGACCATGGGCGGCCGCGAGGTTAAGCTCGCCCGCCACGGCTTTGCGCGCAAACAGGAGTGGAAGCTCGAGGAGCAGAGCGACAACATGGTTGCGCTGAGCCTAAGCTCTGCCGACCATGCCGAGTCGCTCGAGCAGTATCCGTATCCGTTTAAGATCGTTGCTCGTTACACGATCGATTCGGAAAAGGTGGCCGTGTCGTACGAGGTGACCAATGAAGGCACCGAGGACATGCCGTTCTTTGTGGGCGGTCACCCCGGCTTTAAGTGCCCGCTCGACGAGGGCGAGTCCTATGACGACTACGAGCTCCGTTTTGAGCAGCGTGAGGCCGCCGAGCTCTGTACTGCCGTTCCCTCGACGGGCCTGATTGATGTTGAGCACCGTAGCAAGAACCCCATGATCGGCCAGAACCTGCCGCTTACCCACGAACTCTTCGACTTCGCGGAGACCATCTTCGACGTGCTCGAGAGCCGCGTGGTTACGCTGACCAAGAAAACCGAGGACAAGGGCGTGCGCCTGACGTTCCCCGATATGCCGTACTTGATTGTGTGGAGCAAGCCCGAGGGCGACTTTGTGGCTGTTGAACCGTGGGGTGGTCTGTCCACCTGCTCCGACGAGGACGATATCCTGGAGCACAAGCGTGGCTGCCTGGTGGCCAAGCCGGGGGAGACCGTTACCCGCGGCTTTGAGATCGAGATCCTTTAACGAGCTATCGTATGTTTGGGGCCGCGCGTGTCGTGCCCCGGAAACAGGAGTTCAATATGATTCTGACCGTTACCATGAACCCGTCGATTGATACGCGCTATCAGCTCGATAAGCTGATCATCGACGATGTAAACCGCGTGACGCCCGAAAAGACCGCTGGCGGCAAGGGCCTCAACGTGAGCCGCGTGCTGCTGCAGCTGGGCGATGACGTGCTCGCGACCGGTCTACTCGGTGGCCACATGGGTGCCTATATGGCCGAGCTCATGGATGCCGACGGCGTCAAGAACGACTTTGTGCCTATTGCTGGTGAGACGCGCATCTGCCTGAATATCCTGCACGAGGGTAATCAGACCGAGCTGCTGGAGAGCGGCCCGCAGATCGCTCCGGCCGAGCTCGAGGCCTTTACGGCCAAGTTTGCCGAGCTTGCAGCGAAGGCGGACGTTGTGACGCTTTCGGGCTCGCTGCCGCGTGGCGTCGATGCCGGCTACTATGCCGAGCTCGTCAAGATCGCCGAGGAGGCGGGCGCCAAGGTGCTGCTCGACACCTCGGGCGCATCGCTGGAGGCCGCGCTGGAGTCCGACGCTAAGCCTGAGCTCGTAAAGCCCAACCTGACCGAGATTAACGGCCTACTGGGTACGTCCTTTACGACCGATGATGTCGATGCCCTGCGCGAGGCGCTTGCCGCCGATGACCGTTTTGCCGGTATCCCCTGGGTTGTCGTTTCGATGGGCGCTGCCGGTTCGGTTGGCTTCCATGAGGGTCGCGCGTTCCGCGCCAAGACGCCCGCGATTGCGGCTGTGAACGCAACGGGTTCCGGCGACTCGACCATCGCCGGCTTTGCGCATGCCATTGCGGCTGGTACCGACGACGTCACGGTGCTCAAGACCGCCAATACCTGCGGCAAGCTCAACGCTATGGATCCCAAGACCGGTCACCTGGTCATGGACCGCTGGGACGAGATCTACAACAACGTTGAAGTAACGGAGCTGTAGGGTTACGCGGTTTTACCAAACCGCGTAACGGCTCGACGCTGCGCGGGCCGCATTTGGACAATCTGACGTTCAACTTCAAGGGCGCGACCAGAAGGTCAGCGCCCTTTCGTTTCACGTCACCTTGTCTCAAATGCGGCCCGCTCGCTGCCGTTGCCAAAACATCGGCGTTGCCTTGCTTCGGGAATGCGGCAGATAGAGACGTTCCTTTTTTGCTGGCAGTTTGGGACACTCCTTACGGGGCACCCCCTCCACAGCGCCTATGCCAGCTTGTCGATTTGCCCAATCTCCCAGAGCGGAATATTGACGAGCGTGCCTTCGTCTCTATATGCCGCTAACGATGTTCTCACGCAGCGCTCGAGCTTGAACTTCTCGCAGGCAATCCTCAGGCTCTTTGCTTTGAGATTCTCTGCCGCCTTGACCTCGAGCGGAAGCACGGTCCCCGCATGGTCGACGGCAAAGTCAGTCTCTGCATTGCCGGAGGAGGATGACCAATACGCGGGAGTATTGCCTTGGAGCAAAAGCTCCTGTGCGACGTATTGCTCGGTCAGCGAGCCTTTGAACTCCGTAAAAACAGCGGGCCCGTTCAGAACAATGGCTGGCGTGAGGCCGGAGAGTGCTCCGAGGATGCCGGTGTCGATGCAGAACAGCTTGAAGCCCGAGAGATCCTCGTAGCTTGTGAGCGGTGCTCTTAGGGCGGAAACACGCGGTACCTTATGAACGATTCCATAGTCCATGAGCCACTGGAGGCTTTCCTCAAAATCGCGTGCGCGCGCCCCGGGACGAAGCGCGCCGTAGACGAACTTCTTGTTTTCCTTTGCGAGGGGGCCGGGAAGGGATTTCCAAACCAGCCTCATGCGCTCGACGATGCGGGCTGGCGCATGCTTGCCAAAATCGGATTCATAAGCTTCGATGATTTGCTGCTGAAGCCTGCGGGCCTCGATAAAATCGTGGGAGGCGGCGAAAGCGGAGACAACTTCTGGCATGCCACCGACAACGAGGTATTCCTTGAGCAGGCGCTCGAGCTTTTCGGAAACGTTTGTCAGCAGGTCCATGTCTGCGGCAAGGATGGCATCTGCGAGCGGATCGCCATCGACGGCACGAACGAACTCGACAAACCCCATGGGGCGCATGGTGAGC
>CAUEQX010000149.1 GCA_959020035.1 uncultured Collinsella sp. | reverse complement strand
CCCTAGACGTTCGTGACGTCGAAACCCGTCGCATCCATCTGACGCATAAACGGCGGTATCTCCCCCGTCGCGGCGCAGGCGGCAATCTGATGCAGAGCCCCGGCAACCGCATCGTCTGCCGCAGCGCCGATATGCCAGCGCGCGGCAGCCGTGACAGCCTCGTTGGCATTGGCGACTGCAACGGAGTTGGGAACGGCACCGATCATGGGCAGGTCGTTATCGGAATCGCCAAATACGACCACCTCGTCGGGCGTCAGGCCCAAAGCGCGCGCCAGCTCCAGCGCAGCGCAGCCCTTGTCCCAACCTGCCGGAAGAATGTCGAACAGGCGCACTCGGTTGTTGGGAAACACAAGCGAGAGCTCCGGCACCTCAGCGGCAACGCGCTCGCGTAGCTCCGCGAGCTCCTCACGCGAACGGGCACTCCAGATATTCGCCTTGAACACCGGCGCGTCGTCGACGACGGGACGGCACGGAGCCTCTTCGCCTTTGAGCCATGCGTTGCCGCCCGACCCCATGGCGCGACGAACGCGCTCGGGGTCACTCGTCACGCAATAGGCATCGTTGCCCCAAAAGTCATCGCCCAGGCTATAGACTTTTAGAAATGTATCGTTGGTCTCTTGCTCCAGATAGTCGGCCAAACGTGTCAGAGCATCGTTGTCGATTGCGCGCGAGGCGACTACTTCGCCGTCGACAAACATCACCTGGCCGTTACAGAACGCCCCGGTCGAGAAGCACTCGGAACGATTTTTGAACATCCAGCCCATCGCGGACGGCTGACGACCCGAAACCGGACCAAAGTGCAGACCCGCCGCCTGCATGGCATGAATACCCTCAATGGCGTAGTCGCTGACACCGTCATGTCCAGCCGGAATCAGCGTATCGTCCATATCGGTCAGCACAAGTTTGATCATAGAGCCCCCCGTCATTTTCACCGTAACCATTGTAACGACCTGCCAATAAGGGACAGGTTTATTTTGCCAGGTTTTATCTGGGAAAATGCAACGCCCCTGTTGCCACCTACCAAAATAAACCTGTCCCTATTTGGCAGGTGCGCTAGTATAGGGAGCAACAGATTCGATGCGGGAGTGCCGGCGGTGCAAACCACAAGGCTGAGAGGGCATGGGGCCCAATCCTTTGAACCTGTCAGTTAATGCTGGCGTAGGGAGCATGCCGCCTTTACAGGGGCGCTGTCTATGCACAGCGCCCCTTTTCTATGCCAAGGAGGCATGTGCAGTGATTGATTCGGAACAGCTTAAACAACATATGGTCAAGGCCGTGGAGGAGATTCGCGCCACCAATCCGATGGCCGGCTCCATCACCAACACGGTGACGATCGACTTTGTCGCCAACGCGCAGCTCGCCGTGGGCGGATCGGCCGCCATGGTCTATCTGCCCGACGAGGGCGAGGCACTCGTTGCCGGCGGCGGCGCCATCTATCTCAATATGGGCACGCTCTTCCCCATCTACGAGCAGACAATTCCCCGCGCGGCCAAGGCGGCACACGACGCCGGCAAGCCCTGGGTGCTCGATCCAGTGGGCTTGGGCATCGGCAGCCTGCGCACCCAGTTGGTAAACGAGCTCAAGCAGTACAAGCCCGCTATCGTGCGCGGCAACGCCTCCGAGATCATCGCACTCGCCGGCCTGTGGGGTCTTGAGGGCGAGGCAGCTGATCTGAGCCGTGTACGCGGTGTCGATACCACCGACACGGTAGACGCCGCCCGCGATGCCGCCGTGGCGCTCGCCCGCTACACCGGCGGCGCCGTTGTGGTCTCGGGCGAAGTCGACCTGATCACCGACGGCACAACCGTGGCCAAGTCCCACGGCGGCAGCCCGCTCATGTCCAAAATCACCGGCTGCGGCTGCTCGCAGGGAGGCGTGCTGGCCGTGTACGCCTGTGCCGCCGACCCGTTTACGGCAGCCATCTGCGGCACCGCCGTCTACAACGTTGCCGGCACGCGTGCCGCCGCTGTCGCCGATGCCCCGGCAAGCTTTAAGGTCGCCTTTATCGACGAACTCTACCGCGCAACCGCCCAAGACATTGCCGACAACCGACTCGAGCTCGAGGAGGCATAGGCCATGTCCGATCCCGCAACCAATACCGGCATGAACACGCTCGTCGCCGTGGCCATCGCCCCCTGCGGCACCGGCGATGAGCTCTCCGCCGAGGTCGCCGAGGTCGTGCGCGTCATTCGCGAGAGCGGCCTTCCCAACCGCACCACCTCGATGTTCACCGAGATCGAGGGCGACTGGGACGAGGTCATGCAGGTCGTGCGCGACGCAACCTTTGTGTTGGCGAGCAAGGGCATCCGCACCGAAGTCGTGCTCAAAGCCGATATTCGGCCCGGATTTACCGACACCATGACCGGCAAGCTCGAGCGCATGGAAGCACAGATCAAAAAGCAGGAGGAAGCACGATGAGCATCCGCGACAACCTTGATATCTCGGCCTATCTGGTACTCGGCCCCGAAAACACGCTGGGACGTCCCGTGGGCGATGTAGTGGCCCAGGCGCTCGACGCCGGCTTTACCTGCATCCAGGTGCGCTCCAAGGTGGCAAGCGCCCGCGAGATCATTGCGCTGACCGGCGACGCCGCGCAGGCAATCGCACAGGCTGGCAAGACCGGTCAGGTCGCCCTGCTGATCGACGACCGTCTGGACTGCGTGCTTGCCGCGCGCGAGCAGGGCATCGCCGTCGACGGCGTGCACGTGGGTCAGAGCGATATTCCCGTCGAGGTCTGCCGCAAACTTCTGGGCCCCGATGCCATCGTGGGCCTTTCGGCACGCTGCGAGGAGATGCTCGAGTACGTCAAGACCGCCGACATGAGCCTGGTCGACTACCTGGGCATCGGCCCGCTCCACGAGACCAAGACCAAGCGCGATTGCGGACGCGCGGCCGACGGCTCTATCATCACCAAGAGCTTTGAGGACCTGGCCGCCCTCCACGCGGCAAGCCCCGTGCCCATCGTGGTGGGCGGTGGCGTCAAGACAGCCGACTTGCCGCAGCTCAAGGCCACCGGCGTCAACGGCTTCTTTGTAGTGAGCGCCGTCTGCAGCGCCGATGACCCCTACGCCGCGGCCAAGGAGCTTGTCGACACCTGGCAGCAGGCATAGGCTCAGGCCGAGCAACTGATTCGCGGCCTCATATCTTCAGCAATGGAAAGCGCATCCCGGTTTGGACCTCCATTCCGGGATGCGCTTTCCGCATGCGGCTCCGTTGGGAAACCCTATCCCATTCCAGGCGCAAATTCTGGGACGCCGTTTCCAAAACCCGCCGTCGGGGAAACTGCATCCCGTTTTGGATGCCGATTCCGGGGCGCGCTTTCCGCTACGGGCCTCTCGCGGAAACCTCATCCCATTTTTAGCGCCGATTCCGGGATGCGCTTTCCGCCGAGTCCACGGCAGTTTGCTCTACTCTGCCAGATACGCTTCCAGCGCCGGCAAGGTCGCCTCCGCATCGTGACGGCCGATCTGGTAGATGCGCTCAAGTTCATCCGGTTCGCGGCACAGCGACGGCACCTTCACCGATTCGCTCGGCCGTACCACAAAGATTTCGCCGGCAGCCTCGCGACGTGCCAGGTCATCGAGCGTGGCATTGTAGACCTCATGCCGGTGCTCAAGCGCTGCGACAAACTCCGGATAGTGACGGAACACGCGCCGCAGCATGGGCATCACGCTGTTGGGCTGCTTCACAAAGCCCGCCGGCTGCGTGAGTACCACGATATTGCGGTCATACCCCTGCGCAAACAGCCAAGCGCTGGGAATGGAATCGGCCACGCCGCCATCCAGGTACTTGCGGCCCTCAATGGCGACAGGACGCGTCGCCACGGGAATTGCCGACGACGCCCGGATCCACTCGATATCGCGCTCATCGCCATAGGGCAGGTCGTGATAGACGGCCTTGCCCGTCTCGATATCGGTACACACGCACGTAAACCGCATAGGGCAGGCGCGATATGTCTCCAGGTCGATGGGATCGCGCTCGATGGGCACCTCGTGATAGGCAAAATCGGCATTGAACATGTCGCCGGTTCGCAACCAGCTGGTCACGCTCGCATAGCGCTTGTCGGCACAATAGGCCTTGTTGTAGCGAATGGCGCGCCCGATCTGGCGCGATTTAAAGTTGTAGCCAAACGCCGCGCCCGCCGAGACACCCACCATATGGTCGCAGGTCAAACCGTGCTCCATCCAAACGTCGAGCACGCCCGCCGTATACATACCGCGGTAGCCGCCTCCCTCGAGCGCAAGCCCCACCGTGTGCGTCGTATCCGGTTGTGCCATGCGACCATCTCCGTTCCTGCGTTTTAAACCGGGACAAGTATACCCGTCAACATATATCGTCCCAGTCGCATTTTTATCGAACATCGCATCGTCGCGCTACCGCTTGTCGAATAATAGCCGCCCACAGCATGTGCACCCATATCCCCGCACTCGAGGAAAGCGGCTTTATGGTGACGCTCGACAAGCACATTTGGCAGATTGCACCCGTCGACGGCGATCAAGGCCGCAGCACGCAGATCATTTCATCGATGCTCGAAATGGCGCAGTCGCTCCATCTGCCGGTCGTGGTCGAAGGCGTCGAGACAAATGAGCAGGCGAACGTGCTACGGCAAATGGGC
>CAUEQX010000148.1 GCA_959020035.1 uncultured Collinsella sp. | reverse complement strand
CCTACGTGATCCTCGCGCTCTTTAAGGGCGAGGCCTCCAAGATCAAGCCGCTCATGTGGATCGCAGCCCTTGCCTTCCTTGTCTACTTCTTCGTGGCGTAACGGCATAGTCTGCTAAAGCAAAACAACAAGGCGCGGAATCGCATCGAGCGGCTCCGCGCCTTTCTTTTAGCGTCTGCCCCCGTGTCAGCGTGCGACAATTAAGGCTGTCAATATCACAACACCGAGAGAAGCCTGCCTTGGAAGCGCATCATAAGCAGATAACCGTTTATTCAGAGTGTGCGGAAGGCGCGCCCGTCATCTACCTCCCCGTGGTTATGGGCGACGGTAGTGAAGTCTACGAGCGCTGCCGAGAGCTCGATTGCCCGCCGTTCACCCTTGTCGCCACTGGAGGGCTCGATTGGAATCGCGAGCTGAGCCCCTGGGAATGTGAGGGAACTATACGAGATGCCGAGCCCTTTGGTGGACAGGCTGCTGGTTTTCTTGACGAGTTGTTGAAGCAGATAATCCCCCAGGCCGAATCATCGCTCCCGCAACCGCCCGCCTGGCGCGGCGTTGCCGGCTACTCGTTGGCGGGTCTTTTTGCACTGTGGGCACTTTGGCAAACAGATGTCTTTGAGCGCGCAGCGAGTGCATCGGGGTCGTTATGGTTCCCCGGCTTTATCGACTACGCGCGCGAGCGCACGATGACGGCTACGCCCGACGCCGCCTATCTGTCGCTCGGTAAAAAGGAAACCAAGACGCCCAACCGCATGATGCGGCACGTACTCGACGATACGCACGCGATGGAAGAGCTGCTTATCGAGCGTGACATTCCAACAACGCTGGAGCTCAACCCCGGCAATCACTTTGCCCAAACTGACCTGCGCATGGCGCGCGGCATCCACTGGATACTGACGCATTAAAAATGGCGTCCACGCGTACATACGCATGGACGCCATTTTTAATTTGGCTGAACGCAGCTACTATTCGGCAGTCTCCTCAAGCTCGGAAGTATCGAACTCAAAGTCATTACCGGGCAGGATGGCGTTGAGCACAATGCCCACCAGCGAGCCCACGGCAAGGCCCGAAAGCGAAATCGTCACGCCGCCCAGCTCCAGCACGATGGCACCGGCGGTACTGTAGGCAATGCCGAGCGAAAGCACGAGCACCAAAGCCGCAACCAGCACATTGCGGTTGTTCTGGAAATCAACCTGATTCTCGATAAGGTTGCGAACGCCCACGGCACTGATCATGCCGTAGAGCACGAGCGACACGCCGCCGATTACACACGCCGGCATAGCAGCGATCACAGCAGCAAACTTGGGGCAGAACGAAAGCACGATGGCGCAGCAGGCGGCAATGCGAATCACGCGCGGGTCGAACACGCGCGTCAGGGCAAGCACGCCGGTGTTCTCGCCATACGTCGTATTGGCGGGGGCGCCAAAAAGCGATGCCAAGATGGTCGCCAGGCCATCGCCGAGCAAGGTACGGTGCAGACCGGGATCGGCAATGTAATTGCGTTCGCAGGTAGAGCCAATGGCGGAGATATCGCCGATATGCTCGATCATAGTTGCAAAGGCCAGCGGCATGATGGTGATGATGGCCGTCGTGGCAAGACCGCTATCGAACTGCGGTCCAAAGAGCGCAAACACGGTGTTGTCCCACACGACGGGCAAGCCAACCCAGGGGGCAGCTGCGACGCCAGAGAAGTCGACCTCACCCAACGCAGCCGCAACGGCATAGCTCACCACCACGCCCAGCAGAATCGGCACGATCTTGACCATGCCGCGGCCCCAGATGTTGCAGATGATGATCACGGCCACAGCGATAACGGCGACAAGCCAGTTGGTCTGACAGTTGGCAATGGCAGAGCTCGCTAGGATCAGGCCGATGGAAATGACGATGGGGCCGGTCACCACCGGCGGAAAGAAGCGCATGACACGTTTGGCGCCAAATGCGCGGAACAGCGCCGCCAGCACCGGATAGAGCAGGCCGGCGCAGGCAACGCCCAGGCAAGCGTAGGGCAAAAGCTCGGCCTCGCCGTTGGGTGCAATGGCGGCATAACCCGCGATAAAGGCAAACGACGAGCCCAGAAACGCGGGCACCTTACCACGCGATAGAAAATGAAACAGCAGCGTGCCGATGCCGGCGAACAGAAGCGTCGCCGAAACGGAAAGGCCGGTGAGCACGGGCACGAGCACCGTGGCTCCGAACATCGCAAACATGTGTTGCAAACCCAACACGAACATGCGCGGGCGGCCGAGCGATGATGCATCGTAGATGGCATCGGTGACGGCGGGCGTCGAGGATTGGGACATGGAAGTCCTTTCATGATGGAAGGGCGATCAGGCATATCGGATAACCTGCCCGAACGATACGATCCGGACCATTGTACGTGATACGTCATGTCTCGCGCGCGCCGTCACCTGCAAGCGGTAGCGTTACTTCCAAACGCGCTCGGCAATGCGCTTGACCAGCGCGATCTTTGCCCACTGTTCGTCCTCGGTCAGCTTGTTGCCAATCTCGCAGCTGGCAAAGCCGCACTGGGGCGACAGGTACAGGTTCTCGAGCGGCACATACTTTGCGGCCTCGTGGATACGTTCGACGATAACGTCCTCGTCCTCAAGCTCAGCCGCCTTGGTGGTCACCAGACCCAGCACGACCTTCTTGCCGGGAGCAACGTACTTGAGCGGCTCAAAGCCACCGGCGCGTGGCGTATCGAACTCAAGGTAGAACGCGTCAACGTTCTCATGTACGAACAGGTACGGCGCAATGGGATCGTAACCACCCTCGAAGGCATACGTGGAGTGATAGTTGCCGCGGCACACGTGCGTGTTGATAACCAGATCGTCGGGCTTGCCCGCGATGGCAGCATTGTTGAGCGCCACGCCCAGCTCGCTCACCTTTTGCAGGTCAACCGGGCTCATGCCGGCCTTGGACACAAAGTCGGTATCGCAATAGATGCCCCAGGTGCAGTCATCAAATTGGATGTTGCGGCAGCCTGCTGCGTACAGGTCGGCGATCACCGTGCGATAAGCGGCCGCAATGGCGTCGGCAAGTTCCTCATCGGTCTTATAGACAGCGCGCAGGCTCTCCTGCTGGCCGTCGCAGCGATCGAGCGTGACCTCAGAGAACGTCTGGATCGGCGCCGGAATGGTCTGGCGTGCGACCTGGCCCTCCCCCTCAAGCGCCTTGACGAACTTAAAATGCTCGACGAACGGGTGGTTCTCGCCGCTAATGGGACCAGTAACCACGGCGGTGTCGGCCGTCGTCTCCTCATCATGGAACATATAACCCGTGCGTGAGGTGCGGCGCTCAATGCCGTTAAGGCCCCACATAAAATCGAGGTGCCAGTAGCTGCGGCGGAACTCGCCATCGGTGATCACCTGCAGGCCGGCGGCCTTCTGCTTGGCCACCAAATCGCGAATGGCATCGTCCTCGACGGCCTTAAGGCCGGAAGCGTCGAGTTTACCCGCGACATAGGCGGCACGGGCGTCCTTTACAGCCTGCGGACGAAGAAAGCTGCCGACGATATCGGCGCGAAACGGCGCGTTCGGTTGAATCGAAGTGCTCATAGATATCTCCCTTTGCATTGGTTGCTTTACTGGGACAGAGTATGAGCGCTCATATGACCATCGTAAAATATACGTTTATAACAGTTTGATATAGATGTTTCCTATATCAGTCTGGACTGTCATAAAGAGACTTGAACCGTGCGGAGCACAGCAGCCTAGATATGCTGACGAATCGCGTCGATATAGGCCCGACCGTAGCGCGTAAGCGTCGTGTTCTTGCGCGTGATGATGCCAATCTCCATGTACTCGTCCACGTCGAGCGGAATCGAGATAATGCCGGGGCCGTTGAGCTCGTGGCTGATCACGCCCGAGCATACCGTGTAGCCGTTGAGGCCCATGGCCAAATTGAACAACGTCGCACGGTCGCGCACGCGGATATTTTTGCGACGCTCGAACGTCGAGGTCAGCTCCTCGGAATAGTAAAACGAGTTGTAGCTGCCCTGCTCGTAGGACAGGAACGGGTAGTCTTCCAGATCCTCGAGCGTCACGCTGGAGCGGTCCGCCAGCGGATGGTCGGCGCAGACGAAGACATGCGGCGTGGCGCAGAAGAGTCCTTCGAACACGAGCTCGTTGGCCACCAGCATGCGCTCGATGACCTCGCGGTTGTGCTCGGACAGATATAGGATGCCCAGCTCGCTTTTCATGTGCGCGACATCCTCGATAATCTCGTGGGTCTGCTCCTCGCGCAGGGTAAAGTCGTAACGCGCGGCATCGAACTCGCGGATCACGTCAACAAACGCGTTAACGGCAAAGGAATAATGCTGGCAGCTCACACTAAAGTGCGGCACCTGCTCGGACGCGCCCTTGTACTTGCCTTCGAGCAGATCGGCCTGGTCGAGCACCTGGCGCGCGTAGCCCAAGAAGGTCTCGCCCTCCTCGGACACAATGACACCCTTGTTGGTGCGCTCAAAGATATGCACACCCATCTCGTTTTCGAGATCGCGGATCGATGCGGTAATCGAAGGCTGCGACACAAAGAGCCGGCGCGAGGCCTCGGTAATGCTGCCGCATTCGGCAACTTTGACGACATATCTGAGCTGCTGAAGCTTCATAGCTTTCTCCCTA
>CAUEQX010000147.1 GCA_959020035.1 uncultured Collinsella sp. | reverse complement strand
AGCGACACGTTGCCATCGCAGCGCATGGAACCCTTCTCCATGGAGCAGTCCGAAATACCCAGCGTCACAAAAATGCGGCGGAGCTTTTCCATAAACAGACGCGCTTCCTCGGGCGTGCGCAGATCGGGCTCGGTGACGAGCTCAATCAGCGGCGTGCCGCAGCGGTTGTAGTCGACGAGCGACTCGGCCGCGGCGGTAATGCGACCCTCGGCACCGCCCACGTGCACCATCTTGGCGGCGTCCTCCTCCATGTGGATGCGCAGGATGCGAATGGGCACCGTGTAGGAACCGTCCTCGCGACGCTCGGGCATCTTCAGGTTGGACGCGTCGTAGCTGGCCAGGTGGCCGGCACGCTGGTTGCCCTCGCGCATGGTCGACGTCATGGACGTAGACAGGCCCTCGGCGTTGGCCGAAGCGCTCGCCAGACTCTGGGCCTCGGCCTCGCCAAACGCGCAGTCGGGGCGCTCGGCGGCACCGCGACCGGTCACATCCAGATCCAGGTGACCGTACATGGCAAAGGCGACCGGACCCTGCGTGGTCTGGAAGTTCTTGGCCATATCGGGATAGAAGTAGTGCTTGCGGTAGAACATCGAGTGGCGCTGAATCTCGCAATTGGTGGCGAGACCTGCCTTGACGATGCTCTCGATGGCGCGCTTGTTGGGCACCGGCAGGGCGCCGGGCAGGCCCAGGCACACCGGGCACACGTTGGCGTTGGGCTCGTCATCGTGGCTGAGCTTGCAGTTGCAGAACATCTTGGTATCGAGTGCGGTGAGCTCGGTGTGGATCTCCAGGCCGATCACGGCCTCCCAATCCTGCAGGACCTCGGAAAGCTCCTTCATTACAGCTCGCCTCCCTTCCCGGCAAAATCGGGCGCGACGGAAAGCGCAGGCGCACCCGTGGCGGCATCGGCAAAGCCGCGCTCCAGGGCGCGGGCAAACGTGAGCAGCTGACGGTCCTTAAACGCCGGACCCACCAGCTGGGCAGAAACGGGCAGCTGAGTGTCCTCGCCCAGGCCCAGCGGCACCGAGATACCGCCGTTGCCGCAAATGTTGAGCGAAATGGTGTACAGGTCGGAGAGGTACATCTGCGTGGGGTCGCTGAGCTCGCCAAACTTAAAGGCCGTACGCGGCGAGGCGGGCATGAGGATGGTGTCCACCTTGGCATACGCGGCGTCGTAGTCCTGCGTGATGAGCGTGCGGGCCTTCTGCGCGGCGTAGTAATACTTGTCGTACACGCCCGAGCTCAGCAGGTAGGCACCGAGCATCTGACGGCGCTTGGCCTCGGCGCCAAAGCCGTGGGCGCGCGAAAGCGAGCTCTGGTCGGACAGGTTGGCACAGCCCTCCTCCTGATAGCCGTAGCGAATGCCGTCGAAGCGGGCCAAGTTGGAGAACGCCTCGGCCGGGCCGATGACGTAGTAGGCGGCGATGGCGGCGTCCAGGTGCGGCAGGTCGACCTCGACCAGCTCGGCGCCCTGGTTCTGCAGCTCCTGGGCGGCGCGCTGAACAGCGGCCTTGACCTCGGGCGTCAGGCCCTCGGCCTCCATAAACGCGGGGATGATGCCCACGCGCTTGCCCTCGATGCTGTCGTTGAGGTGCTCGGTAAAGTCGACGGCGCAATCCTGGCTGGTGCAGTCGTACGGATCGTGGCCCGCACCGGTAAGCGCGTTCATGGCCAGCGCGACATCCTCGACCGTGCGGCCAAAGGGGCCCACCTGGTCGAGCGACGAGCCAAAGGCAACCACGCCGTAACGGCTCACGGCGCCATACGTGGGCTTAAAGCCCACCACGCCGCACAGCGACGCCGGCTGGCGAATGGAGCCGCCGGTGTCCGAGCCCAACGAAAGCGCGACTTCGCCCGCGGCGACGGCGGCAGCGGAGCCGCCCGAGGAGCCGCCGGGCACGCGCTCGGTATCCCAGGGGTTGTTGGTACGGTGGAACGCCGAGCTCTCGGTGGAGCTGCCAAAGGCAAACTCGTCCATGTTGGCCTTGCCCATGGGCAGGCAGCCGGCATCGAGCATGCGCTGGACGCAGGTAGCGGTGTAGATGCTCTGGTAATCCTCGAGCATGCGAGAAGCGCAGGTAGTGCGCGTGCCCACGAGGTTCATGTTGTCCTTAATGGCCAGCGGCACGCCCGCGAGCGGGGGCAATGTCTTGCCTGCGGCACGGTCGGCATCCACGCACGCAGCGGCCTCGAGCGCGAGCTCGGGCGCCACCTGCAGGAATGCCTGGACCCCACCCTCGCGCGCCTCGATGGCGGCAAGGGAGGCCTGGGCCACCTCGGTAGCGGTAAAGTCGCCGGCGGCAACGCCCGCGGCAATCTGGGCGGCGGTAAGGGAATCGAAGCTTAGCGCCATTACTCGCTCTCCCCCTCTCCCAAAATGGACGGCACGCGGAAGTAGCGGTCGCGCGCGCTGCCGGCGTTTTCGAGCGCAACGTCGAGCGGCAGGTCGCGCTCGGGCTCGCGCAGGTCGTCGCCCATCACGTTGGACAGGCTTCCGATGGGATGGAACGTGGGCTCCACGTCGGGCAAGTCATATTGCAAGACGGGCTCGAGCATCTGGACGGCGTCGTTCATGTAGGACGTCATCTGGGCGAGCTCGTCATCGGTCAGTGCGATCTTTGCGTACTCGGCGATGCCGCGCACGTCTTTCTCGCTGAGTGCCATAGGCGCTCCCTTCCGCATAACAGATAAACCGCTCTAGTATACAAGGCAACGCCGCTTGGAGCAGGTGCTTTACCCAAATGCAGCGAAAACGTAACGAGGACGGCGGGCTGGCAGGCGACGGGCCGGCGGTTCTGCAACGAAACCGCACCGTCCATAGCGAAAACCGTCTCGCCCACAACGAAAACCGTCGCGCCCGCAACGAAGACCATCACAACATTCGACGTTTTTCGCCAAAATCGAGATTTTCATCGAATGTTGTGATGGTTTGAAAGCCCCGACCACCACAAAGGTGCCTGTCCCCATTGCGGTGGTTCTGGAGAATGTCCTATGCCGAGGCCTTGCCCTTGCGGCGCTTACGGACCGCATGGATCACGATGTCCAGCAGCAACAGCACAGTGGCCACGACCACGATGAGCACGGCAAACTCGCGCTTGCCCCAGTGGCGGCCGGCCAGCGACTTTTGCTTGTCGACATCCTTCTTGTTGTACTTGGTGCGCACGCAGTGTACCAGCAGGCGATGGTCGTTTACGCCGTAAGGCGTGCAGGTGACGAGCGTCACTTTGTCGGCGCCGGGCTCGATAGTCAGCGACTCCATCTCCTCGGGCAGCACGACCTCGGAGTCCACCATCTTGTAGGCGAGCGTCTTGTTCATGGTGTGCAGCAGCACCAGGTCGCCGGGCTCCAGCGAATGAATGTCGTCAAACATGCTCAGGTTGCGCATGCCCGAGTGCGCGGTGAGCACGCAATGCGTCGAGGTGCCGCCCACCGGCAGGCTCGTGCCCTCCAGGTGGCCGACGCCCGCCATGAGAACTTCTTCGCTCGTGCCGTGGTAGATGGGCATGCTCACGTCGATGGAGGGGATCTCGACCCAGCTCATCATGGGGTCGCGGTCAAAGATGAGCTGCTGGGCGTAGGGCTCGATCTGGTCGGCGGGAAGCTCGGTGGCCTCGCCCGCCAGCTGCTCGTTAAAGGAGCGCGCCTGGAGCAGGATGCGCTCGCGCTCCTCGGCAGATAGCGCGTCCACGGTGCTGGACACCGTGCTGATCTGGTTGAACACGCCCGAGGCCTCGAGCCGGTCCAAGATCCACGGCCAGGTCATAAGGCCCACGCCAATAAGGATGATGACGATGGTGATGAGCCGGTCGGCCCAGCGCGGCAGCCGCTTGCGGCGGCGCTTGGACTTTGGTTGAGGTTTGGGCTGGGGGTTTGAGCCGCCGTTGACCGCGGCGTTATTGCTCTTCATATGTTTAGCGCCCTGCACCATCGCCGGTCACTCCTCTACAACTCAAGTTGTCTAAACAAATAATAACCGATTAGCGAACCTCCGCGCCGGACAACGCAGCTTGGCTGCACCGTCCGGGCCACGTAACCCCACTCAACCAATCAAGCCATATGTTGCTTTCATCGTCTCGAGCAACTGCGCCATCGTTACGCCCGCAACCCCAATCTGTTTCAGATTGACGTCGCCCACCTCACAATCTTTGACAAACGCAAGCATATCATCCTTCAGTTCTCCGCGCAGATCGACACCTTCCGACTCTCCAAGCAGCTGAGCAAGTCTCAGCGCATCGCGTTTATGCTTTTTTACCTTCCTCGAATCAACGTTCTCCCCCGCTTCCCTTCTAGCTTTTAGGTCGAGATACGCCTTCGCTTTGAACGGGACAATGTATTCCGTCCCCAGGACCGAAACGCCGCCTACGGTTCGAATTCCCTGAAGGAACAAGCTGTAGTAAGCATCGTCCAACAAAATTGCCGAAAGACTGCTTATGTTTTCATCAACGTGAATTGGCGCCACATTAATCCCCTCACGACCCTTTAGAAAGTCGGGGCACTTCGCGAAGAGTTCAATCATATGGGGGTAACCCGGCATCTTAGGCTCTGTAAACCGATAAAAACATGAGCCTTTGCCTTCGCCCCAGCCGCAGCGGTAACCGCCATCACGCACCCAAGTCCATATAGCTTCTGCCGTCTGA
>CAUEQX010000146.1 GCA_959020035.1 uncultured Collinsella sp. | reverse complement strand
GTAAAATAGCTGTCCAACAAAGCCCCTCAACAGAATAAAGCGCAGCAACAAACAGCCTAAATAATACGGCAAAGACATCACCGTTGCCCTCGCCAACAAGAACGGAAACGCCAATGATGCCGTCACCAACAGCGAGAACCCGTCAGCGCGAGCAAGGTGCCTTGAAAGCTGAGGGCATTGACCTTATGGTCATGCCCGAAGGCTTGAAAGGCAGATTGCCGCGCTGACGGGTTCGCAGCGTCAACAAAGTGCTGAGTGGGCCTATAAGCCGGGTTCTGTCGTGAACGGTCATTTATCTTGTCTGCACGTTACCGTGCAGCTCCACGCACGCTACCCGAACGCGGACCGGGCCGGCCCATAGCGTTCCTATTCGCGCTTGCTCCGGATGGGGCTTGCCAAGCCGCCGTGTTGCCACGACGCTGGTGGTCTCTTACACCACCGTTTCAGCTTTTCCCTTTACGCCTTGCGGCGCAGGTGGGAGTCTTCTTTTCTGCGGCGCTTTCCGTCGGATCACTCCGCCCGGCCGTTAGCCGGCATCCCGCCCTCTGGAGCCCGGACTTTCCTCACGCGTGCTGCAAGCAGCACATCGCGCGACCGTCTGGCCCACTCAGCAGTGCAAGAGTGTAGCACACCGTCAGCATAGGCAGCGGCACAACACAAGCGCTCGACACGATAAACCAAGAACCATGTCATGCAGTACAATAGGAACGCCGATGGGCAACGTCGTCAGTCGAGACGCGACCGCGCTCCGCACCCCTCCGTCTACTCGGTGCGTTCCCGCCTCCTCCCCGAGGCGGGATGTCGGCGTTTTTTCATGCACCGACAACTCAATAGCAAGCGAATAGCCCAAGCAGCGTTACGCGCAGGCACTACCGAACATCTCGGCAGTAAATGCAAAAAGGGACCCGTCCATTACGGACGGATCCCTTAAAACAAGTGATCGTCAAACCGATTTACTCGGCGTCGGTCTCCTCGTCCTTCTTCTCGGAAGGCAGCGGGGTAACCTCGATCTCGACGCCCAGAGTCTCAGCAGCAGACTTCATGGACAGGGAGATACGACGACGGTCGAGATCGATCTCCATGACCTTGACCTGAACCTTGTCGCCCACATGGGTGACCTGAGAAGGCTGATCGACGTGCTTGTTGGCCATCTCGGAGATGTGCACCAGGCCCTCGATGCCCTCGCCCAGATCGACGAAAGCGCCGAACGGGACAAGCTTGGTCACAGTACCCTCGACGATAGCGCCAACGGGGTACTTCTTGACCAGTGCGCGCCACGGATCCTCTGTGGTCTGCTTGAGACCCAGGGAGATGCGCTCGCGATTGAGGTCGACGTCGAGAACCTCGACCTCGACCTCCTGGCCGACCTTGACAACCTCGGAAGGATGGTTGACGTGGTTCCAAGAGAGCTCGGAGATGTGGATGAGGCCGTCGATACCGCCGAGGTCGACGAAGGCGCCGAAGTCGACGATGGAGGAAACGGTGCCCTGGAGACGCATACCAGACTTGAGCTTGGACAGGATCTCGGAGCGCTCGGCCTTACGGGACTCCTCGAGCACGACGCGACGGGAGAGGACGACGTTGTTGCGGTTGCGGTCCATCTCGATGACGCGGGCCTCGATGCGGGTGCCCATGTAAGAGGTGAGGTCCTTGACGCGACGGAGGTCGACGAGGGAAGCGGGCAGGAAGCCACGCAGGCCGATGTCGAGGATCAGGCCGCCCTTGACAACCTCGATAACCTCGCCCTCGACGTTCTCGCCGGAGTTGAACTTCTCCTCGATGCTGTTCCAAGCACGCTCGTACTCGGCACGCTTCGTGGACAGGACCAGACGACCGTCCTTGTCCTCCTTCTGGAGAACCAGAGCCTCGATGGGATCACCGAGTGCAACGATGTCTGCAGGGTTAGCGTCCTTGCGGATGGACAGCTCGCGGACCGGGATAACGCCCTCGGACTTGAATCCGATGTCAACGAGCACCTCGTCATGCTCGATCTTAACGACAGTGCCGTTAACGAGATCGCCCTCATCAAAGTCGGTAATCGTACCGTCGATGAGGTTGTTCATCTCCTCCTCGTTGACATCGTCAAGAGAGAAAATGGACGAGTTCTGAATCTCACTCAAAGGTGGACCCCTTTCGAACTACGGGGCCCCGATTGCTAGGACCTACAGAAGGGTGCGACAAGCACACAACGTTTAGGAACACTCGGGAGCCGACAGATACTAATGTGACGCTTATGCAATCACGTTTGTATAGGTTACGGGGAAATGAGTTCGATTTCAAGCGTGAACTGCGATTTTTTACTCGTGTGGAGACTTTTTCGTAATCTTATGAACACACGTCTCCGCAACTTGACGATAACCAGCCAGGCATTCGGCTTTGGGGTAAAGTATCCGGAGCCAACGATTCTAGATCGATTTTTCGAGAAAGGTGCCCGCGTGCTCAAAGCAGTCGTTTTCGATATGGACGAAACGCTTCTTAGCATCAACCTTGACGCGTTCATCCTTCGCTATTTTAAGGATGTCTCTTCGATGCTCGCGGATATCGGGCGCCGCAGCCGCGGTGGCACGATGGCACGCCTCGGCACCATCCTGGTCGACCTCAACGCCAATCGCCGCAGCGGCACGGACAACCACACCAATCTTGAGTTTTACCAAGAAGAGGTCGAGCGCCGATGCGGGATTTGCCTCTCCGATCCCCTCATCTACGAGGCGTTTACCTACTACGATCACGAAGTTCTGCCGTACAAGAACGATGACATGATCAACGCAAAAGCCATGCCGGGTGCGCACGCCGCGCTTCAAGCCGTACAGGACGCGGGGCTGCGCTGCGCGCTCTTCACCAACCCCAGCTTTCCCCAAGGGGCCATCGAGTGCCGCATGGGCTGGGGCGAGCTGACAGACGCGCCCTTCGAGCTCGTAACGCACATGGGCAACGCCACGCGCTGCAAGCCCGATGTCACATATTATCTAGAGCAGCTGCAGGTCATGGGGCTCGAGCCGCACGAGGTCCTTATGGTGGGCAACGATCCCAAGCGCGATTTCCCCAGCCCCGCCTGCGGCATTCAAACCGCCTATGTGGGCCAAGGAAAGCCCGGCCGAGCCACCTGGCGTGGAACCATGGAAGACTTCGCCCGCGACTTTAACGCCGTAGTAGAAGCCTTCTACGAGCACCAAATAGCCGACGAACTAAGCTAGTCCCCAAATCAGGAATGGGGCGCACGTTTGCCCCACGCTTCGTTACGTGGGCAACGGCTTGAGGGCAAGATGCGATGCCCCAGTGTCCTAGGCCGTGATCATTTTGACGCGTTCGCCGATTTTGGAGTCGCGCCTGTCGGAAATAACAGTAAAGCCCTCCAGGTCGCACACCTTTACATTTGAAAACACGTGGAACTTGGAGCTATCGGCGAGTACGTAACTCGCCTGGGAATTCTGCATCACGATACGTTTTTTGATAGCCTCGGGATAACCTGGCGTCATGATACCGCGGTCCTCGTCCACCGCGTTGACACCTATAAACGCCCGGTCAAAGTACAGCTCGCGCAGCGCGCTCTCAACCATAGGACCGGTGAGCGAGCAGGTAACGGGGTTGAAGTCGCCGCCAATTACCACCACCTTAGCAGCAAGCTCGCCCGTAAACCGACATGCATAGCCGTTGGTGGTGTAGATAGTCACCGGCTTGTCGACGAGCAGGCTCAGGAGCGCCGTCGCGGTGGTACCGGAGTCGACAGCGAGATGAGACCGTCACGCCCGAAGACCCCGCTTTCGCCGCCGAGGAGCGCGCGGCGCACGTGGCCCATGAGGAGCGGCTCGAGCATATCGAGGGGCTCCTTCCCAAGAAGGGAAACGGCCCTGCGGGACGACACGGCGAAAACCATCGTTGATTCCGGCAAGAGACGCCGTTTCTCTGGTAGCTTCATTTTCAACCAAGACCGACAATGCCGGCCAGGCACTCAACCCAAAAGGAGACAGCATGCCCAACGAGCTCAGCTACGAGGTCAGCCTCGAACGCAGCAATCAAATCCGCGCCGACCTGCCGCAGCACCCCGAGAAGTACACCATGCTCACCGGCGATCGCCCCACCGGCCGCCTGCACTTGGGCCACTACTTTGGCACCCTCAAAAGCCGCGTCGAGCTGCAGGAGCTGGGCGTCCACACCAACGTGCTCATCGCCGACTACCAGGTCATTACCGACCGCGACAGCACGGACAACATCCAGGACAACGTCTACAACATGGTCATCGACTACCTGGCATGCGGCCTGGACCCCGACAAGACCATGATTTACACGCACTCCGCGGTTCCCGCTTGCAACCAGCTCATGCTGCCGTTCCTCTCCCTCGTCTCCGAGGCCCTGCTCCAGCGCAACCCCACGGTGAAGGCCGAGATGGAGGCTTCCGGCCACGAGCTCACCGGCCTGCTCCTCACCTATCCCGTGCACCAGGCCTGCGACATCCTGTTTACCAAGGGCAACGTGGTCCCCGTGGGCCGCGACCAGCTGCCCCACATCGAGCTCACCCGTACCATCGCCCGCAAGTTCAACAACCGCTACGGCAACGTCTTCCCCGAGGTCGACGCTTTGCTGTCCGATACTCCGCTGCTCCCCGGCCTCGACGGCCGCAAGATGAGCAAGTCTTACGGCAACGCCATCAACATCTCGATGACGGCCGAGGAGACCGCTAAGCGCATCAAG
>CAUEQX010000145.1 GCA_959020035.1 uncultured Collinsella sp. | reverse complement strand
TGCATCGCCCTCGGCGCTGGCGGCATCGCCTTTATCATCGCCATCGTGCTCGACCTTGGCCCCGTTCCGGCCGTCATCGTCACGCTGTTCACCTTTGTCACCACCATCATGAGCGCGCAGAGCTGCGGCCAGACGGGCATCGACCCCATGGAGATCTTCGGCCTCATCGTCATGCTCATCGTTGCCGCCTTCGCACAGCTCGCTCAGGTCAAGCTGTTTTTTATCGCCGGCATCGTGGCCGTAGCGTGCGGCCTTGCGGGCGACGTCATGAACGACTTCAAGGCCGGCGCCGTGCTGGGCACCAACCCGCGCGCACAGTGGGTCGGGCAGGCCATCGGCGGCATCGTGGGCGCCCTGGTCGCCGCAGCCGTCATGGTCGCGCTCGTCACCGCCTATGGTCCGGACGCCTTTGGCCCCGACAAGAGCTTCGTTGCCGCGCAGGCAAGCGTGGTCGCCACCATGGTCTCGGGCATCCCGAGCGTGCCGTGGTTCGCAGGCGGCTTTATCGCCGGCATCGTCATGTACTGGCTCGGCATTCCGGCCATGATGATCGGCCTGGGCGTGTACCTGCCGTTCTATATGTCGCTCACGGCTTTCCTGGGCTCCTGCGTTAAGCTCGTCTACGACAAGTGGGCCGCTCACCGCGACGCCGAGGCCGGTCTTTCGGACGAGGAGAAGGCCGCCAAGGACGCCGCCTTCCAGGAGCAGGGCCTGGTTGTCGCCAGCGGCCTGCTGGGCGGCGAGTCTATCGTCGGCGTTATCCTGGCGTTTGTCTCTGTTGGCCTGAGCCTGCTGGGCTAAACCCAATATCAACGCACCCGTGCAGAGCGCGGGGTCGGAGACCATCCGGCCCCGCGCTTTTTTGTCTATTTGACTCTTATGATCCTCACGGCGTTTTTAGTCATGCCGATTGGCCTGACTTCCAGGTCAACAAACCCTGTCTGACACCTCGCTCAACGCGGTGTAGAGTAAAGACGACGGGCGGGATACGCGGCACGTGCCAGAACGAGGTGGACATGGAACTCGATAAACAACAGCTCAAGCGACTGCGCGAGCGCCATCATCGGCGCCATGGCATCCGCCCCGCCCACAGCGAGGCCATGGAGAACGCAAGCCGCTTTCTAAAGCGGGCATTCAACATTCGCGAGGGACGCGCGCCCTATCACGTGATTCGCAAGCGCTTTGTAAACGGGACGCGCCTGACTGGCTCACACTTATGCATCTTGATCATTGCCATGTTGATCGCGAGCATCGGCCTCGATATCGACTCGGATATCGCCATTGTAGGCGCCATGCTCATCTGCCCGCTCATGGGCTCGGTCCTTGCCATGGCATACGGCATCGCCACGCTCGACCGCGAGATTGCCCTTGAGGCCGTCGCGAGCTTGGCTCTGCAGATGGCCTTTTGCCTGGTCACATCCACGTTGTACTTTAAGCTCTCGCCCCTTGGCACCACCACGGCCGCCATCATCGACAATTCGACACCGACTGTGTGGGACCTTGCCGTCGCGCTCGCGGGCGGCTTTGCGGGTGGCCTGGGCAACTCGCGCGACCAGGAACCCGCCACGCTCATCGCCGGGGTGGCTGTGGCGACCGCGCTCATGCCGCCCCTGTGCGCGGCGGGCTATGGCATCGCCATCGCAAGCGGGTCACTGTTTCTCTCGGCGCTTTACGAGTTTGGCATCAACGTGGTCTTTATCGCACTCGCGGCCGAAGCCGTTCTGCTTCTTTTGCGCGTGCCGCTCAAGCGCGACCTCAACGGCGACGGCATTGTGACTGCCGAGGAAGATGCCGAGGTCGACGAGCTATCACGCAAGGTGCGCCGCCGCATCATTGTGGGCACGGTAGTCTTTGCCATCCCCTGCATCGTCATGACGGCGGGGTCTATTGGCTCGGCGCAGTCCGGCGTGCAGGACGGCTACGGCGTCACCGAAACCACGCGCGAGCTTGCCGCGGTGCTGCCAGGCTTTAAGGATTACACCGTCGCCGTCGAAACCTCGGCCACCGAAGGCGATGAGGAAGGCATCGTCGAGCGCGAGATTGTCGCCCATGTGACGACAGGCGAGGCGCTTGGGGCACACGACCGTCACGTCGCTCGCAAGCTCATCGACCTCAACGTGCCTGAACTCGATCGCGTGGAATTTGACGTGAAGTGATGCCGGCGCGGGATGAGCGCTCGCACGGACGCAAGTTATGACGAGGCGCAGACGCGATACGGACACGAGCAAATAGAGGGGTTCAGTTCACACCCGCGCCCCGCTCGCCGTTTTATTGCCGTGAATCAACTGGCCGGATCGACATCGCCAGACTCCACCATAAACGCAGGTTTGGTGCTCACCAGATAAAATCGGGTCACTTTGCTATCTCTAAATAGATAGAGCTGCCCCTGATTGCGTCGGCGCGATATATACGCAACGTGAACCGTGCCGAATTCTTCGCCGTTTTCCTTCTTTAATATCAGGATGTTGGGGTCATCCGTACGCTTAAACTGCCCGTCAACGCAGCTGCCGTCTTTGTCGACCAGTTGCCACCGATGGTTATCCTCTTCAAGAAAGGCCAGGGTTTCCAGACTCGTCTTGTCGTCCCGATAGTAACCGTCAATGGCAAACCCTTCGGAAGCGCATTCCTGCATATAGGACGTTTCCCGGCTTATAGCAAACAGCCCTGTAGCGCCCAGGAGCACAGCCAGGCAGACCACTGCAAGGGTTATCGAAATAGCACGGCGACCCATGTTAGCCCAACCGATAGTTGTTTAACTGAGCGCGAAACATACCTGGAACCTCCGATATCAGGGGGAACGTCGCCAGCAGGCTGGCGACAACTATATGCTTCTGACATTAAACCATATGGCTGCCACTCGCGGAGGGGGCATCGGCGAACGGCGTGTTTTCATACTCCATTGGTCAAACCTAAGCGCGGCCCTACAGATCGTACTTGTACACGCGATAGATGTACTTTTCGGCTTCCATCTCAAAGGTAGCGATGGGTAGACCATACCGATCGTACTCGGTAAAGGTCTTGGCCTGGCCCGATGCCACGAGCATGCTATTTGAATCGCCAACGCGCTGCGCACTGCTCACATAGCCCGAAAACGGCACGGCGATCTGGTCCTCAAGTTCGTAGGTGCGCGCCGTCTCGTCCACTGTAAAGATGCGCCCAAACGAATGCGTGCCGCGGCTGTAGTCGGTCACCACCCCGGCGCCCAGCT
This sequence comes from uncultured Collinsella sp., assembly GCA_959020035.1. Lineage (GTDB taxonomy): Bacteria > Actinomycetota > Coriobacteriia > Coriobacteriales > Coriobacteriaceae > Collinsella. Next base: position 1,505 of record CAUEQX010000145.1, on the reverse strand, counting down.
GGCCCCAGTCGAACTTGGGATAGCTTTCGGCCGCACCAAAGTTGTTGTCGTACAGCAGCACCTGGTAGCGACCGGTCGTTGCCGTGTCAGAACTCGGCAGATACGTCACGCTGTGCTGGCCTGCATTGAGCGAGAAATCGCCCTGGGCTTGCAGCAGCTTGTCCTCAAAGCCCGAGCCGGCCCATTGCCACTCCTTTCTATTTCTGGGTCCATCTTCTCACTGCTGGCGACCAAAAATGATCCGTTTTCCTCCGTCCCCGAGGGATCATTGTTAGTACTTGAAGAAGCCCTCGCCCGAGCTTTCGCCCAGCTTGCCTTCGTCGAGCATCTGCTTGAGGACGGATGCCATGGCCTTAAAGTTGTAGGGCATCATCATCTTTTTGAGCAGCGGGCTCACCAGGCCCGGGACCTTCTGATACTGCATGACGATGTTGTAGGCCGTCTGGATGCCCACCGTGTCGAATACGCGGAACGGGCCCTTGGGAGCGCCGGTACCGCGCGTCCATGCGAGGTCGATGCTCTTGGGGTCACTCACGCCCGAGACATACAGGTCAAGGCCCGAGAGCAGCCACGGCACCAGCATAGAGTTGAGCAGGTAACCGTTCTTTTCCTTGTTGACGGGAAGTGCCAGCATGCGAATGTCGTTGGCGAAGTCGACGAGCTCGTCGAAATAGCGCTTGTCGGTCTGGTCCTGGGCCATGACCTCGGTCATGTTGTTCTTCCAGATGGAGTTGGCAAAGTGCAGCGACAGGTACTTCTCGGGGCGACCAGTGTACTTGGCAAAGGTGCTCGGCAGCAGCGTAGAGGAGTTCGTCACGATGACGGTCTTTTGCGGCAGAACCGGGGCGAGCTTCTTGTAGAAGTCGATCTTTGCCTGTGTGTCCTCGGCCATAGACTCGATGACCAAGTCGGCAACGGCCTTGGCGAGGTCGAGCTCCAGCTTGAGTGTGGAGTAGGCACGCTCAACGGCGGCGAGCGCCGCCTCCCTGTCGAAGGTCTGGTCGCTATCGGCGATACCGGCACACCACTCGCCCGTACCGTCCGCCATACCCTCGATTGCCGCGATGTACTCCTCGCGCACATGATCGATCTTGGGCTGGGTGCGGCCGATGCTGCCCTCGCTGCGCAGCCAAATCGTTACATCAAAGCCGCAGTAGGCAGCCTGAAAGGCAATCTGGCTTCCTAACACGCCGCCGCCGGCAACACAAACGGTCTTGTAGCTCATAGGAACAGTCCTCTCTTACGTAATTCCATAGATGTGTATTTATTCAACCGTAAGGGGACTGCACGCTGGGGGTGGGTTCTATAAACGGACGGTAATTTGCGGCGAACGGCTACATCTGTTCATTAACTCTCGATTTTGAGGGCATTTTTTGACGCTGCTGAACCGCTGTTTTCGGAAGTGCGGGGAAAAATCGGGATTCGCCGACCAGACCGGCTTTTTTACAACAAAACCGACGCTCCTATAAGTTGTCAATAGGCAGTTTGCGGGAGCGCTCCCTTCA
>CAUEQX010000144.1 GCA_959020035.1 uncultured Collinsella sp. | reverse complement strand
GGACTTCCCCGTCGATTTCGCAACCGAGGTCTTCTGCCCCGGCCCGCTTCTGCACCAGTTGTCGACCTATCTCCCCTACGGCGCCGACACGCTCGGCATTGTCGGCGAGTACTACTGGATCGCCCGCGAGCGCGGTACCATCGAGGCCGCGCGAAACCGCGCAAACTTCCCCCTGTGCTACACGCAGGCCGGCGAGCGCCGCGAGGTTACCGTGCGCATCCGCCGCAACACCACCGGCGGTCTCGGAGCCGCCTGGGCCATCGACAAGGTCGAAGCCCCGGTCGAGTAAAAAACGGCCTCGGATAGCCAATTTGACCATCCGAGGCCGTTTGAATTCAGGCCTTTTAGTTGTCATCGGTGCATATAGACACCAGAGAAGCAAGCTCATCCTCAAGTTGCGGAGCAAAGTATCTAAAAGAAACCTGCGCTCCAGTCGGTATCGACTCAATCATATTCGCAGCATTATCTGAAACTCGGTACGATGCAGTTTCACCTGTCTTCAAATCCTCTATTGAGCAGACAGCGTCTTCAGCATCAATCGACCTAAGCACGCCTTTTCCTTGTAACATCACATCGGCATGCCCGCCAGCTATTTCTAATGAACCTGAGTCTGTCGCAGTCACTTCTCCGGAACCTCCGCGCGATATCTCTTCCTTTGTTGAACAGCCCACCAATGAAGCCATCAGCACCAAAGACAGAGCTAGTCGAATCGCCCTACTTCGAAAAAGTCGTTCCATAAGTCCACGCATAATAGCTCTGATCATACTTCAGGAAGGATAAAGATGAATTCCAGCCGTCCGCTATGCCAATCATCTGCCTTGTCTCTCCAGTTTTCTTACCAGTAAGTGTGGCGTAAGCCTCCGCTGTTACAGAATGGGCTGATCCGTTGTACAAACTCGCATGTAAAACATTCGGTCTATTAGAGTTAATCTCATTTTGAATGCTCGCGATAGCCGGAGAGGAGACAGTGCGGGCGATAAGAGTACTTCCTCTGCTTGCGCAGTAATTTGTAAACCCCGTTGCACAGGTTGATATCGGCGTTCCACCCAAAACAACGCCGGGAACAGTCTGTTCTTCATCGGAAAGAGCATGGGTATTGGTGTAATTCCATATCTGCATATATTGCGAAGGGTCGCTATATAAATTGGCAATGCCATACAGTTCCGCAACGTTCGAAAAAGCTGTCACCATACAAGCATAGTGGGCGGTAAGCCTCTTAATCTCGCTTTCATCATATAACATAAACTGAGAAATGGAACGAAATCCAGATACTGTGTAATCCTGCATTTGAGTTGCGTAAATTACAACATCGTTCCAGCTTGAAGGTTTATTCGATAAAACGACAGGCCGTCCTTCTATGGAAACAGCCGGGATTGTTCTTCCGCAATTTGTTGTTATTGAACCGTCCAAAGATTGCACGCCGAATTCGAATGGATTGATCATTACGACTGGGTTATTGAACGAATAAGACTCGACACCAAGATCTCCTCCCCGATCCATAGGGCTGACTAAGCCGTCTCCAAAACGATATCCCGTAAGTATTTCATCATCTGAAGCATCTAAAACCAAATAGCCCGCGGCTCTATTGGATGTCACAACCGGAACAATGTAACCAAGCGGGGACCCATCAACATCTACAAAAGGAATAGGGTCAGAAGGCGTATACGAATAGCCGAGGAGTCCCTTTATATATTTATCGGCAAGCTCTTGCGCAATTTCAGAAGTAAATTGTATCTGCTCACCATCAATATTGCCCGTCGAAGCAAAAACCTCTTTCGGACGTGCGGCTAAGGCGACAATTGAAGACGCGACAAGTTGCAGAAAACGACGACGCGAAAGCATATGTTCTTCTTTCTAGAGAAGCGACTTATAAGGTACTCCTATTCTATAATCTTTTTTGTAACGTTACAGCACTGGTTATATTTCAATTCGATTTGCTTATGTCCTTGCAACCCAATGCGTCTTTACGTTTTAAACGGAATTAGAAAATCACTCATAGCAAAAACGGGCTTTAATCCCAAAGAGATGACTTTGATTATGAATCAAACCAGCAGCCAGGGCATAGCTGCAGTGCAATCGCTACAAGAAAGGCCGCCCTTGGTGGCGGCCCTTCTACTTGCTACTAGTCGCGCGTCAGCTTGCGGTGAATACGATGCGGCTGGGCTGCATCCTCGCCCAGGCGCTCGATGCGGTTGGCCTGATAGGCCTCGAAGTTGCCCTCGAACCAATACCAGTTGCCCGGATTCTCGTCGGTGCCCTCCCACGCCAGAATGTGCGTGGCGACGCGGTCCAGGAACATACGGTCGTGGCTAATGACCACCGAGCAGCCCGGGAACTCGAGCAGCGCCGCTTCGAGCGAGGACAGCGTCTCGACGTCGAGGTCGTTGGTGGGCTCGTCGAGGAGCAGCAAGTTGCCGCCCTGCTTGAGCGTGAGTGCCAGGTTCAGACGGTTGCGCTCGCCACCGGAGAGTACGCCGGCGCGCTTCTGCTGGTCCTGGCCCTTAAAGCCAAAGCTCGCCACGTACGCGCGGCTGGGGACCTCGGTCTCGCCGACCATCATGTGATCCAGGCCGTCCGAGACGACCTCCCATAGGTTCTTATCGGGGTCGATGCCGGAACGGTTCTGGTCGACGTAAGAAATCTTGACGGTCTCGCCCACCTCGAGCTCGCCCGAAGTCAGCGGCTCCAAACCCACAATCGTCTTGAACAGCGTGGTCTTACCGACGCCGTTGGGGCCGATGACGCCCACGATGCCGTTGCGCGGCAGGGTGAACGATAGGTCGTCGATGAGCACACGGCCATCGAACTCCTTGTGCAGGTGATGAGCCTCGAGCACCTTGTTGCCCAGACGCGGGCCCACAGGGATGCGGATGTCGGTCCAGTCGAGCTTCTGACTTGCGCGGGCCTCGGCCTCCATCTCCTCGTAGCGAGCCAGACGGGCCTTGTTCTTGGCCTGGCGGGCCTTGGGCGAGCTGCGCACCCACTCGAGCTCGGCCTCCATGCGCTTGGCGAGTTTGGCGTCGCGGTTGCCCTGCGCCTCGATACGCGCGGCCTTGGTCTCCAGATACGTGGAGTAATTGCCCTTGTAGGGATAGAGGTGACCACGGTCGACCTCGCAGATCCACTCGGCAACGTTATCCAAGAAGTAGCGATCGTGTGTGACGGCAAGCACCGCGCCCTGATAGTTGTGCAGGAAGTGCTCGAGCCACAGGATCGACTCAGCGTCCAGGTGGTTGGTGGGCTCATCGAGCAGCAGCAGGTCGGGAGCCTCGAGCAGCAGCTTGCACAGGGCCACGCGACGGCGCTCGCCGCCGGAAAGCACGTTGACCGGCATGTCGGAATCGGGCAGCTGCAGGGCGTCCATGGCCTGGCCGAGCTTGGAATCGATATCCCAGCCGTCGGCGGCGTCGATCTCGTCCTGGAGCTTGCCCATCTCGGCCATGAGGGCATCCATGTCGCAGTCCGGGTCGCACATCTCCTCGCCGATCTTGTTGAAGCGATCGACCTTGGCGATCATGTCGCCAAATGCCATGCGCACGTTCTCGATGACGGTCTTGTCGTCGTCGAGCGGCGGCTCCTGCTGCAGGATGCCCACGGTGTAGCCGGGGGTGAGCTTGGCATCACCGTTGGAGACCTCCTCGATGCCGGCCATGATCTTGAGCAGGGTCGACTTGCCCATGCCGTTGGGACCCACAACGCCGATCTTGGCACCGGGGTAGAAGCTCAGGGTCACGTCGTCAAGGATTACCTTGTCGCCATGGGCCTTACGAGCCTGATACATCTGGTAGATAAACTCTGCCATTTGCCTGTTTTATCCTTTCTACCTGCTGTTTCTCTATTATTGATTCGCTTTAGTGGAAACGAAATGAGGAAACCAGCTCTGAAACTTAACGAAAAAAGGGGCATGGTTGCCCATACCCCTTAATACTACCTGGGAAAAGTCCCCCGGAACATACTATGAACTGCGTACGCTAGTTTTCCGCAACCTTAACGAGCGGCTCGCTGCGATTTGCGCCACAGCAGATACGAGTAGGCGTAGACGGCTCCGACCGAACCAAACGCCAGAACCGCAATCACCGCGGCGACGACTTCACTCGAAAGCACGCTGCCTGCCACGCCCATCACAATCAGGCCAATACCCAGCACCATAAAGCAGGCGCCGCCAAAACGCTGCGTACGGCGCCAGTTCTCGGGATCGGCAAGCGCCCAAGGTGTCTTGATACCGAGCGTATAGTTCTGCTTCACACGCGGCAAGTAGTTGCCTACGCCGATGAACAGCAAACCGACAACACCGGAAATCAGCACGTTAACCGAACCGACCGCCGGCACCACGCCCCAGACCGTAAGCTCTCCCAGCCAGCTTATCGCGCACATGAACAAGGTGAAGGCGATTACGAAGCCCTGGTAGAACTTGCCCGAGGTTCGATATGCCTCACCTTTGGGGTCGATGCGCGGCACCACGCAGAACATTGCGAGAAGCGCCAGAGGCAGCACGCCGAGCGCGGAGGCCATCCAGCTAGGACCCCAACCGTCGACGGAGCCGTTCGCGCCCCAGTGCGTGGGAATCTGCGCCGGCAAGCTCGGCATCACCATGAGGTGCGCTACGACATTGGCGACGCACAGAGCGACCAGCGCAATCCACACGCGCGACGATACCCCCGTGGGGTGAATGCCCTTGTTTTCGTTATTCATCCTTATCACCTTCCGTGTTTGTAAAGCCCA
>CAUEQX010000143.1 GCA_959020035.1 uncultured Collinsella sp. | reverse complement strand
CGCCGAATGCTCGCCATCGAAATTTATCGGTGGCCCACTTCAGACTGTAATGGGGTACCGACCAACGTCGATACCCCTTACAAGCCACCATGTCACGCGCACAGTGCCGAGCGCACGACCCGCACGCCTACTTGCGAGAATTGCTCAGCTTATTGATCAGCGCCTCAAGACGCTCGCCGTCCTCGGCCGTCTGGGCAATAACCAAAATCGTATCGTTGCCGGCAAGCGAGCCAAGCACATCGGGCAACTCTGCCGCATCAACGGCGGCGGCGATGCCGGAAGCCGTGCCAGGCTGAGCCTTGATCATAACCAGATTATCGGTGCGCAGAACGCCCGTTACGAGCTCGGAAACCATACGCTGCAGGTGCAGGTCCTCTGCCAGAACATAGATGCCCTCAGGGAGCTTACGCAGCCCCATGTCGGCAATATCGCGAGAGACAGTCGCCTGCGTGCAATCAAAGCCCATAGCGCGGAGCTCATCGACCAGCACGCGCTGCGTTCGGACGTCCTTATTGCGCACAATATCTCTAATGGCATCCTGGCGCCCATTGCGTTTTTTAGCCATACAAACCCTCTCTCCAAAAGATGGCGGAGACAATCAATCAGTGATTGAATAGTTTAACGCTATTTGAAGGCTTTTGTGTATAAGAACGCATTTCGAAACAATTCTATGCAAGTTTGTTTCGAAATGAGCCGTTTAGGCGGTTTTTGCGCCCGTCCGGTTAAGAAAAGCTGCCAGATGCGTACACATCACGCAGCGCGCGGGCTTGGCGCTGGCGATCGGCCCAAACAACAGACCGAGCCCCCGATGGTTATCCTTGAGCGCGGCGACCATCTGACGGGTTCGAGGCGCATCGAGCATATCACGCATGCGGGCGGAACGCTCGATTGACGACACCCCATGCGGGCTCAGACACAAATTCTCGATGCAGGCGACCAGTCCGGCAAAGTAGAACTTTTGGCTTGCCAGCTTGAGCCGACCACCGCTGTCTGCTTCCGAGAGTGAGTCCGCAAGCTCGTCGAGCGCTCGAGTGTCATCGGATACCTTGGCATACATGGTGGGATCAAAGGCATCTGTAAGTTTAGGTGCCGCCGTGTGGAAACAAGCATCGCCGCAGCCGGACACGCATCGTGTCTGCGAAAGCGCGCATGCCATAAACCCAACTGTGCGAAACACCTTGTCGCACAAAAGGCATGCCTCAAACAGCGAGCGGCTGTACATCACACCAGAGGTCTGAACGACTAGGCCGCCTAAAATCAACTGAGGCAGCCCGGCCACCATCGAAGATTTGCTATCAATGGAAATATGAGCAGCATCCAAGACGCGCGAATGGCACTCTCGATGTGCATCATAGCGGTCGAGCGACACCGTGGGGAGCACTATGTCTGCCGTAGTATCGCACGCGATATTGACCATCTTGGAAAGGGACTGCGGAGCAAACCACTCATCGGCGTTCATAGCGATGATTTGAGAGCCGCGCGAGGCAGCAAAACCGGCACGAAGGCAAGCGCCGCGCTTCGCGTCCTCGACGTCAATCAAATCAATATGGATGTCCCTGTCGGCAGCAACTTGAAGCGAATGGCGCACACCGGGCGCAGCATCGCGGCAGACAACGACAATCTGCAAATCGTAGAGGTCTTGGTTCTGGATACTCTCGAGCGCACGCATCGCATAGCTGGGCGAACCTTCTACCACAAGGATCACCGAAAGTCGCGGATGCGAGCCACGTCGAACCAAGTTATCCGTCCTCTCGACAGCAGTGAATCAAACTGTCGTTCATGGTACACCCCGGCAATAAAAGCAATGAGACACCGGTTGTATTGCACGCCAAGAACAGATGTTGCACACGCGCAGCCCACAGATGACAGGTGCCGACGCACGACGCGCCGAGCCCTCCCCTAGTCGAGCACGACAAGCTCGGCGGGATCGTAATCCACGCCCATAAACGTAAGGCCGCAGGCAGGAGCCGTGGGGCCCGCAGCGGTACGGTCGCAAGCATCGATGACCTCACGCATCCACTCGGGTTCACGGCGATGCATGCCAATCTCGACAAGCGTGCCCACGATCGTACGGACCATCGAATGCAGGAACGCATTGCCCTCGATGGTAAACGTCAGGATGTCCTCGCCAAACGCAATCTCATGGCCAAACTCGGCACGCATCACGCAGCGGTGCGTAGGCTTGCCCACGGCAGAGGCGACCTTGCAAAAGCTCTTAAAGTCCTGCTCACCCAAAAGCGCGGGACAGGCCGCAGACATGGCCTCGACGTCCAAGGGATAGCGATGCCACCACACGGCACCACGGGACAGCACGGGGCGCGCATCGCGATCGGCAATACGGTACGTATACGTACGGGAACGCGCGTCAAAGCGTGCAGAAAAGCCCTTACGGGCCCTGTAGACCTCGTTTATGGCGATATCTTTAGGCAGCAGGGCATCCATAGCCCGCAGCCACCTACGGCGCGTAAGGGCGAGCTCAGCGTCCGTTACGGGCACGCTGATGTACTGAGCCACGGCATGCACGCCGGCATCGGTACGACCTGCGCACGTCAGATCGATCGGACGGCGAAGCAGCGTCTCGATGGCTCGACGCAGCTCACCCGCAACCGTCGTCTGTCCCGGCTGCTCGGCAAATCCGCTATACGACGAGCCATCATAGGCCACGCGAAATACGAGCGTGGCGTCAAGCTCGGGGGTCAAATTGAAATCAGACGGCGCAGTCATGGGCGCTCCCAACAAACAAGTAACGGTATCGCGACAAAAAAAGAGGGGTACGCGAACGTACCCCTCGAATATAGCCTATGCAGACGGATTGTCTACTCAGCGGTCTCCTCAGCAGGAGCCTCCTCGGCAGCCTCGACCTTCTTGGGAGCAGCGGCCTTCTTGGGGGCCGGAGCAGCCTTCTTAGCCTTAGGCGTGCAAGGCTCGGTGACGAGCTCCATGATAACGATGGGAGCGTTGTCGCCCTTGCGGTTACCGAGCTTCATGATGCGGGTGTAACCGCCGTTGCGGTCCTGCCACATGCCCTGAGCAGCCTTGTCGAAGATCTCGGCAACGAGCTGCTTATCGCCGAGCTTGGCGATAGCCAGACGACGAGAGTGCAGGTCGCCCTTCTTGGCCCAGGTGATGATCGGATCGACGACCGAACGCAGCGCCTTAGCGCGGGTCTCGGTGGTCTTGATGCGGTCGTTCTCGAAGAGGGCCTTAGCAAGGCTCTTCTTCATGGCCTTGGTGTGGCTCGCATCGGTGCCGAGCTTCAGGCCCTTCTTAACGTTATGACGCATGGTCTAGTTTCTCCTCAAATATGCGAAGCATTAAGCCTTCAGGCTCAGGCCCATGGACTCAAGCTTGTCCTTCACTTCCTCGATCGACTTAACACCGAAGTTACGGATGTTGAGCAGATCGTTCTCCGAGAACTCAACGAGCTGACGGACCGAGTGAATGCTGGCGCGCTTAAGGCAGTTGTAAGAACGGACGGAAAGGTCCAGATCCTCGATCTGCTTGTCCAGCTCAGCGTTGTCGTTGGTGACCTCGGGAGCGAAGATCGAAGCCTCCTCCTCGACCTCGGGGGTCTCGGCAAGGTTCATAAAGGCAGCCATATGCTGGTTAATGATATTGGCAGCCTGGACCACGGCGTCGCGCGGGGCGATGGAGCCGTTGGTCTCGATCTCGAGGACAAGGCGGTCGTAGTCGGTGTGCTGACCGACACGGCAAGCCTCAACGAGCTTGGCGCAACGGGAAACCGGCGAGTACAGCGAGTCGACGTGGATCACACCGATGGGATCGTTGTCGCGTTTGTTGGCCTCGCCAGAAACATAGCCGCGGCCATAGCCGATGCGCATGCTCATGGTGAGATGGCCACCCTCGGTGAGCGTAGCGATGTGCTGCTCGGGGTTAACCAGCTCAAACTCGGACGGAATAAAGAAGTCCGCACCGGTGACCTCGCAGGGGCCGTCAACCGAAATGGTGGCGGTCGCCTCGTCGGTCGTGCCGAGAGCCCTGAAGACAAGACCCTTGACATTCAGGACGATGTCGGTGACATCCTCGACCATGTTAGGGATGGTCATGAACTCGTGCTGCGCGCCATCGATCTGAATAGCCTCGACGGCGGCACCCTCGAGCGAGGACAGAAGAACGCGACGAAGGGAGTTACCCAGCGTATCGCCGTAGCCACGCTCGAGCGGCTCGACGGAGACACGAGCAGACGTCTCGTTGATCTCTTCGACCTGAACCTGAGGCCTAATGAATTCTGACATGTATTACCTCCAGCCTCAGCAGCCCGGATGGACTACTTAGAGTAGAGCTCGACGATGAGCTGCTCGTTGATATCACCGCTGATCTGCTCACGCGTCGGCAGAGCGAGCACGTTACCAGACAGCTTCTCGATATCGACCTCGAGCCAGCCAGGGACCTCAAAGCGCTCGGAGGAAATCAGAGCCTCCTTGATGGGGAGGAGGTCACGGAACTTCTCGCCGACAGCGACGACGTCGCCGGCCTTGACGCGGTAGGACGGGATGTCCACGCGCTTGCCGTTCACGGTGAAGTGACCGTGACGGACGGACTGACGAGCCTCTTTGCGGGTGCGGGCGAAGCCAAGACGGAAGACGACGTTGTCGAGGCGAGACTCAAGAATGATCATGAGGTTCTCACCGGTGACGCCGTTCATCTTACGGGCCTTGTTGAAGTAGCCGTGGAACTGCTTCTCCAGAACGCCGTAGATGAACTTGACCTTCTGCTTCTCCTTC
>CAUEQX010000142.1 GCA_959020035.1 uncultured Collinsella sp. | reverse complement strand
AACTCGTTGTCCGTGGCACCCTCGTCCGCCTGGTCCATAAACTGCACAAGGCCAATCGACGTCGGGCCCTTGAGCGAGGCGACGTGCACCTCGACGGGCTCCGCGGCGGCCGCCGCCCCACCGGCAGCCGACCCGGCAGCAGACCCGGCCCCGGCAGACCCGCCACCACAGCCAGCCAACGCGAGCGACAACGCGCCCGCGGCAAGCGCCGAGGCAAATCCTCGGCGCGACATCTCAACATCAAAAGCGCGCATCGCTAGCACGTCCCCTCGTTAGGCATCGACCAGGCGTGATGGTCGGTATGCAGCAGCTCCTCGGCCAGCGACGAGAGCGGCGCGCCCAAAAACTCGCGATAGCACGCCTGGACATCGGGATTCTCGTGCGAGAAGCGAATGTCGGCTGCGGCATCCAGGCCCCACAGCACCTGGCCGCGCTCGGCCGCCAGCTCGCAGCCATCGTGGATGGGCTGACCGCCGCCACCGACACAGCCGCCCGGGCATGCCATAACCTCAATGAAGTCATAGCTCGCACGGCCGTCGCGAATCGCGTCGAGCAGGCGGGCGGCATTGCCCAGCCCGTGCGCCACGGCGACGCGCACCTTGGTGCCAGCGATATCGGCGACGGCTTCCTTCCAACCATTCAGGCCACGCACGTCGGTAAAGAAATCCGCATCGGGGTTCCTGCCCGTCACCAGGTAATAGGCCGAGCGCACGGCAGCCTCCATCACGCCGCCCGTGGCGCCAAAGATCACACCCGCGCCCGTGCCAAAGCCCAGCGGCGTATCGAGCGGCTCCTCGACCAGCGTGTCAACGCTCACGTGGCTCGCGCGGATCATGCGCACCATCTCGCGCACCGTCAGCGCAACGTCTACGTCGGGCGCACCGCCCTCGCCCACCATGCTCGGCAGTGCACACTCGGCCTTCTTGGCCGTGCACGGCATAACGGACACCACGAACAGGCGCTCGGGCTCCACGCCTAGCACCTTGGCGTAGTACGTCTTGGCAATGGCGCCGAACATCTGCTGCGGCGACTTGGACGTGGACAGGCTGTCGACAAACTCCGGATAGCGTGCCTTCACAAAGCGCACCCAGCCCGGGCAGCAGCTCGTAAACATGGGCCAGCCGCGGCTGTCACCTTCGCCCTTGGCGGCGGCGCCCAGGCGCTCGAGCAGCTCGGAGCCCTCCTCCATAATGGTGAGGTCGGCCGAGAAATCGGTATCGAACACGTACTCAAAGCCCACGCGGCGCAGCGCGCAAGCCAGACGCTCAACGGTCGCCTCCTCGCGCGGAATGCCGAGCTCCTCGCCCCAGGCGCTGCGAACGGCAGGCGCGATCTGCACCAGCACGATCTTATCGGGATCGGCAAGCGCGTCAAACACGGTCTCGGTATCGTCGCGCTCGCGTAGTGCGCCCGTCGGACAATGCGTAATGCACTGGCCGCATGCGACGCAATCGGTCTTGCCGATCGGCGCGCGTCCGCGGGTACCCACGGCGGTATGTGTGGCGCGGTTGGTCAGGTCCCAAATCCCCAGGCCCTGCACGCTCTCGCACACCTTGATGCAGCGCATGCATTTAATGCACTTGTCGTTTTCGCGGATGATGGGAAAATCGAAATCCCAGCCCTCGCCCGCCAAATGCCTTTGATATGGCAGATAGAAAATGCCCAGGTCGTTGGCGATGGTCTGTAGGTTGCAGTTACCGCTGCGCACGCAGCTCGTGCACTGCGAATCGTGCTGGGACAGCAGCAGCTGCACGTTGGTGCGGCGGGCCTCGCGGGCCTTGGGGCTGTTGGTGTGAACTACCATGCCGTCAAGCACGTAGTTGTTGCAGGCGGCAACCAGCTGGTCGCAGCCCTCAACCTCGACCACGCACACACGGCAGCCGCCGATCTCGTTCAGATCGCGCAAGTAGCACAGGGTGGGAATCTGGATGCCGACGGACTTGGCCGCGTCCAGGATCGTGGTGTGCTCGGGTACCACGACCTCGCAATTATCGATAGTGAGCTTGACCATATTGTGCGCTCCGTTTTCGGTGTTGTCGCTGACGGTGGTTTTGTTGAGCTCTACCATTCCAGGTTCCTCCCTCCGCGGAACGCGCCAAAGCCAAAGTGGTCGCAACGCAGGCAGCGACTCGCCTCTTGGCGCGCCTCTTCCTCGGTAAGGCCCTGTTCGACCAGATTCCAATCGTGAATGCGCTCGCCGGCCTCGCGCTCGCCCAGCTCGCAGCGGCCGCACTCGTGCTTGCCCTTAAACTGAACGGTCGGCAGCTCGACCTCGAGCTTGATCTTGTGGTCGAAGCCCAGGTAGTGATCGATGTTTGCCGAAGCCACGCGGCCGGCATTGATGGCGCGGATGACGGTGGCGGGGCCGGTCTGGCAGTCGCCGCCGCTAAAGAGGCCATCGAAGTTGGGCACGGCGCCGTCCGAATCGGTGATGACGCAGCCCCACTTGCAGGCAACGCCCATCTCCTCAAACGGCTTGGAATCGATGTCCTGGCCGATGGCCACAAACACGCGCTCGCAGGGAATGACGCGCTCGGGCGTGGCGGCGGCACGCGGAGCCGGACGACCGCGGCGAGGCTCGCCGATAATCTGCGGCTGCACGCGCAGGCCGCTCACGCGACCGTCCTCGCCCGTCTCGATGGCGAGTGGGGCCGTCAGTTCCAACACCTCGCAGCCCTCGGCTTGGGCACCGGCGATCTCGGCGTCCTGGGCTGTCATATCGCAGATACGACGGCGGTAGACGATGCTTACCTTTTCGGCGCCGCAGCGCACGGCAGAGCGCGCCACGTCCATGGCCACGTTGCCGCCGCCGATGACGCACACGCGCTGGCCGCTCAGGTCGGGCAGCTCGTCGTCACCGATGGCGCGCAGCATCTTGACGGCAGACTCCACGCCGAGCGCTTCTTCGCCCGGAAGGCCGAGCTTCTTATCGCTGTGGGCGCCAATGGCCAGGTAGACGGCATCGAACTCGTCACGCAGACGGGCGAGCTCCTCACCGTTCACGGAGTGGTCGAGCTCCACGTCGATACCGGCGCTCAAGATCCAGTCGATCTCGGCCTGCAGGCACTCGCGCGGCAGACGATAGCTGGGGATGCCATAGCGCAGCATGCCGCCCAGGTGGTGGCGCTGCTCAAAGATGGTCACCTTGTGGCCCATCACGGCCAGGTAGTAGGCGCAGGAAAGGCCGGCCGGGCCGCCGCCGATCACGGCGACGCGCTTACCGGTGTTGTCCACCACATGCGGCTTGTGGTCGTTGAGGTCACTGTGCTCAACGGCAAAACGCTTGAGGGCGAGGATGTTCATGGGGTCATCGACCATACCGCGGCGGCAGTGCATCTCGCAGGGATGCTCACACACCAAGCCGCAGACGAGCGGCAGCGGATTGTTCTTGCGGATGACCTTGACGGCGTCGGCATAACGGCCCGCCTCGACAAGCGAAATGTACCCGGGAATGTCGACGTGCGCTGGGCAGCCCGAGACGCACGGGACGCGGGCCTCGCGGTCAAAGCCGCAGGAGTGCTCGCGGATGTGGTGCTCAAAGTCGTCGCGGAAGCCGCGAATGGCCGTGAGCGCCATGGCGCCGGCCTCGTAGCCGATGGCGCAGTCGCTCGAAAGGTAGATGGTGCGGGCCGTGCGTTCAATAAGGTTGAGCGTGGACTCATCGGCACGCCCTTCGAGCACATCGGCGAGCAGGTCGCTCAGCGCGCTCAGGCCCACGCGACAGGGCGTGCACTTACCGCAGCTCTGGGTGGAGCACAGGTTGACGAGCGCTGCCGTAAACTCAACGGGACACGGAGCGAGCGAACTCACCGCCAGACGACGTCCGAGCGCATCGTGCAGGTCGTCCATGACGGCCTGAGCGTGGCTGCGTTCCATTACATGCAGTCGAGCCATAAGATCCCCTCTCGCATGGCAACCCGGAGGCGAGGCCGGGCGAAATTGCTACACGCAACAGACTGACCTAAAAAGTTGTTTGGCAACAACATGGTTCGGCAGGCGGTATGAAACGTCGTCCCCAGCGGTGATAAACGCCTTTTCCGCAGATAAATGCCATATTTGATAAAACGCGTTATCAAATAGCAATAGCTCATGTGGGCAAATAACGCCTTACTATTTTTCCTATCTGATCCGTTTTCCTCCGTCCCCAAGGGGTCATGTGATCCGAAGGAGACGGAGGAAACCGGATCATTTTTGGTACAAAGGAGTCAGGCCGCCTTGCACCAATCATGAGTTGCGGTGAAATAGGGACTGAAAAGCCGCTCAAAAGGCCACAACAGTCCGTATTCCACCGCAACTTCAAGACGTTGGTGCAGATTAACCTGACCTCTTTGCACCAAAAAGGGCCCCGAGCATAGTCTGCTCGGGGCCCAAACTCGTCTCGCCTTACCGCGCGACGCGTATGTTACTTGCGCTTACCGCCGCCGTCACCGGGGCGACGGGAGCTGCCGCCGCGCTTGCCGCCACGGCTGTTGCCATAGCTGCCACGGTTATCGCGACCGCCGGCACGACCGCCACGGGAACCGGTCTGGTTGCCGCCGCGACCACCACGGTAGCCGCCGCGACGCTCCTCGCGGGTATCGTCGTAGTTGCGCCAGTCATCGCGACGATCGCGGCTGGCACGCGGATCGCGACGATCGCGCGACTCATTCGAACGACCGGCGCCGCTGCGGCCACCGTTGCCGCGAGCACCCTCGCGACGCTCGCCGCCACGGCCGCCGCGCTCTTCAAAGCGCTTGCCGCCACGGGACTCACCGCT
>CAUEQX010000141.1 GCA_959020035.1 uncultured Collinsella sp. | reverse complement strand
TGGAGCGATCGAGGCGTCGACGGCTTTCGCATTGATGTGGCGCAGGGTCTCGCCAAGGATCTCGACCGCGATGACCTCGACCGGTGGCATCTCGCCGAGGGCGATGACATGGTTGACGACGGCGCCCATCCGCTGTGGGACCGCAATGAGGTCCACGAGATCTATCGCGAGTGGCGCCGCGTGTTCGACCGCTATAATCCGCCGCGCAGTGCCGTTGCCGAGGCGTGGGTGCTGCCCGAGCGCCAGTATCTCTATGCGCGTCCCAGCGAGCTTGGCCAGACATTCAACTTTGAGTTTGCCAAGGCCACTTGGACCTATGATGACATGCACACTGCAATCGAGAAGGGCTTGAAGGCAGCCGTAGAATCCGATTCCGCCTCGACCTGGGTACTCTCCAACCACGACGTGCCGCGCGTGGCGACACGCTATGCCCTGCCGCAAATCAAGGCGACGCGCTACCACCAGATTGCGCTCGACTGGCTCTTACGCGACGGGTCGTCTTATGACGAGGACCGTGAACTCGGCGAGCGCCGCGCGCGGGCGGCCCTTTTGCTTGAACTGGCGCTTCCGGGCTCGGCATACGTGTATCAGGGTGAGGAGCTCGGCCTTTTTGAGGTGGCTGACATCCCGTGGGCTGCACTCGAAGATCCTACTGCGACCAATACGCGCGGACCGAAGCGTGAGAAGGGGCGCGACGGCTGCCGTGTGCCCCTGCCGTGGGTGGCGGCGGACGATCCCGCGCAGGGCGGATCGTTTGGGTTTTCGCCGGCGGACGCCGATGCGGCGCCCCATCTGCCGCAACCTGCATGGTTTTCCGATTACGCTGCCGATAGGGAAGAAGCGGACCCGACATCGATGCTTGCGCTCTATCGTGACGCCCTCTGGCTTCGGCGCAAGCTGCGCGGCTGCGCCAACGATCTTGCGTGGCTCGATCTTGACGGGCGCACCGGTCTTGCGGATGGTGCCGAGGGCGCCGAGGGCGGCGTTATCGCCTATCGCCGCGACAACGGCTGGGCGTGTGTGACGAACTTCGGCGCAGCACCCGTGGAGCTGCCGGCGGGCAGGGTCCTGCTCACCTCATCACCGCTTGCAGACGGCAGGCTCGCGCAGGACAGCTCTGCCTGGATCATGCTCGGTGAGATGTAGGGGTCTCTTGCGGCGAGATTGCGTTTGCCCGCGCCTTCCGTGGTGGCTGATGTCTTCGCGAGGTTCGCGAGGGCGTTGCAAAACTTTTTAAAAAAAGTTCTTGCATAGGATGCGGGCATCACGTAAGATTAATCCTCGTAAGCGGACATGGCTCAGTTGGTAGAGCACAACCTTGCCAAGGTTGGGGTCGCGGGTTCGAGCCCCGTTGTCCGCTCCATTTGGGCGTTTAGCTCAGGGGGAGAGCGCTTCCCTGACACGGAAGAGGTCAGAAGTTCAAATCTTCTAACGCCCACCAAATGTTCGCAGCTCAGAGGCTATGTCCTCTGGGCTGTTTTGTTTTGCTACCAAGCACGCCGTCAAATATGCCACCAAATATTGATCCAAGGTCCCCGTAGAGGTGCCGGCAGATTGCATACGTTCTGGCCGACCGTGACCGCAACATGTTGGTCAAGCATAATCTTTTGGATTCTTTTGGCGTGAGCGGCTTGGTTTTGGTAGGATTTGTCGGCGGCTTGACTAAGGGGGTTTTATAACTGCCATGCAGGTAGCCGTGTTGGTAACGTTTTACCGACTTGCCAAGAACCCCTCATAATTAATGCGTCTGCAAAATGACTAATTGCTTTGACCTGCTGAAACACTATATGTTGTGTTTGACCTAAAAAAAGAATACAGGATATAGATGCCTCTTTGTCGTATGATAGATGGCGGACAGAGAACGAGAACCTTATTCGCCCCATTTGGATAGATCTTTGAGCCCCTTGATTGGCTGCGAGGATTGTCCGCATGAGGGACTATGGTTATCGAGAACACAGATTGCGCGACGGCGCCGCAAGACAGGGACACGCCCTGCCGGGCATCGTTTGGCTCTGAAGCGCAATGAGACTACGACGCGAAAGAGGCAAGAGGATGAAGATCATCAAGCGCAGCGGCACCGAGGTTGTCTTTGACATCGATAAGATCGTCAATGCCATCCGTGCCGCAAACTTGGAGGTCGAGGAGAGCTCTCGTCTTACCGACCGCCAGGTGGTTTACGCGGCACAAAACGTCGCCGAGGCATGCGAGAACGCGGGCCACACTGTTTCGGTCGAGGAGATTCAGGATTTGGTCGAGGACGAGATCATGCGTCTCGACTGCTACGAGGTTGCCCGCCACTACATCATCTATCGCTATGTTCAGAGCCTGAAGCGCCAGAAGAACACGACCGATGACAAGATCCTGTCGCTGATCGAGTGCAACAACGAAGAGGTTAAGCAGGAGAACTCCAACAAGAACCCGACCGTCAATTCCGTTCAGCGTGACTACATGGCCGGCGAGATTTCCAAGGACCTGACCCAGCGTGTGCTGCTGCCCCAGGAGATTGTGGATGCTCACAATGAGGGTCTGATTCACTTCCATGATTCGGACTACTTTGCCCAGCACATGCATAACTGCGACCTGGTGAACCTGGAGGATATGCTCCAGAACGGTACTGTTATTTCGGGCACGCTGATCGAGAAGCCGCACAGCTTCTCGACTGCCTGCAACATCGCGACGCAGATCATCGCTCAGGTTGCTTCCTCCCAGTACGGTGGCCAGTCGATTTCGCTGACCCATCTTGCCCCGTTCGTCGAGGTGAGCCGTCAAAAGATTCGCGGCGAGGTCGCCCGCGAGCTCGAGGAGCTCGGCGTTTCCGCATCTCCCGAAAAGGTCCGCGAGGTTGTTGAGGATCGCCTGCGCGATGAGATTCGTCGCGGCGTCCAGACGATTCAGTATCAGGTCGTGACCCTTATGACCACCAATGGCCAGGCGCCGTTCGTGACGGTCTTTATGTATCTTAACGAGGCCCGTACGCCTCAGGAGAAGCACGACCTTGCCATGATCGTGGAGGAGACGCTTCGCCAGCGCTACGAGGGCGTTAAGAACGAGGCCGGCGTTTGGATTACCCCGGCATTCCCCAAGCTCATCTATGTACTCGAGGACGATAACGTTCACGAGGATTCCCCGTACTTCTACCTGACCCAGCTGGCTGCCAAGTGCACCGCCAAGCGCATGGTTCCCGACTACATCTCCGAGAAGAAGATGCGCGAGCTCAAGCTGTCGAAGGGCGAGACCGCCGGCAACGGCGACTGCTATACCTGCATGGGCTGCCGCAGCTTCTTGACGCCCGACCGCTCGGGCAACGGCTTTAACAACGTTGCCAACGCGCTGAACTACGACCCGAACAAGCCCAAGTACTATGGTCGCTTTAACCAGGGCGTCGTGACCATCAACCTGCCTGATGTCGCGCTGAGCTCGCATCAGGACATGGACAAGTTCTGGAAGATCTTCGACGAGCGCCTTGAGCTGTGCCACCGCGCCCTGCTGTGCCGTCATGAGCGTCTGATGGGTACGCTTTCTGACGCCGCACCGATTCTTTGGCAGTACGGTGCCCTCGCCCGCCTGAAGAAGGGCGAGACGATCGATAAGCTGCTCGTGGGCGGTTACTCCACCATTAGTCTGGGTTATGCCGGCTTGTATGAGTGCGTCAAGTACATGACGGGCCACAGCCACACCGAGAAGGAGGGCACGCCCTTTGCCATGGCCGTCATGCAGCGCATGAACGACAAGTGCGCCGAGTGGAAGGCCGAAAGCGATATTGACTTCTCGCTGTACGGTACCCCGCTTGAGTCGACGACCTACAAGTTCGCTAAGTGCCTGCAGCGTCGTTTTGGCATCATCCCGGGCGTGACGGACAAGGGCTACATCACCAACAGCTACCACGTCCACGTGTCCGAGGAGATCGACGCATTCGACAAGCTCAAGTTCGAGGGTATGTTCCAGCAGCTTTCGCCGGGCGGTGCCATCTCCTACGTCGAGGTTCCCAACATGCAGGACAACCTCAAGGCTGTCATCCGCGTGATGCAGTACTTTTTTGATGATACGGCGACCACCGAGATCTACACCAAGAGCGATTACTGCCAGGTGTGCGGCTACGACGGTGAGATCAAGATTGTCGAGGATGACGGCAAGCTGGTGTGGGAGTGCCCCAACTGTGGCAATCGTGACCAGGAGAAGATGAACGTCGCCCGTCGTACGTGCGGCTACATCGGTACCCAGTTCTGGAACCAGGGTCGAACCGAGGAGATCCGCGACCGCGTGCTGCATCTCTAATAACCATCCCAGGCCGCCCCGTAGCGAGGCCCCGGACCTTTACTCGCTATTTCGGACAGTCCTGGCTCACGACGGAGGCGCCACTGGCGCCTCCTGTTCGTGCGGAACTCATATCGAGCAAAGGTCCGGGGCCTCGCTACGGGGCGGCCAAGTTGACGTAGCTGAGATGCAGCTCGCGGTCTGCTCACTCCTCGAAGTTTTTAGCGGAAATAATTCGAGCTGCAGCAGCGATTGATTTGCAATGGCGGTTGAGCTGCAACAAAGTTTTTATTGGACCTCGAACCCTATACTCGATGTTCGCTTCGTTCATTGAGTTACCCTTTGCATGAGGCCGGGACATATCGTCCCGCCCGCAGTTTCGCAGGCCGAAGGCCGAGAATGTTTGAGGACGGGATGATATGTCCCGGCCTCCCGGGAGAGTTACCTATGAACTACGCGAACATTAAGTATTTCGACATTGCTGATGGGGAAGGCGTTCGTAC
>CAUEQX010000140.1 GCA_959020035.1 uncultured Collinsella sp. | reverse complement strand
CGACCTGCGCGTCCGCGAGATCGCCACCCTCTCAGGCGGCCAACAGCAAAAGGTTGCCATCGCCGCCATCCTCGCCATGCGTCCGCGCGTGCTCGTGCTCGACGAACCCACCGCGGCGCTCGACCCCGCCAGCTCCACGCTGGTCTTCGAGACCCTGCGTGAGGCCAACCGTGCACTCGGCATCACCATCGTCGTCGTTGAGCAAAAAGTCGCCCTGCTTTCGGAGTATTGCAACCGCGTGCTCGTGCTCAATCATGGCGAAATCGCGCTACAGGGCGAGCCGCACGAGGTCTTCGCACACGCCGATGAGCTCCGCGCCATCGGCGTCGATTGCCCGCGTGTCACGCGCATTTTCAACAGCCTCGAGGCCGACGGCCTGGCCAGCGGCACTCCCTGTTTGGATGTTGATGAGGCCGAGCGCCTGATTACGGGCATCGTCGACCCCGCACACGCAAGCAGCGACATTCAGGCACCATCCGGCTCGCCGCACGCACCGTCGTTGCGCCCGCACGCCAAGGACGCCGAGCCCGTGCTCACCTTCGATCACGTTGAGTTTGCCTATCCCAATGGCGGCGCCGCCGTCCACGACCTCAACCTGACCCTCTATCCCGGCGAGCTCGTGGGTATCGTTGGCCAAAACGGCGCCGGCAAGACCACGCTCACCAAGCTGCTTACAGGCCTGCTTAAGCCCGCCTCGGGCAGCGTGCGCGTCACGGGACTGGATACCGCAGCCGTTCCCACGAGCCGCATCGCCCGCGAAGTCGCAACCCTCTTCCACAACCCCGCCCGCCAGATCTGCAAGGAAACCGTGCTCGACGAGGTCGCCTTTGGCCTGGAGCTTGCCGGCATCGACCGTGCCGAGGCACTGCGTCGCGCACAGCTCGTCATCGACCGCTTTGGCTTGCCGGCCGACGAGGCACCCTTCTCGCTCTCGCGCGGTCAGCGCCAGATGGTGGCACTCGCCTCCGTCGTGGTCGTAGAGCCCAAAATCGTGGTGCTCGACGAGCCCACGAGCGGCCTTGATTACCGTGAGTGCATGACCGTCATGGAAACCGTGCGCACCATGGCCGAGCGCGGCTGTGCTGTTATCATGGTCTGCCACGACATGGAAGTCGTCTCCGACTTTGCCGAGCGCATCGTAGTCATGGCCGACGGCCGCATCCTCGAGCGCGGCCGCACGCACGAGCTGTTCTCGAACATCGAGCTCATGCAGCGAGCCTACGTTGAGCCACCCCAGGTCATAGAGCTTTCTCGTCGCCTGACATCCTCCGTCTCTCCCGCCTTTGCACAGGTGAGCGAGGTCACCGATATCGTTCGCATTACCGAGGAGATGGTCCACCGTGGTTAACGTCATCGACTACATGCCGGGCGATACACTGCTGCACCGTTTGAACCCGGTCGTCAAACTGGGCCTCGCCGCCGCCATCATCATCGGCATCTTCCTGTCCGACACCTACGTGGCGCTGTTGGGCTTTTTGGCGCTCACCCTTGCACTGGGTGCCTACGCCGGCGTCGCCGACCGTCTGCTCGCACTGCTCAAGCTGCTGATTCCGCTCGCGCTCATCATGCTGGTGCTGCAGCTGGCCTTTATGCGCGATGGCAACGTGGTGTGGGGCTTCGTTACCGACACGGGTCTCATCACCGGCTCCAAGGCCTGTCTGCGCCTGCTGGGCGTGGCGCTTCCGCTCATCCTGATGCTTATGGTGACCAAGCTCAACGACCTCGCCAACGCCTGCGTCGAGGTGCTGCACGTGCCATATCGCTATGCCTTCACCTTTACCACGGCACTGCGCTTTGTGCCGGTATTTGGCCAGGAAATGAATGCCATCATGGAGGCGCAGACTGCACGCGGCGTCGAATACGACACTAAGAATCCCGTCAAGAAACTCAAGCTCATGCTGCCGCTGTGTGTGCCGCTACTGATCTCGAGCGTGGGCAAGACCGATGCCACGGCCTTGGCAGCCGAGCAGCGCGGCTTCTACCTGCGTACGCGCGCGAGCTCGTACAAGCGCTACCCCATCAAGGGCCTAGATATCGCCGTACTTATCGTCAGCATCACCCTTATCGCCATCGGCTTCCTGTTCTAGCAATCGCTGGCAGCAACTGACAAACGCAAAAGGCCCCGGCTCGCACCAAACGAGCCGAGGCCTTTACTGTTTTCCCAGATAAAACCTACCAAAATAAACCTGTCCCTTTTTGGCAGGCGAAGAACTAGAGGCGGTAGGGGGCGCCGCTGCGGATAATGGATTCGCGTACCAGGACATCCATCGCATCGAGGGTGATCTCGGGCATCTCGCGATACTTCTGCAACACCGAAAGCTCCGTGCAGGCCAGGATGACGCGGTCGCAGCCGCTACGGGCAAACTCCCACATCACGCGGTCAAACTTATCCATATCGGGTTCGCGTCCGGCCTTCACATCGTCGTAGATGAGCGACATCACGTCGGCCTGACGCTTTTCGCTGGGATAGATGACCTCAACGCCCGCGGTCTCACATTCGCGCCCATAGACGTCTGCGCCCACGGTACCGTCGGTGCCCATGATGCCGATCTTGTGCACCGGCTCGGCCGGCATACTCAGGTTGGGGTCGAACTCGCACTCCCCCATCACCGCGCCGGTCAGAGCATAGCGCACCGACTCGCGCGGCATGTGAATAATCGGCACCTTCGTAAACGACTGGATCTGGTCGTAGAAGTAGTGTGACGTGTTGCAGGGAATCGCTATGTGCGCGCAGCCCAGCGACTCGAGCGCTTGGGCGCACTCCTTCATGGTCGCCAGCAGCTCGGCATGCTCACCGGTCTTGATGGCCAGCGTGCGGTCGGGCATGGTCGACTTGGAAAGCACCACCATGTCGATATGCTCCTGGTCGCACGTAGCCGCCGTATGACGTACCACCTGGTCGTAGTAATACGACGTGGCCTCGGCGCCCATGCCGCCGATAACTCCCAGCTTTTCCATCGCCGCCTCCTTGGTGACGCCCGCACAATTGCGCGTATCATACCCGCGCCCGCCCGATACATACCGGACGGGCGCCACGCTCGTCTACTTGTAATACGTCTTGAACAGCTTAAAGTGGCGCAGCTTGGTGTGCCACATGCGCAACCAGCGGTTAAAGACAAAATCACCCTTCATAAACGAAGGATCGGCGGCCTTGCCCTCCTTGGCCAGACGATGTGCCTTCGCACGCAGTTCGGGGTCCTTGACATACTTGTCAACGACGCCCATAGGAACAACCATCCACAGAGCCTCATCCTGCGCCGTCACAAATTCCGGCTCAAACGGGCGGTTATAGACGTACTCATCCACCACGTATTTAGCAACGTTAAAGCCACTATTGGTGACATAGTAATTACTGCGGCCCTGACGCGTGTTGAAGTCGAAGAACTTAAACGAGCCATCGCGCTCGTCGTACTTGACGTCGAAGTTGGAGAAGCCCGTAAACTTAAGGTCCTCAAGCAGCTTGCGCACGCCACCCATGAGCTCGTCGTTGGGCTCAGTGATGATGCAGGCATGGTTGCCGACACCATGGGGCTGATGTTCCTCGAGCAGCACGTGACCCAGGCACATCATGCGAACTTTGCCGTTGCGGTCGGAATAACTGGTAAGCACGCGCATGTACTCGTCGTTGCCGGGCACGCGGTCCTGCAAGATGAGGTCATCGGTGTAGCCGCTGGCGTACACATCGCGAATGACCTGTTCCAGCTCGGCGCGATCGGCAATCTCGTAGGCCTTCTTCTGACCCTCGAACTCGTGCTCCCACCACATGATGCCGTCAGAGGGCTTCAGGATCATCGGAAAAGGGAAGTCGATCTGGTCGAGCACCTCGGCGGAAGCCTCACCCTGAGCGTTGAGCATCGCCATGGTAAAGGTAAACGTGTGCGGGTACGGCACACCGTGCTTCTCACACAGCTCGTAGAAGATCTCCTTCTTCTGGCACTGCTCAAGCATGCTATAGGGCGCATAGGGCGCGATGACGTTCGAGGCAAGCTGGCCGGCGTCCTGGGCCTGCGCGGCAAGCGCGACGTAGTTGTCGCCGCAGCCCATGAGAATAATCTTCTTATCAGGATTGGCCTGTGCGACGCCGTTAACGGTCTCGATCATGACCGGCATGGTATCGATATCCACGTTGGGCGTGTAGTCGATAATTTGGCTGCGATACGCGGGGCCGGTCTGGTACTTGCCAAAGACCAGGCTCTTAACCTGATACTCCTCGTAGAAAGCGCGCGCCACCGAATACGCGTTGATGTCGCCGCCGAGCAGCACGGGGATAAACTCGCGCTCTGTAAACTGCAATGCCATGGAAACTTCCTATCTAGAACTGCCCACACGACGGGCGGTCTTTGTGCAACTGATTTATTCTAGCGTGCCGAGCCACCGGCACCCAAAGCTCCACCGTATCTATGGCAATCGGCGTAATTATCAGCACGAAGGCGGCAATCACCGGCGTACGACAACGGGCAATGAACCCACCGTTGTTATAGGATTCAGCATATTGCCCGCCCCGTCGAAAGGTGCACCGTGCCCCAGGCTCATCCGATCAACAACCCCATCATTGACGCCGCAAAGCGCGAACTTGCGGATCGGGCCCAGACGGCAGCTCCCCTACGCACCGCAAACGATGCTTACAACGGGCCTGCCCGCATCGTCTCAATCAACACGTCGGAGCACAAAGGCACGCGTAAGTCACCCGTCGCCGACGGGCACGACACCGTCATCGAGCAGTTTGGCCTCGCCTCCGATGCGCCCGCCGGGCATTGGCACCGTCAGGTCTCCTTTTTAGC
>CAUEQX010000139.1 GCA_959020035.1 uncultured Collinsella sp. | reverse complement strand
GACCCAAACATGTACACCAGCATCCAAAGTCGACATTTTTCGACATCTTTGGATGCTGGTGTACAGCTTTTTGCTACATAGTCGTTGGGGACGTCCTTAAATGACCAGTCGTTAAAGAACGCCCCCGATGACTAGTTAGCCGTGGAAGCGAGCTGTGGGTGCAAGCGGCTGTTCACGAAAGACGCGCTCGACGGCAGCGCGGTATTCGTCGACCTTTTTGGTCTTGCGTACGATCTTGTGGACGGTAGCGGGATCAGCGAAAGCGCACTTGGCGTAGAACCACCACTCCTTCATGCGGAAGACCGCATTGCCGCCAATCTCTTCTGCATATGCCGCAAACAGCGTGTCGTGGAAGCGCTGCAGCTCAGCAGCCGTTGCAGCAGGGCCGCCCTTGACCATGCGAGCCAGAGCGGGGTTCGCGAGCAGGCCACGCCCCAACATCACATGGCGCGTGCCGGGATAGGCCTCCACCAGCGCGTCCATATCCTCAAGATCAAAAATGTCACCGTTATAGGCCACGGGGAACGGCGCACGCTCCAGCGTCTCGCCATAAAACTCTTTGCGCGGCAAGCCCGTATAGCGGTCCTTCTGTACGCGCGGATGCACGATCAGCTCTGCCAACGGCATGCGGCAATACAGATCGAGCACGCGCTCGTATTCGTCGTCATTCTCCAGCCCCAGCCTGGTCTTTACCGACACCGGCAACGGCGACCGCTCGCACACATCGCTTAAGAACGCCTCGAGCTCGTCGAGATTGCGCAAGAAACCCGAGCCCTTGCCCTTGGCGACAACCGTTCCCGAAGGGCAACCCAAGTTGAGATTGACCTCGCGGTAGCCCATGTCGGCGAGCACCTGTGCCGCCCACACAAACTCGTCCGCGTTCTTGGACATCAGCTGAGGCACCACGTTGAGCCCCTGGTTATTGGCAGGATCGATCTCCTTAAACGCCTTGCCGCTAAAGCGGTTTCCCACCCGCGGCGGCGGCAAAAACGGCGTGTAATAGCAATCGAGCGCACCGAAGCACTCCGCATGCACGCGACGGAACACATGCCCGGTAATTCCCTCCATGGGGGCCAGCGAAAGGATCATCTACTCTTCTCTCATATCAACGAACGTGACAAAGGAACCGCCCTTTTGTCACATTATTCGGAGCGCAGGGCTTCGACAGGGTCCTTCTTGGATGCGCTGCGAGCAGGCAGCAGGCCGGCAACGACCGTCAACAGCACCGAAATCGCGATGAGCACCAGCCCATCCTGCACGGGCAGGCTCATCAGATTGGGTACCTGTTTGGCAGCAAGCGCCCAGGTATTAACCGGAAAACTCACGAGTACCACGACGACAATGGCAAAGACGCCGGCAATGAGGCCCTCGATAAAGGTCTCGGCATTGAATACGTTGGCCACGTTGCGCTTCGACGCGCCGATCGCGCGCAGGATGCCAATCTCCTTCTTGCGCTCCAGTACGCTGATGTAGGTGATGATGCCGATCATGATGGAGCTCACGACCAGACTGATGCTCACAAACGCGATGAGCACCAAGCTGATGGTGTTCACGATGTCGGTCACCGAGCCCATGATGATACCCATGTAGTCGGTGTACGAAATTGCCCGATCATCGTGGCCGGCGGCTTTGACCTGTTTATTGTACGCATCAATGTGATCGAGTACGCGCTCCTTGGCCTCAAAGTCGCGCGGGAAAATCTTGACCGAGATGGGGTCGGCCTCGTCCGCATAGCCCAGTGTGGTCAGATTGTTATCGTAGGTGAGCTTCGACGCCTTGGCATAGCTCATCATGAGCGAGCTCAGGTCCTCGGCGTCCATGTTGAAATGGATGGCATGAGCAAAGGCACTCGCATCCACGCGCATGGCGCTCGCCAGGCTAGCAAAACTCGACGACATCCGCGTCGCCATCTGGCCCATGAGCCCTGCTGCGCCTGCCTTGAGCTGAGCTGACACCGTCGCCGCAATCTGATCGCTGATCGACTTCATCACCTGATCCATAGCCTGTTGCAGATACGGAGCCAGCTGCTTTTGCACATAGTCGGTCATCGCCTGTTGCAGGCGCTCGGCCAGGGCATCGCCGCCGAACGCTTTGAGCTGGGCCAGGATTTGCTGGGCTGCCGTATCATTCTCAAGATATGCCGAGAATGCGGCAGCAAGCTTTGACGCATCTTTAAGGTCTTCGGGTGACAGCGCCCTAAACTGATCAGACTGCAAAAAGCCCTCAAACAGCTGGTTGGCAAGCGTTCCCACCTGCTGCATTTGCTCGGGCGTGAGTTCCAGACCGTCAAAGATGCCCGAGAAATCCGGGGCCGGCGCTTTGGCCATGATGTCGCTGAAGTCGATGTCCCTCCCAACGTCCGAAAGGTCAATGTCCAGCCCGGACAAATCGATACCAGAAAGGTCCATACCGCTGGCTGCACCCGAGAGTGCAGATGTATCGAACGAAAACGCACTCTTCAGCGCCGCCTCGTCCACACTGAACATGCTGCCCAGATCAACGCCTTGCTTGGCCTCGCCTTGCAGTTCGTCGAAGGTTTTGCCCGTAAAGACATCCGTCTCGGTGTGGGCAAGCTGCTCCTGCACAATCTGCGAATCGGCGGCGCGCTCCATAAGCTGGCGAGTCAGCGCATGCGTGTAGGCAATGCCCGGGGACAACGCGCTCGCGTTGGGGGTCTCGTTGGGTCGCACCACGCCCACAATGTGCACGTCGATACCGTCGGCAACCTTGGCGGCCATAAAGTCGGTGTCGCCAGACATATCGGTCCACATGCCGGTCTCTTCGTTTTTGCGATACGCATCGGCCGGCGACAGCACCTTAAACGTCGTGGACAGTGCATCGTCGTAGGTAAAGTCGGTGCCGGTCTCGGGCGTTTCGACCCCACCGTCAGCCGTCATAGCGCTGTTTACCAGATCGTTGAGCTCATCGATATCCAACGCACCGATGCTATAGAGCGTGTAGTCGCCCACCGTGCCACGGCTCGAAAGCACCATTACGGCTTCGTTAGCAGACGTAGGCCAATGGCCGGCGACGACATCGTACTGGCTGTTGAGCAGGCTCTGGTCTTCAATCATCTCGTTAAAGACCGAGGTTCCCATGGATTCCATGCTCACCGTTGCCGCCGAGCTCGCGCCTCCGCTCATGGCCTCGGTCATGGCGTTGGGCACCAGCCGGACAGGCTTCTCATCGCCCTTGCCGGCACGATAGACAACCGGCGATACACCGTAGCCGTACTGAATGGCGTTGACCTCTTTATCGATTCCGTCGCCACCGGCATCGAGCCATGCCTTAAAACTCGTCATGTCGTTGGACTTAACGCTTGCAAACATGTCCTTTACGGCCGTAACCACGGGAATCTTATCGGTTCCCCTAGCCTTGCCGCCGGCGCTGTCGTCGGACGAATCCATGTTTTCAGACGAGCCATCATCCGTGGCCCCCTGCCTGCCCATCATGGACGACAGGTCGTAATCCTGCTTGGAAATGGTGAGCGGGTAGCTCGAAAGCGTATCCTCCTCGACCTTTTTGATGTAGCCGTTTACTCCGTTGGACAGCGCTAGGATCGCCGCAATGCCGATAATGCCAATCGAACCTGCAAAGGCCGTCATGGCCGTGCGACCCTTCTTGGTCATGAGGTTTCGGGCAGAAAGCCCCAACGCCGTCACAAAGCTCATCGAGGTTTTGCGCGTAGGCTTAGCCTCGCGACGCACGGCCTTTGCTACATCAAAGGGGTCGGAATCGTCGGTGATCTTGCCGTCCGCCAGGTTGACGATGCGCGTGGCGTATTGGTATGCCAGGTCGGGATTGTGCGTGACCATGATGACCAGGCGGTCGCGCGCCACGTCCTTGAGCAAATCCATGACCTGTACGGATGTCGTTGAATCCAAAGCGCCGGTCGGCTCGTCGGCAAGGACGATCTCAGGGTCATTGATCAGGGCGCGGGCGATGGCCACGCGCTGCATCTGCCCGCCCGATAGCTGGCTCGGGCGCTTGTTAACGTGCTCGCCCAGGCCGACTTTCTCCAACGCCTCGCGCGCACGCTGGCGGCGCTCGGCATGCCCCACGCCCGTGAGCGTAAGCGCCAGCTCCACGTTTTCCAAAATGGTCTGATGCGGAATGAGGTTATAGCTCTGGAACACAAAGCCGATGCGGTTGTTGCGATAGGCATCCCAATCGCGATCGTGAAAGTCCTTGGTCGATATGCCGTCGATCAGCAAGTCACCAGAATCGAAATGATCGAGCCCACCGATAACGTTGAGCATCGTAGTTTTGCCCGAGCCCGAGGGGCCCAGAATGGCCACGAACTCGTTATCGCGAAAAGCCAGGCTTACGCTGTCGAGCGCCACCTGCGTAAACGACTGGGTAACGTACCTTTTGCAAATACCTTTGAGCTCCAACATGGACGGCAACCTCTCCTGCGCAGGCACCCTGCCCGCTCTCCCCCGCCGTTCGTATTCGACGCGTTTGTCCTACTCTATCCCCATTTTTCACCGACACCAGTGAGGAATGCAACGAACCGCGCCAAAAAACGAACGGGACGGCACCCAAAAGAAGAGGCCCCGAGCGGGGCCTCTATATGGTGGAGATTATCTTGAAAGGCAGCAGACTACTCCGCACAGCGGTGCACGATCATCGCCATGCTTTACGCGTTTTCTACTGCTCGCTATTCGCAATCGCCTGGTCGATAAGCTTGTCGAGCGCTGCGCGCTGCTCAGCGGAGCTGATGGCGCCCACGATGGGCTCCCCTACGATGTTGCCATTCTGATCGATGACATACGTCGTCGGGAACGAGAACAGATTTGACGTAAACTTGCCGGCCTCGCTATCCGACTTGAACCAGATGTTCTTATATGT
>CAUEQX010000138.1 GCA_959020035.1 uncultured Collinsella sp. | reverse complement strand
CGTTCGTTCTCGCTGGCGGGGGAGGGCCTGCTGCGTCAGCAGGTGGCACAACTGGCCGAAAAGCTGCGTCGCGAGGGCCTGATGGACGAGGCGCGCAAACGTCGCATTCCGGTGTTTTGCTCACGCGTGGCGGTCGTCACCTCGCTTTCGGGCGCCGTGATCGACGACGTCAAGCGTACGCTGCGCCGTCGCAACCCACTTGTCGAGCTCGTTTGCGTGGGTGCCAAGGTCCAAGGCGAGGGCGCGCCGGCGGAGCTTATTGAGGGTCTGCGCCGCGCCGCTGCCATCACGCCCGCGCCCGATTGCATTTTGCTCGTGCGCGGCGGCGGTTCCTTCGAGGACCTCATGACCTTCAACGACGAGGACCTTGCCCGTGCGGTAGCGGCTTGCCCCGTGCCTGTGGTGACGGGCATTGGCCATGAGCCCGATACCTCGATCTGCGACATGGTGAGCGACCGTCGCGCTTCCACGCCCACGGCGGCGGCAGAATCCGTGGCACCGGCTATGACAGAGCTGGCGGATGTGCTCGAGACGCGCCGTCAGCGCCTAGGTGCTGCGATGGCTTCGATGATCGGGTCGGATCAGGTCGATCTGGAGATGCTCGATCAGCGTGGTCGGCGTGCCTGGGATACCTATACGGCGCGCTTGGGCGATGCGCTCGATGCGGCCGCGTGCCGCCCGTGCCTGAACGATCCAACGTTTATGGTCGAGCGTCGCGAGTCGGAGCTTGCCCTGACCGCTGACCGCCTGTCGGGCGCCATTGCGCGCTCGGTCGGGGTGTTCCGTTCGAACTATGAGCGCCTGCCCGAGCGCTTGGTCGCAAGCACCTCGGGGCTCGATGGCAAGCGCCATGCGCTCACGCTCGCGAGTTCCCGTCTGGAGCAACAGGGACGCACGATGTTGAGCAAACCCGCGTCCGACTTGGGTCGCGCAGCGGCCTCGCTCGATGCCCTGTCACCGCTCAAAGTGCTTGCCCGCGGCTACGCCATCGCATACAGCGATGGCGGCGTGGCTACGAGCGCTAAGACTTTTAAGCCCGGTGACGCCATCCGCGTGCGTATGGCGGATGGTAACGTGGCAGCAACCGTCGATACGGTTGAGTAGACCGCGTTTCATTGTGATAGACCTTTAGGAAAGGAAACAGATATGGCAGAGAAGACCCCGGTCGAGCAGCTTGCGTACAAGCAGGCTTCACAGGAGTTGGAGCTCATCATCCGCAGCTTGGAGTCGGGTGATATGGAGCTCGAGGAGTCGCTTGAGAGCTATACCCGCGGCGTCGAGCTCCTCAAGAGCCTGCGTACCCGCTTGTCCGATGCCGAGCAGAAGGTCTCGGTGCTCCTGAAGGACGTCGACGGCAACGACGTGCTCGCCGACGGCGAAGCCGCCAACACCGACGACAACCTTTCGTTCTAACCATCCCGACCAAATATAATTACCTTGGTCTGTGAGAAAGGAACCAACCATGTGTGATTGCATCTTCTGCAAAATTGCCAACCACGAGATCCCCTCGACCGTCGTCTACGAGGATGACCAGGTCATCGCGTTCGACGACCTCAATCCCCAGGCACCGGTCCACACGCTCGTGATCCCCAAGAAGCACTACAGTGACATTGCCGATAACGTGCCCGCCGAGACCATGGGCGCCATGGCCCACGCCATCCAGGAGGTCGCCAAGGCCAAGGGTCTGGAGGACGGTTTCCGCGTCATCTCCAACAAGGGCGTCAACGCCGGTCAGACCGTCATGCACTTCCACATGCACGTCCTCGGCGGCAAGAACCTGGGCGAGAACCTCATCTGAGGGCGCACGGCCCGTCGCCTTGGCTGCCTTTGGAGTAATCTATGCAGCTTTCTCAACTCGAATACCTTCAAGCGGTAGCGAACTACGGCGGCGTGCGCAAAGCGGCTCGCGCCGTTCACGTGAGCCCACAGGCTGTTTCGTCGGCAATTAAGAAACTGGAGTCTGAGTATCAGATCGTTTTGCTCGACCGATCGGCGGGGGAGGCTGTCTTGTCTCCGGCGGGCAGAGAATTTGCGCGTCGTGCACGCGTGATCCTGGCACAAGTCGACGATCTCAAAAAGTACACCCAATCGGGGAACGGCGGCGTTTCGCCCGACGGCCACTTTCGTCTTTACGCCCCCTGTCTTCACGGGCGGGGGCGTCTTTTTTCCGAAAACTGGTACGACTCGTTTGAAAGCTCGCATCCTCAGATTCACCTTGATGTTTGGCATCAGCCAACGGCTACATGCTTTGAATCACTTGTGCTTGGCATTTCGGATGCGGCCATCTCATTTGAGGAACCAAGGGACAGCGTCCTTTCTTCGAAATACTTGGGTGAAAAGGAGCTCAAGGTTCTTTCGTGTCCAGCGGGTCATCAATCTGTGGGCGCTATGACCGTTCGAGAGTTGCTCGGCGGCAGGCTCGCTGTTCCAATTAATTTGTCACCCTGTCTCAATGCAATCAATCAATGTCCCGAAGCTCAACTGGTTAATTTCCGCTTTCGCGATGTCGAATACGGAAACAGGGCGCAGGCCGAGTTTCTTCAAGCCGGGGGATTGATATTGAGTTTTTCTGGCTCTTCTCTCGCATCAGATGGATTGGAAGTGAGCGAGTGCTCCATTGAAGCCTCGCATGACGTAGCCTTGCCCATCTACTTTTGCTATCGACAAAATGCCTGGACCGATCGACACCAGACGGTATTTCTTCATCTATTGCGTCATCTCGCTTCGTGAGATTAGTTGGCTTCGAGACGTCAAGTGATTATTGACGCCTTACAACACATAGCTGACAGCTTTGCCCTCATGCTTTTCCAAGATTTCGATTTAGATTGCTGACTCTTGGAGGGCGGAGCATGAAAAACCGTACGGTTTTGCTTTATATGACGTTCGTTTTTCTGTCGAACTTCAGCACCATCTTGTATTTTCTGACGGTTTATCTTGCATTCGTCGGATTCTCGATGGTAGCGATTTCTAGCATGATGATTGCCTATCAAGTGAGCAAGTTCATTCTTGAAGTTCCCACTGGCTATATTGCTGATAGGTTTGGACGAAAGACAAGCGGTCTCGTTGGCGTCGTGGGAATGCTTGGATATTACGCCGCCCTGCTCCTCGTCCGTTCTCCTCTGCTTTTAATCGGCGCGTTTGCTCTCAAAGGTTTTGCCGTTGCATGTGTGAGCGGATCCATAGAAGCGATCTACATTGACAGCGTCTCTCAGGACCAGCTCGTAAGACTTAATGTCGTTGAGCGATTTGTTTTCTATGCCTCTTATGCCATCTCCGCTTGCGTGGGCGGTTTCATTTCGTCTGTCGGTGCATATCTCATTGGTCTTTCGGCGGATATCATCGCAATGGTGTTGACGTTGGTTGTCGTTGTCTGCATTCCTGAGATGCGAAGAGGGGGCACTGCAGCGACACCTGAGCATGGAATTAGCCCGAAGATGATCGGTGCTGCTATTGCGGGTAATGGCATTCTTCGGTCAGCGTTCATCATGGACTGTTCTCAGGCATTTGCCTTCGTCGCTCTGGAAGACTTTTTCTCACTGTTGTTTGCAGGCCGCGGAATGAATGCCGTCGCTTCGGGCGTGACCATTGCGGTCCAGCTCTTTGCCTCCGCCTCCATAGGGTTTATTGTGCCCAGTGTGATTGCTCGTGTCGAGAAGGGCCGTTTTGCGCGTATTTGCGGCATCATTCGCTTAGTATTGGCAGCTTTGTTTTTGATTCCCTTTACTCCGGTCTATTTGCTGCCCGTGTTCTATGTACTGCAGACGGTCGCGTACTCGTTATTTGCTCCAATTAAATACTCAATTTTTCAAAATGCTGTCGATTCTTCGATTCGCTGTTCACTGATTTCGGTCCAAAGCCAGATGGTGGCGGTGGGTGCCATCCTTTTCTATCTGTTCAATGCTGCGTTGAGCAGCATCGCGGGCATTCGAGTCGTATTGCTTGTTGCGCTCGGGATTTCTTCCCTGGTGTATATCCCCGCGCTATTTCGTCTTACAAGTCAAAGGCCATGAGTATTTAGGCACCGATAACTTATATATCAACGCAATAAACCCGAGCGCGAGGGCGTTTGGGTTTATTATTGAAGCGTATGTAACCTGGCGGCGCCACACCGCCTGTTAGTAGGGAGACACATGAACGTTCTGGTCGTCAACGCGGGATCTTCGACCCTTAAGTATCAGGTCATCGACACCAAGTCCCATAAGGTGTCCGCAAAGGGCTCCTGCGAGCGCGTCTGCTTTACCGGTGGTACCTTCACCCATGCTGCCAATGGCTCCAAGAAGGTGACCGAGAACATCGAGTTCCCCGACCACAAGGTCGCCATCGAGGTCGTCCTGAAGGACCTTGAGGCCAACGGCGTCAAGATCGAGGGCATCGGCCACCGTATCGTTCAGGGCGGTTGGTACTTTGGTGATTCCTCCCTCGTCGACGAGGACGTCCTCGCCAAGATTCGCGAGGTCGCCCCGCTGGCGCCGCTGCACAACAACCCCGAGGCCAACGTTATCGAGTACTGCCTGGAGCAGTATCCCGATCTGCCCAACGTCACGGTCTACGACACCGCTTTCCACTTCAACATGCCCGAGGTCGCCAAGACCTACGCCCTTCCCAAGGATGTTTGCGACAAGCTGCACATCCGTAAGTACGGCGCCCACGGCACCAGCTATCGCTACATCTCCAAGAAGGTCGCCGAGATGACCAACGGCGAGGCCCGCAAGGTCGTCGTGTGCCATATCGGCTCCGGCGCTTCCCTGTGCGCCATCGAGGACGGCAAGTGCATGGACACCACCATGGGCTTGACGCCGCTCGGCGGCGTCATGATGGGCACCCGCTGCGGCTCCATCGACCCGGCTACCGTGTGC
>CAUEQX010000137.1 GCA_959020035.1 uncultured Collinsella sp. | reverse complement strand
CCCCCGCTTTCCCACCGCAATGCTCGCCGCATCTTTCATGTTCCTTTGTGGCCTGAGTCTCGCGACGGGGCTTATCCTTGATTCCGTTGCAAAGGTTGAGCGTAAGCAGTGGGAGGTCAACGTGTATAACACATATAGCTGCAGCATTCCCTCCAGCGCAAATAAAAACGAGAGGTAAGTCGCATGCCGCTCATTTCCATTGTCGTGCCGTGCTACAACGAGCAAGAATCGCTTCCGATCTTTCTCAAAGAGCTCGATGGCGTCGTTCGAATCATGACCCAGCAAGAACCCTGCATCTCCTTTGAAGCCGTCCTCATCGACGATGGCTCGGCGGACAAAACGCTCGCCGTCATGAAGGCAGAAGCCTCGGCGGTGCATCCATACGTCATCCACTGGCACTCTTTCTCACGCAACTTTGGCAAAGAGGCAGCACTGTTTGCCGGACTCCAGCATGCAAAGGGTGACTATGTCGCCACCATGGACGCCGACATGCAGGACCCGCCCTCGCTGCTGCCGCAGATGTACGAGATCTTGCAAACCGAAGACTACGACAACGTCGCTACGCGCAGGACCACCCGCAAAGGCGAGCCTCCAATCAGGTCGTTCTTCGCCCGCATGTTCTACAAGATCATCAACCGCATTTCCAACGCGGACATCGTCGACGGTGCACGCGACTTTAGGCTCATGAAGCGCCCCATGGTTAACGCTATCGTCTCCATGGGCGAATATAACCGATTCTCCAAGGGCATTTACGGCTGGGTGGGCTTCAAGACCAAATGGCTCCCCTATGTAAACGTCAACCGCGTGGCCGGCGAGACCAAGTGGAGCTTTTGGTCGCTGCTCCTCTATTCCATCGACGGCATCGTCGCTTTTTCCACGGCGCCGCTCTCCCTCGCCGCCCTCACGGGTATCGTCTTCTGTCTCATCGCCATTCTGGGATTCGTCATCATCCTGGTCAAAACACTCGTTTGGGGTGACCCCGTCGGCGGATGGCCGTCGCTCGCCTGCCTCATAACGCTGTTTGGCGGCATGCAGCTTCTATACCTAGGAATCATCGGAGAATACTTGGCAAAAGCCTACTTGGAAACCAAGCGACGTCCCATCTATATCATTCGAGAGTCCAACGAGGAATCTGATGACACGGTCCAATAAATGCACGTTCAAGAATGTAGCATTCTATGCTGCCTGCTTTGCGTTTACCGTCACGCTCTTTGTCACGCTTGCCGTGGCAGGACACGTCTACCCCTTTGGGAACAACTCGTTTCTCGCTGGAGACCTCAAGTACCAGTACATCGACTTCTTTGCTTGGTTCCGGCGCGTCCTTTTGGGCGAGGAGAATCTTCGCTACTCCTTTTCTCAGGGACTGGGCATGAACACGTGGGGGCTCTATAGCTACTATCTCGCCAGCCCCTTTAACCTGCTCTGCGTACTGTTTCCTAAAGACAAGCTGACGCTCTTTGTGTTTGTTATCGCCGCGCTCAAGCTCGGCTGCATCCACATCAGCAGCGCTTGGTTCTTGCAAAAGCGCTTTGGCCTACCCAAGCCCGCAGCATTCCTGCTTTCCCTCTCGTTCACATTTTGCAGCTGGACCATCAGCAACCTGCGCAACCCGCTCTGGATCGATTGCCTCATCCTACTGCCCATCTGCGCCTACGGATGCTACGAGCTCATCCGCAAGCAGCGCATGATCCGCCTCGTCATCGCAACGGCGCTCAATGTCATGTTCTGCTGGTATACGGCCTACATCAGCATCCTGTTCCTCTGTATCTTCGTATTGGTCGAATTTATCGATTATGTTACAGAAGAAGGATTTAGCCGGAAGCTCATGCTCGATCGGGCCCTACGATTCGCCGGGGCTATCGCGCTTGGACTGCTTCTGTCCGCCTGGACCTTTTTGCCGACCATCCTTGCCATGTCCAAGGGCGGGCCCGTTCTGACACTCGGCCCCCTACTTAAAGCCAGCCTCAAGTCGCTCATCAGGGGCTTTCTTCCCTGCATGTGGGTAAACAACGATAGCACACCGCAGTTCTATTGCGGCATCATCATGATGCTGCTTGCGGCGAGCTTGCTGGTTAACCGCACGGTTTCAATCAAGACGCGTATCGCAACACTCGTCGTCACGATAACCCTGGTCGCAAGCTCCGTTTTAAGCCCGCTCGAGTACATCTGGTGCGGCATGCGCGTTCCTAACGGCTTCTACTCGCGCACGGCCTTTTTGCTGAGCTTCTTTGCGCTGTGGGCCGCAGGATACGCGTTGCAGAAACTCTATGAGCGGCCAACATTACGTCGAGCCCATCGTCCGGCCATCATCATGCCGCTCCTGGCACTCACGGCAATTGAACTATATGCCAACGACCATGTTATGTGGAACCAGCTGTACACAGGCTATTCCGAAGAAGCCAACAGCACCTATGTCGCCACCGCAACCAATACGATCACAGCCATTCGAGGCCAGGATTCGGCGTCTTTCTGCCGCATCGACCGTACGACTACGCGCGCCGATAGCGCCGCCCTCAACGAAGGCCTGGCACTTGGATACAACCAACTGTCTTCATATTCGTCGGCAAACAACCCGCAGGCAATTGCACTGCTCAACTCCCTTGGATACAGCAGTGTCGGCGAATTTTCAACCCGTTATGCCGAGCCCATTCTTGCCGTCGATGCCCTACTGGGAGTCAAGTATGCCATTCCCGAGAACGCACCTGCGGGATACGTTTCGGCCAAGACGAATCAGGCGGACTCCACAAGCGCGGTGTACGAGAACCCCTATGCGCTCAGCATTGGCGTCGCAGCCTCAAGCGATATCCAAAACAGCACGCTGAAGATCGGGAACCCATTCGAAAAGCAGAACGACCTCTACAGCAAAATCCTAGGCCGCGAGGTAAAGCTTTATACCAAAATCAAGGCCACGAACACGGAAAATGACGAGAACTTAAAGCAGTGGAACGTCGCCGTGCCGTCGGGTTCCATCGGATATCTCTACATCAACAAAGATGCGATCGCCGGCAGTTATTGGCCCGTCGCCCTTACCATCGACCAGCGAACGATCGAAAACGAGGCCTGGAGATTCGACAACAATATCCGCCAGATTGCGGATGCATCGGACGCCCCGAGCCAGCATACGGTGTCAATCGGAGTCGCAGAGGGCTATACAGACATGCCCCAAAACAATGAGCCGGTCTTTTACGCCCTCAATCTGGACGTTTTCAGGCAGATCATTAACGAGCTTAAGACGAGCGAGTTTATTCCGACGGTTTTTGAGGACGGAAGGATCGAAGGCGAGTATACCGCCAAGGATGACGGTAACCTGCTGCTGAGCGTTCCGTATGATGAGGGCTGGAACGTAACGGTAAACGGCACCGCCGCAGAGCTGGCGCCCGCCGCCGATAAGGGCTTGTCATGCTTGAGCGTGCAGAAAGGCACGAATAAGATCGTAATGAGCTATAGGACCCCAGGCGCATTTGCGGGGCTTGCGGTGAGTTTGGCGAGCGCCGTTACCCTTGTTACAGCGGGGCTATTCGCCAGACACAAGAAAAGCCGCCGTTAACGAACGGCGGCTTTTACTCTCGAAAAGTTAATAGAGACTAGAGCGTCTTGAGGTACTCCCCCAGCTCTCCCCCCCAGTCGGGCATGTGGAAGCCCACCGACTCGAGTTTGGACAGGTCGAGCGCGGAATGCACCGGGCGCGGGGCGACGGGGCCGGCGGCGCCGGCGTAGTAGTCGGCGGTGCTGACCGGCACGACCTTCTCGCCGTTGCCGTTGGCGGCCTCGAAGACGGCGCGGGCGATGTCCGCCCAGCTCTTCACCGCACCGGAGCCGGTGCAGTCGTAGGTGCCGTAGGGGGCGTGCGTCCCCAGCACATGGAAGATGGCACCGGCCATGTCGCGCGTGAAGGTCAGTCGGCCCAGCTGGTCGTCCACGACGGTGACCCGCTCGAGCCCGTCCTCGGGGTCGGCTACGCGGTCGGAGAGGCCCTTCATCGTCTTGACGAAGTTGCGGCCCTCGCCGATGACCCAGCTGGAGCGCATGATGTAGTGGCGCGGGCACCCCGCCACGGCGATGTCGCCGGCGGCCTTGGTCTGGCCGTAGACGGACAGCGGGGAGAGGGGCTCGTCCTCGGTATGGACCTCCGCGGTGCCGTCGAAGACGTAGTCGGAGGACACGTGGACCAGGGTGATCCCGTGCCCGGCGCAGGTGCGTGCGAGGAGCGCCGGCCCGGTCGCGTTGGCTTTCCAGGCGGCCACGCGGCCCTCGGGGGTCTCGGCCCGGTCCACCGCCGTGTAAGCGCCGCAGTTGATCACGGTGCCGTAGAGCGACCAGTCGTACTGTGCGTAGGCGTCCGGGTCGGACATGTCGAAGGTGTCGATGTCGCAGAAGTCGAAGTCCTTGGCGACGCCGCGCTCCTCGGCCAGCGCGCGGACCGCGCGGCCCAGCTGGCCGTTGCAGCCGGTGACGAGCGTCCTCTTGGGCGCCATGGGGACGACGTCCTTCAGCATCGGGTGGTTGAGGTCGGCCTCGGATACGGTGGCCTGGTCCAGCGGGATGGGCCACTCGATGGCGAGCTCGGGGTCGGCGAGGTTCACGAAGGTGTAGGTCCTCTTGAGCTCGAGCGACCAGTGGGCGTCCACCAGGTAGGTGTAGGCGGTGCCGTCCTCCAGGGCCTGGAAGGAGTTGCCCACGCCGCGCGGGACGTAGATGGCCTTGCTCGGGTCGAGCGTGCAGGTGAACACCTTGCCGAAGGTCTCGCTGCCCTCGCGAAGGTCGACCCAGGCGCCGAAGACGCTGCCGCGCGCCGCGGGGGTGAACTTCTCCCAGGGCGCGGCGTGAATACCGCACGCGACGCCCTTCTTGTCGTTGTAGGAGAAGT
>CAUEQX010000136.1 GCA_959020035.1 uncultured Collinsella sp. | reverse complement strand
GGGCGGCGGTGCTGATTCGCAATATAGGTGGTGTCGAAAGGGCCTAGGACTCACCCTTATTGTTCGCCGAAACGGCAAGCTCTCCACCGTGCCAGTCGGTTACATACTCTCGGCAATACACGTTGAGTCCAATAAAATCGACTTTACCGTCTCTGAATTCTTTTACGTCATTTGGGGATCGATAGAGCGAGACGCCAAGTTTTTCAAGGATTTCGTCCATTTCTGGCGGCAGTTGACCCTGAAGCGCTGGTGCCAGAATCATGCGATTGGCGAAAAAGTCTGCGTATCGAAATACGTCATCAGGGTGCTCGGTTGCCGGGTCGAGTTCGACAACGCCGCCATCGTGGACGGCGCCGATGATGCCGTCGTAGCCCATTTGACGATATGCTCGGACTGCGAGTGCGCTTGCGCGCATCAGGTTGTACTGAAACTGCATGTACGACTGAACATCGAGCGATCGATTGGGGGGATAGTTGCCCAACATGTTTACGCAGTAGCTGTAGAAATGCGGCTCGTTAACGGTAGCCCAGATTTTGACGCGGTCTCCAAAGCGCTCAAAGCAAATCTTGGCGTATTTGCAGAACCACTCTGCCATGTCGTTGTTCAGCCATCCGCCTTTGCAAGCAAGCGTGAATGGCAGATCGTAATGGAACAGCGTAACGTTGGGCTCTATGCCATTTTCGAGGCAGCAATCAATGACCCGATTATAAAAATCGATACCCTCTTCATTCACTTCGCCGATACCCGTGGGGATGATTCGACTCCATGAAAGAGAGAAGCGATAGGTGTTTTGTCCGCCTTCTTTCATCATGCGGATATCTTCTTCATAGCGATGGTAGAAGTCGCAAGATACATCACCGTCAACATGGTTGATGTTCTTATTGCTTGTGTGGCTAAAGAAATCCCACTCACCAAGGCCTTTGCCGTCTTCGTTCCAGGCACCCTCGCACTGATAAGACGCCGTGGCGGAACCCCAGAGAAACGGCATGTTGTTCACGTTGCCCATGAATCCCCTTTCCATCACTCAAAACACGGTGGATACGTGTGGCGGAATTATGATTAAGATGACGTCAACTGATTTGAATCATAGGAGAACGACCAAAGCTGTTTGATTCAATAAATGAACCATGATTTCGAGGAGAGCGGAAAGAGGGATCACGTGAATATCAATGACTTCGATGTGCTCAATCGCATTAGCTCCATCATCAACAGCGAGTTTGGGTCAAACGATGCCGCCATCGCTCGATATCTCATCGCTCACATTAGGCGTTCGAGCGAAATCAATGTTGCCGCAATAACCCGCGATGCATTCGTGACTCGTTCCGCTGTTCGTCGTTTCTGCAATCGATTGGGCTACCAGTCTCTTAGCGATTTGAAAGAATCATTTACTCAGTCAGTCTTTCCAAGCGACTTAAGCCATCGAGAGGAGGAATTTGGCTACGAGGAGTACAGGGCAGAGCTCGACGTTCGCATGATCGAGATGTTCGCTGAGGTTGAAAGCGGCGTGTCCGATATCGCTATTAAGCATCTTGTCGACGAAATTGATGGCCATAAAAACGTTGAAATCTGGTGCACCAATAATGTGAGCGCCAATCTCGTACGATTTCAGCAGGAAATGTTTTATGCGGGCAAGATAGTTCGCATAGTTGCTGGGGCTAACGTCGCGGAATTGAAAAACATGGGAGACGCTTCGCAGTCATTGATAATTCTCGTATCGGTCTCCGGGCTATTTGCGTCACAGGCGCGTGAGTATCTTGATTGCCGTTCGGGCAGGAAGATTCTAATTACTGCGTTTAGCAACGATGACAAATCGAGGTCTTTTGACCGTGTATATCGTCTTGGTAATGCGGGAAACGGAATTGACCGACTCGGCGTTTATTCGAAATACGCCATGACTTATTTTTTCGACTTGCTATCGTCGTGTTACTTGAGTCGCTACCCCTGCACCAAGGGGGAGCCGCTCTATGGGTCTACTTTGGCCTGGCCCGAGTAGTTGCGGCTTTACAGTTCTCTCGCCTGGAGAATGAACGTGGATAATCTGCCACTTTGGCCTTAGAGCCGCGCTAAAAGTGGGAGATAATCCACGCTCGATCGTGGCGTGGAAGCCCCGATCTCGACCTATATATAGGTGCAAATAAGCTGGTATCGAAGTTCGATACTGAAGGTGTACTCCACTACAGCAAAGTGTTACCTTGGGAAACGTCACCTCAGTATCCAAAACCACTGTCCTTCATATCCAAACTCAATAAAACCGCAGGTCACGGCTATATAGATACGCCCGGCACCGTGTATCTAGAGGTTTTCGTTGACAGCCCCCAAGGTGGCATCGTATTATCTTCTTCGTTCGCGGGGGCGGCGGTCCAAAAGACCAAAGGACCTGCGGATACTTGAACGATTGGGAGTTTGCCCGAGTGGTTAATGGGGACGGGCTGTAAACCCGTTGGCTCTGCCTAC
Source organism: uncultured Collinsella sp. (assembly GCA_959020035.1). Lineage (GTDB taxonomy): Bacteria > Actinomycetota > Coriobacteriia > Coriobacteriales > Coriobacteriaceae > Collinsella. Next base: position 2,441 of record CAUEQX010000136.1, on the reverse strand, counting down.
ATAGGTTCGAATCCTATAGCTCCCACCCGTCAAGTGCCTGTATAGCTCAGTCGGTAGAGCACTTCGTTGGTAACGAAGAGGTCACCAGTTCAAGTCTGGTTGCAGGCTCCATCCGGCGGTGTAGCTCAGTTGGTTAGAGCACACGGTTCATACCCGTGGCGTCACTGGTTCGAATCCAGTCACCGCTACCATAGGTAACACGGTGGCTTCTCAATAGTATGTTGAGAGGCCACTATGGTATAAAGGCAAAGTCCCGTCCGGGGACGACCTGTTAAGAGGAGGGCTTTATGGCCAAAGAGAAGTTTGAGCGCACTAAGCCGCATGTTAACATCGGCACCATTGGTCACGTCGACCACGGCAAGACCACGCTGACCGCTGCCATCACCAAGGTTCTCTCCGAGACCGAGGGCTGCAAGGCTGACTTCACTGCGTTCGAGAACATCGACAAGGCTCCCGAGGAGCGCGAGCGCGGCATTACGATTTCCGTCTCCCACGTTGAGTACGAGACCGCTGCCCGTCACTACGCTCACGTTGACTGCCCGGGCCACGCTGACTACGTCAAGAACATGATCACCGGTGCTGCTCAGATGGACGGCGCTATCCTGGTCATCGCCGCTTCCGACGGCCCCATGGCTCAGACTCGCGAGCACATCCTGCTCGCCCGTCAGGTCGGCGTTCCCTACATCGTCGTCTTCTTGAACAAGTGCGACATGGTCGACGATGACGAGCTCATCGACCTCGTCGAGATGGAGACCCGTGAGCTCCTCTCCGAGTACGATTTCCCCGGCGACGACATCCCCGTCATCCGTGGTTCCGCTCTGGGCGCTCTCGAGGGCGACGCCAAGTGGATGGACGCTATCCGCGAGCTCATGAAGGCCGTCGACGAGTACATCCCGACGCCTGCTCGTAACAACGACCTCCCCTTCCTGATGGCCGTTGAGGACGTTATGACCATCTCTGGCCGTGGTACCGTTGCTACCGGCCGTGTCGAGCGCGGTGAGCTCAAGCTCAACGAGCCCGTCGAGATCGTCGGCATCAAGGATACCCAGAACACCGTCGTTACCGGTATCGAGATGTTCCGTAAGTCCATGGACTTCTGCGAGGCTGGCGACAACGTCGGTCTGCTGCTCCGCGGCATCAAGCGCGAGGACATCGAGCGCGGCCAGGTTCTCTGCAAGCCCGGTTCGGTTACCCCGCACACCAAGTTCACCGGTGAGATCTACGTTCTGACCAAGGAGGAGGGCGGCCGTCACACCCCGTTCTTCGATGGTTATCGTCCTCAGTTCTACTTCCGTACCACCGACGTTACCGGTACGGTCAAGCTCCCCGAGGGCACCGAGATGGCTATGCCTGGTGACCACATCACCATCGAGGGCGACCTCATCCACCCGATCGCCATGGAGGAGGGCCTGCGCTTCGCTATCCGCGAGGGTGGCCACACCGTCGGTTCGGGCATCGTCTCCACGATCATTGAGTAAATTAGCTCTTTGATATAGCTGACTTAGAGAACCCGGCACTTATATGGGTGCCGGGTTCTTTTCTGCAATGGATATTGAGCCGTTGCTGGTGTCGAGAGGGTCGATAATGGTCCTGGATGCACCGTCGATTAGCTCTCGATGGCTTCATTGATGTGTTCCAAATATGAATGGATCCACCGAGAACCAATTGACTCGAGGTTTTCATTGACAGCACTTACGTGGAGCTGATAAAGTAACAACTCGTGCCCGTACGGGGCGGAAATGAAAGGTTCAGGATACATGCGTACTCTAGTTACTCTTGCGTGCACTGAGTGCAAGCGCCGCAACTATACGACCACCAAGAACAAGTCGACCATGCCTGATCGTATGGAGATCAAGAAGTATTGCCCCTGGTGCCGTCACCACACGCTGCACAAAGAGACTCGCTAGTCTCTAGTCACATACGCCAGTAGTTCAATTGGTAGAGCATCGGTCTCCAAAACCGAGTGTTGAGGGTTCGAGTCCTTCCTGGCGTGCCAGTCATTATTCCGTAAGCTCCCACTTGGGGGCTTACGGTTTACTCATGTATAAGCGCATTGCGCGGAGGTAACCCAAATGGCCAACAAGAAGAACAAGAAGAAGGCTCAGCAGCCGGCACCTGCCAACAAAGCTGCCGCCAACTCCAAGGTTGAGGCCAAGAAGGCCGTTGCCAAGAAGAACGAGAAGGCTGCGAAGTCCAAGAAGAACGAGAAGCCTGGTTTCTTCGCCCGCACCAAGAAGTATTTCGCTTCGGTCAAGTCCGAGATGAAGCGTGTCACGTGGCCCGATAAGAAGTATCTCGTGAACTACTCGGTTGTCGTTTGCGCTTCTCTGATCGTCGTCGGCGTCGTCATCGCTCTGCTCGATGCTGGCTTTGGCGAGGCTCTTGCTCTGTTCTCTGGATTGAGGGGCTAAACCATGTCTAAGCGTTGGTACGTCGTTCAC
>CAUEQX010000135.1 GCA_959020035.1 uncultured Collinsella sp. | reverse complement strand
CGGTACGACGACCGAAGACCGCGCAGACCGTCGGCAGGACCACCGACTGCGTATCGGCGCGACCGAGCATCTTAATGGCAAAAGTCGAACCCGCGGGGAACGAGACCGTGAGCTTGGAGCCGTCGTCGGCCGTGGCGCGGGCGTTGAGCAAAAGCCCTGCGTAGGAAGCCTGACGTGCCTTGACACGCTCGACAACCTCGGCCCATTTGCGCTGCAGCTCTCCGGCATCCTCGACCGCGGGCGTCTCGGCAGCACCGGCGACGGCACCCTGGGCGGCATTCCTGGACTGGGGCTTACGTGCCGGAGCTATGGCAGGCGCGGGGGCCGCAACGGGATGAGGCGTCGGAGCCGGCGCAGGCTGAGGTGCAGGCGCAGGCTGAGGTGCAGGCGCTGCAGGCTTGGAAGCTGACACGGACGCAGAACGGGGCGAAGGCTGGGCAGCCGGAACAGCAGCACCACGGTCCCAAGGCATACCGCCCTGGCGCGCGGACGTAGCAGCGGGGGCAGCGGATGCCGCCGGGGCGGCAGCGCGGGCGCCCGAAATGAGCGTCGGCTGTTGGGCAGCAGCGGGTACGGATGCTGCAGGCGCGGCGGCCTGAGCAGCAGCCACGCTCGCCGGCACGGCGGCGTTGGCAACCATGGCCTCCAGGCGTGCCACGCGCTCGGCCAATGCCTCAATCGTTAAATCAGCCTCGGGACGCGCCAGACGCGTGCAGGCAATCTCGAGCACCAGGCGCACGTCGCTCGCGCCCCTCATCTCCAGTGCGGCATCGTCGAGCACTGTCAGCACACGAGCCAGGCGGTCGGCAGGATGCTCGCCAAAGGCAGCGGCCTCGGCAGCAAGCGCCTCGGCCTGCTCGGAGCCGCCCTCAAACAACTCGGCACGGGCACCGGTAACGCAGGCAACATACACGTCGCGCGCGTGCGCCACCAGGTCGCGCGTCAGCTCCAGCAGATCGTTACCTTCCTCGACCTGCGCGCGAATAAGCCCATACAGCTCGGCAACATCGCGATCGGCAATGGCGCGTGAAAACTCGCCCAGAATCTGGTCCGAAACCTCGCCTAAAAGCGAGCGGGCGTCGTCCGCATGCACAGAACCGTTGCCAAAGACGCTCAGCTGCTCCAGCGTGGACAACGCGTCGCGCATGCCGCCCTTTGCATGGCGCGCCACGATAGCCAGCGCCTCGTCGTCGTAATCGAAGCCCTCCTGCTCGCACACGTATGCCAGGCGATGCTCGATATCCTCGTTGCCGATGCGATGGAAATCGAAACGCTGGCAGCGTGAGAGGATGGTCTCCAGAATCTTTTGCGGGTCGGTGGTGCACAGCACAAAGATCACGTGTGCCGGCGGCTCTTCAAGCGTCTTGAGCAGCGCGTTGAACGCCGCCGTCGTGAGCATGTGGACCTCGTCGATGATATAGATCTTGTACTTGCCGCGCACCGGGGCAAAGTTGACGGAGTTGATGATCTCCTCGCGCACATTGTCCACGCCCGTGCGGCTTGCGGCATCGAGCTCGTAGACATCCGGGTGGTTGCCCTCGGCAATGAGCTCGCACTCCTCGCAAGTACCGTCGGGCATGCAGCCGCTTGCACCCTCGGCGCGCGCTGCCTCGGCATTACGGCACAGCAGCGCCTTGGCCAGAATGCGCGCCATGGTGGTCTTGCCCGTGCCGCGCGGTCCGCAGAACAGGTACGCGTGGGACAGGCGTCCCTCGGTGATGGCGTGCTCGAGCGTCGAGACGATATGCTGCTGGCCCACCACGGAGTCGAAGGTGAGCGGGCGATACTTTCGGTACAACGATTCCATGGGTGCTCCCCCGGGTATACTGAGTCTTGTTGCCGCGACGGCCATGCGGTCGCACGGCATACTGCATTCATAATAACCCGTACGGCGAGCCCGCCGCGATAGGAGTCCAAAGAGCATGGCAGACGCAGAGAGCAACCTCGTTCCCTCCGAAGCAGCCGACCAGGTCGAGGTCGCGCTCGAGGAGCAGGCCGCAGCCGATGACGGCATCCTGTACCTCAACGAGTACCAGTACGAAAACGACCTGGTCACCGACTTCGCCCGCCTGGTCGCCTCGCCCAGGCGTCGCGGCTCGCTGTATGTCGCCGCGGCAATTGCCGCGCTCATCGGCATCGGCATGCTGGTGGCCGGCGGCAACTGGATCAAGTTTGGCGTCGTGTTGATCGTGTTCGGCGCCTTTTTGGCCTGGTGGAGCAAAAACCTGCACCACACCCTCGCCCGCGACTTTATCGATTCCGTCGAGGCCGACGAGTCCATGGGTGGCCGCTATCGCCGCGTCGCCGCCAACGAGGACGGCCTGATGGTTTGGGGCAAGAGCGGCAAGTCGCAGTTTTTCCCGTTTGAGAAGCTCGACCACGTGCTCGACGGCGAGCGCATCTTTGTGGCCATGTTCGCCGACCAGGGCGTGACGATCCCTAAGGACACCTTTGTCCGCGGCGATGCCGAGCAGTTTGGCACCTTCCTTAAGGCGCGCATCAACAAAAAACTCCGCATCGAGACCAAACGCAAGAAGATGAAGGCTGAAAAGGCCGCCGCCGAGGCCAAGCAGGGCGACAAGCCCCAGGAGACCAAGGGCAAGCAGCGCAAGCAGAAGAAGAACAAGAAGAAGCGCTAAGGCCAAGACAGACAGGCAGCCTCGCATCCCGTTATCCTCGCCATCCGCCCGAGCGTGCTACACTAGCAGCATCTATGCCACCGCGAATGGCTCGGCCCCGCGCCCGCCGCTCGCAAACGAACTTTAAACGCACGAGGGTTGGCAATGCCGCTTTTCCCGCAACATACCGCCCGGTTCTCGCCGGACGTTCCTTTGGAGGGCACCAGCTCTCGCGAGCTGCTCAAGCGGTACCAGCCGCTCGAGACACTTGCGACCGGCGGTTTTGGCTCCATCGAGATCTGCCGCGACACGCACCTGCGCCGCCGCGTCGCCATTAAGCGCATCCCCCTTATCAACGGCGCCGGCATGCCCGCCAGCGACATCATGGATGTCCTGCGCGAGGCACACACCGCCGCCATGCTTCAACATCCCAATATCGTGCAGGTTATCGACTTTACGCACGATACCGCCTATGCCTACCTCGTCATGGAATATGTCGACGGCATGTCGCTCGCCGACTTTTTGCATCGCGTGGACGGCCATTCGCTCACCTTTGACGAGGCCGCGGCAATTGCCGACGCGCTGGGCCAGGCGCTCACCTTCGCCCATAGCAACGGCGTGCTCCACCTGGATATTAAGCCCGCCAACGTGCTCATCGACCACTCGGGCAACGTAAAGCTCACCGACTTTGGCATGGCGCGACTGTCGTCTGCCGGCGGCTTTGGCGGCTCGCGCGGCGGCACCATCGGCTACATGCCACCCGAGCAGCTCGATATCGAGACCGGCACAGTCGACGAGCGCGCCGATGTCTTTGCCCTCGCCTGCGTGATCTACGAGGGCCTGTGCGGCAGCGCCCCCTTTATGGCCGCCACGCCCGGCGACTCGCTCGGCCGTATCATCGGCGGTGCCACCTACCCCAGCGAGCTCATCCCGCACTTTCCCCCGGGAGCCGAGGCTGCGCTCATGAGCGCCCTCTCCCCCATGCCGCAAGACCGCCCCAACAGCATCGAGGCATTTTGCGACCAGCTGCTCGCCGGCTTGGGCAGCGTGCGCGAGGGCCGTCGCAGCCTGGAGCAGATGGTGGGCGAGCTGTCGGATGACGAGCGCGCGGCAGACGATATCGAATCGTTACCCTATGAGGACGACACCATCGAGGTCGACCCCGCACTCGGCTGGGCCGGCACGCGCTGGAGCCACGCGCGCGATTACACCATGCGCGCCATCTCGGCGCTAACGTGCGGTGCCTTTAGCTTTTTGATCATGCAGACGGCTGGCGTCGCGGCGCTTCCCGGACTTATTGCCGCGGCCATCGCAATTGGGGCGGCCGCCGGCCTGGCCCCGCAAATTGGCTCGGCCATCTCGGCCGTGGGCTTTTTGGTACTTATGGCCAACGCCACCATGCAGACGCAGGGCATCCTGTCGATGCTACCCGTCGCGGTGCTCTTTGCCGCCACCATGTCCGGTTGGTGGATCGCCTGGGGCCGCACCGAGGCCGCCGCGAGCGCCGCGCTCACCTGCGCGGTGGCACTTGGCTGTCTAACGGGCGACGCCCTCCTTGCCGCCGGGGTCGCCGCCGGCATCGCTGCCTTTTGGCTCGACCCGGCAAGCGCCGCGGCCGCCACGGGGATGGGCGCACTTTTTGGCCGCCTGGCTACGGTTGCGCTTTCCGCCGGAGGCGTGCTGGGGCTCGGCAATGTTGCCGCGGCGCTGGGAGACATGCTCTTCTGGGCTGCCGTTGTGCTTGTCGCGGCGACAGCTGCACTGACATCTCTGCTGCTCAACGCCCATGCCAGGCGTGCCGAGCAGGGCTCGAACCTGGCTGCAATCGCTGCCATCGCCGGCTGCGGAATAGGCACCGCGGCGTCGCTCTGTCTTGCACACCATATGGAAATTGCCAGCCTTGCGGCCGCGGTCGTCGTCAAGGCGGCGGTTGCGGGAACCCTATCCTCTATAATCGTTGGGATATGCCTATATTTGCTCGGATACCAAAGAACCTATACGGAGAGTGATCTTTCGTGAACTTCCTGAACATCTTCGAGGACCACGTGGCCGGCATCTTCGGTGCCACCCGTGCCCCGTTCTCCTTTAAGAAGCTTGCCAAGCAGGCCGCTCGCGACATGGAGGATCAGACTCTGGTGATCAACGGCGTCAACACCGCGCCGGCACTCTATACCATCCTGATCGCCGCCGACGACGATCCCATGCTCGCCCCGTTCTACCCCGAGCTTTCACGCGAAGTCCGCGAGTTTGTGAAGGCACAGGCCGAAAAGCGCCGCTATGTGT
>CAUEQX010000134.1 GCA_959020035.1 uncultured Collinsella sp. | reverse complement strand
GGTGGACGTTGCGCAGAAGGCCGCGACCGCCGCTGCCGAGAAGGTCGCCGAGGCAGTTGCCGAAGCCAAGAATGCGGCGGGGGAGACACTTGCCGCCGATGCAGTCACGTCCGGCATTGTCGAGTCCGTGACCGCCGCCCAGGCCCCCGAAGGCGCGATCTTCAACCCCGAGGCCGCCCGTGGCAACCTGCACCTGGGCATCGACGTGGGCTCCACCACCGTCAAGCTCGCCGTGCTCAACGACGATAACCAGATCGTCTACGCCAAGTACCAGCGCCACCACACCGACGTCCGTGCCTGCGCCCGCGACCTGTTCGAGGGCGCTGCGACCGTGCTGCCGACGGCCCAGATGACCTGCGCCATTACCGGCTCGGGCGGCCTGCTGCTGTCCCAGTGGCTCGACCTGGAGTTTGTCCAGGAGGTCATTGCCAGCAAGCGCGCCGTCGAGACTCTCATCCCGGCCACCGATGTTGCCATCGAGCTGGGCGGCGAGGACGCCAAGATCATCTACTTCGACAACGGCATCGAGCAGCGCATGAACGGCACCTGCGCCGGCGGCACGGGCGCCTTCATCGACCAGATGGCCACTCTGCTGCACACCGACGCCAGCGGCCTCAACGAACTCGCGGCCAACGCCACCACCATCTATCCCATCGCCAGCCGCTGCGGCGTTTTTGCCAAGACCGACGTGCAGCCGCTGCTCAACGAAGGCGCCCGTCCCGAGGACGTCGCCGCTTCCATCTTCCAGGCCGTCGTGACCCAGACCATCTCGGGTCTGGCGTGCGGCCGTCCCATCCGCGGTAACGTCGCCTTCTTGGGCGGCCCGCTGCAGTATCTCTCCGAGCTGCGCCACCGCTTCTACCTCACGCTCAACCTGGACGAGGAGCACCGCATTGTGCCCCAAAACGCTCACCTGTTTGTGGCGAGCGGCGCCGCCATGGCGCATGAGTCCAACAAGCTCAGCACGTTCCCGCAGCTCATCGAGGCTATCGATGCCCTGGGTGACACACAGGGTGCCGAGGTCGAGCGCCTGGATCCGCTCTTTGCCACCGACGAGGACTTCGCCGAGTTCAAAACCCGCCACGACCAGGAGGTCGTCCCCAAGGGCAAGCTCGACGGCTACACCGGCCGCGTGTTCATCGGTATCGACGCCGGTTCTACCACCATGAAGGCCGCGCTCGTGGGCGAGGACGGCCAGCTGTTGCACACCTGGTACGGCAACAACAATGGCGACATCCTGGGCACGGCCAAGGTCATCATGGCCGATTTTTACAACCATATCCCTGCCGGCTGCACCATCGGCCACGTGACCACCACGGGCTACGGCGAGGCGCTGCTCATCGAGGCCCTCAAGGCCGACTCCGGCGAGATTGAGACCGTTGCGCACCTGCGCGGCGCCAAGGCATTCCTGCCCGGCGTTGAGTTTATCCTGGACATCGGTGGCCAGGACATGAAGTGCCTGCGCGTCAAGGACGGCGTTATCGAGCACATCATGCTCAACGAGGCCTGCTCGTCGGGCTGCGGTAGCTTTATCGAGAGCTTCGCCGTGTCTATGAACATGGACGTGCGCGCGTTCGCCGATGCCGCCATCCATGCCAAGGCCCCGGTCGACTTGGGCAGCCGCTGCACGGTCTTTATGAACTCGCGCGTCAAGCAGGCGCAAAAGGAAGGCGCCACGGTGGGCGACATTGCGGCCGGCCTGTCCTATTCCGTCATCAAGAACGCCCTGTTCAAGGTCATCAAGCTGCGCGACCCCAAGGAGATCGGCAGCCAGGTGATCGTCCAAGGCGGCACCTTTATGTCCGATGCCACGCTGCGCGCGTTCGAGCAGCTCACCGGCGTTCACGCCGTGCGTCCCGACATCGCCGGCTGCATGGGCGCCTATGGTGCGGCCCTGCTCGCCCGCGATCGCGCCGGCGCCGACGGCACTTCGACCATCCTTTCGGCCGAGGACATCGCGCACCTCACCGTGACGCAAAAACACGTCCGCTGCGGCCGTTGCTCCAACAACTGCCAGCTCACCGTCAACGATTTTGGCGGCGGTAGGCGCTTCATTACCGGCAACCGCTGCGAGAAGGGCGCCGGCCACAAAAAGCAGAAGACCGAGGCCCCCAACCTCTTCAAAAAGAAAAACGAGCTGCTCTTTAACCGCGAGGTGCTGAGCCCCGATGAGGCCCCGCGTGGTACCGTCGGCATCCCGCGCGCGCTCAACATGTACGAGAACTACCCCTTCTGGCATGCGTTCTTTACGCGCCTGGGCTTTAGCGTGCAGCTGTCCGACCAGTCGAGCAAAAAGACCTACCAGGCGGGCATCGAGTCCATGCCGTCCGAGAGCGTGTGCTACCCGGCAAAGATGAGCCACGGCCATGTGATGAACCTTATCGACCGCGATGTCGATTTCATTTGGATGCCGTGCGTGCGCTGGGAGCGCAAGGAGGACCCGACGGCTGGCAACTGCTATAACTGCCCCATCGTCATGAGCTACCCCACGGCGCTGGCGCTCAACATCGACGAGATTCGCGAGCAGAACATCGAGTTCCTGTATCCGTTTGTGCCCTATCACGACAAGACCGAGCTCAAGCGCCGTCTGTACCAGGTGCTCGCCGTCGACCGTGTGGCCGATGCGCAAGCCGGTCGCGGTCGCGTGCGTGGTCCCAAGATCACGCGCTCCGAGGTCGATGCCGCCGTCAACGCTGCTTTTGAGGCCGATGCGCGCTTCCACGAGGACATCCAGACCATGGGCGAGGAGGCTCTTAAGTGGGTCGAGGACCACGGCGGTCACGGCATCGTGCTCGCCGGTCGTCCCTACCATAACGACCCCGAGATCAACCACGCCCTGCCCGAGCTTATCTCGAGCTTTGGCTTTGCGGTCTTTACCGAGGATTCGCTCGCGCACCTGGTAAAGCCCGAGCGTCCCATCCGCGTCGTCGACCAGTGGATGTACCACAGCCGCCTGTACGCCGTTGCCCGTTTTGTGACGATGCGCAACGACCTGGACCTGATCCAGCTCAACTCTTTCGGCTGCGGCTTGGACGCCCTGACCACCGACCAGGTGCAGGAGATTCTGGAAGCCAGCGGCAAGATCTACACCGTGCTCAAGATCGACGAGGTATCCAACCTGGGCGCCGCGCGCATCCGCATCCGCTCGCTCATGGCGGCACTCAAGGACCAGGAGGCCGAGCGCTTGGCCGAGGCCACGGCCGCGGGCGAGGCCTACGAGCAGGGCGACGCCGCGCCGGTGACACCCTCCACGGATGCTCCCGCGTTCGCGAGCCGCAAGTACACGTTTGAGGCGCAGCGTGAGAGCGCATCGACCGCGTGGCCCAAGGTGCCCTTTACCGAGCAGATGCGCGACGAGGGCTACACCATTCTGTGCCCGCAGATGGCGCCGATCCACTTCGACCTGGTCAAAGAAGTGTTCCGCGGTGCCGGCTACAACTTGGAGCTGCTGCCCTCAACCGATCACGATGCCGTCGAGGCCGGCCTGCGCTACGTGAACAATGACATTTGCTATCCGTCGATCCTGGTGACGGGCCAGATTATGGAGGCCATCGAGAGCGGTCGGTACGACCTGTCCAAGACGGCCGTGGTTATCAGCCAGACCGGCGGCGGCTGCCGTGCCACCAACTACATCGCACTCATCCGCAAGGCCCTGCGCGAGAGCGGCCACCCCGAGATTCCGGTGATCTCGCTTTCGGCAGTGGCGCTCGGCGAGGACAACCCCGGCTTTAAGATTACGCCGGCGCTGCTTAAGCAGGCAGTCTACGCGGTACTCTTTGGCGACGTGATGATGCAGATGCTCTATCGCTGCCGCCCATACGAGGCCACGCCCGGTGCCGCCAATGCGCTCTACGAGGAGTACATGGCGCGCGCCCGCAAGCTGGCGCCCAAGTTTAACCGCCACAACTACACCAAGCTGTGCCGCGAGGCCATCCGCGCGTTCGACACCATGCCGCTTGTGGGCGAGGGCGCCAAGCCGCGCGTGGGCGTGGTCGGCGAGATTCTGGTCAAGTTCCATCCCACGGCCAACAACCACGTGGTCGATGTCATTGAGCGTGAGGGCTGCGAGGCTGTGGTGCCGGGCCTGCTCGACTTCTTCCTGTACTCCATGAGCAACGCCGAGCTTCAAAAAGACGAGCTGGGAAGCTCTGCCACGGCGCGCGCTAGCATGCAGGCGCTCATTAAGCTGGTGGACTGGATGCGCACGCCGGTGGAGGAGATGCTCGAAAAGTCCCGCCGCTTCGAGGCGCCCGAGCGCATTGGCACCATGGCGGACAAGGCTCGTACGGTGCTTTCGGTGTGCAACAACATGGGCGAAGGCTGGCTGCTCACGGCCGAGATGCTCGACCTGATCGACCACGGTGCGCCCAACATCATCTGCACGCAGCCCTTCGCGTGCCTGCCCAACCACGTAGTGGGTAAGGCCGTGATCAAGGAGCTGCGCCGCCAGCATCCCGAGAGCAACATCGTCGCGGTGGACTACGACCCCGGCGCGTCCGAGGTCAATCAGCTCAACCGCATTAAGCTCATGATCAGCGTGGCCAAGGAAAACATGCGCGCCGGCAAGGGTTTTAAGCTCGAGAAGGTGGCGCCGCTCGCGATGGACGAGGTCACCGGCCAGATGCGTGCCCACGATGGCTGCGTGAGCTGCGGCTCGGTCGACGAGAGTGCCGTGGCGTCGGTCGCTGAGCGCCTGGGACGCGGCATTAAGAAGTAACTGGCCTGCTTTGGGCTAGATATGAGACAAACGGGCGGTAGCCGTACCGGCTACCGCCCGTTTTTGCTGGACATATGTTGCGTAAATCGTTTTGTCGCAGCCTTCTGTGCACTCGAATTTCGGAAGTGCGGGAAAAAACGCGAACCTCCTGAGCGCACCGCCTTTTTAGACTCTCACGACCTGCACTGATAATTGTCCTTGGGGGAAGCGGGCACTGCGGGGGCGCGTCAACA
>CAUEQX010000133.1 GCA_959020035.1 uncultured Collinsella sp. | reverse complement strand
CCAAATGACTCAGCTCCTCGGCGAGCTTCTTGTTACCCGGCAGCTCGTCCTCCCCTAGCGGGATGCTCGAGAGCACGGTAACGTCGGCGCGAACGCCACGCCTAAAGAAGCGACGGTCGTGCTCGCGGGCGCACATGGCAAGCGCCAGCTCCGCGATCTGTGCCGCGCGGGAATCGATTTCCATACCTGCAAGGTTTTTAGTAAGAATGAGCTCGGGAATCTCGCGCTCACGATAGCCGCGCTCCTCGTACATATGGAAGAGCAGCTCAAACGCATAGACCAAGATATGGCCCGAGCCGCATGCGGGGTCGCAGAGGGTTATCTCCTCGGGACTCGAAATGCGGATGAAGTCCTCGTGCTCAGCATCGGGCTCGATGTAATACTCCATGCGCTCGCGTAGCGAACTCCCCGGATTGTTGAGCATCCACAGACGGCCGAGCGAGTTCTCGACCATATAGCGCACGATCCACTCGGGGGTGAAGAGCTGCGTGGCGGGCGCGATGTCCTCCGCCGCTGCCTTGCGCTTGGACTTGAAGAACTCGTCTTTAACGTCAGCGTTGTAGTACTGATACATCCAACCCAGAACGGTCACGCCCTCGCGCCAGTCCTCGTCAGCGAGGACGGCGTTGAGCTTGCCCACCACGCCATCGGACATCATGAGGCCCTGGGGCAGCAGCAGTTCCATGGCTCCGCCCACGCGTTCAAAGACGCCTGGCAGGCAATCGGCAAGCTCCTCGCACTGAGCCACAAACAGGTAACGCCACAGCGGTTCATCCAAGCCCGCCATCTTGAGTTCGGCTATGCGATCGGTATCGACCGTCGTTATTTCCACGTCCAGTGCGTTCTCCACGGCCTCGCTGCCATGGCTGCCGTCCGCACGACTTAGCATGCGCATACGGCTGGGAAGCCATCCGCGTGCATCCATGAAGCGAATGGCCACGATGCGGTTGAACCAGGTGTAGGCAGCACGGTCGCGCAGCGCCTCGTGACCCACCCCTGCCTGCATGCGCAGCAGTTCGTCGCGTTGCTCGACCTCAGCCGGACTTAGGGGCAGGCCGTTGACGGTCTCGGATCCAGTGGGCGCAGGTGCAGGTTCGGTGATGCCGTAGCGCACCATCTGCGCCTCCACGCCTTTGATGAGCTCCGTGCGGGCCCAAGTGCAGAAGCTCTTAAGAGCAGAATCGTTCATGGTTGATGAGCCTTTCTAAACGCCATAAGCCACCGGTGCGCGCTTTGGCGCCAGTGGCTCTGCGGGCTAGTTGATACGAATCTCGTCGTTTGCAGCGAGTGCTTGCATAAGGCGGGAGCGCAAGTCGTCCACATAGCGCTCCACGTCCTCTGTGGACAAGAGACGACTCGGCTTGACCAGATCGGCTCGGCGCACGGTCTTGATCTTGCGCTGGGGCACGGGCGCAGGCGTGGGCGCTGACGACGCAACGCCCTTGTTGGAGATTTTCTTGACCACCTCACCCGTACTCGTGACTTCGGTGGTGCGGCGCTCGTTGTCCATACGTATGCGGGCCGCATCCACAGCGTCGTACATCCCGTTGGTTGCTGCGCTGAGCCAATTGCCCCAGTTAGTCGCGGCAACGCTCAGCTCATTGAGGCTTTGAGCGCTGTGGGCACGGTTTTTGAACGACTCGTATTTGGTGCCGGCGTCTGCTATGGCATCCTTGGCTTGTTTGACAAAGCCCTTTTGGCTCTCTGCTTGTGCCTGCAAGTCTTGCAGATCGCTCTCGATGCGATGCAAAAGCTCATTGCGGCGGATGCCCAGCAGCTTTTTAATGTCGTCCTCGACGGGATCCATAAGCGGTTGAAGGTCTTTAATGCGGCCGTAGGGCTTGGGATCTTTGAGGATCTCGCGCACCTTTGCCACGTTCTCCACCGCGCTGGGAATGTCATCGGAGGCATACTCGATACCCTCGGTGCGGCTCAAGAAATCCTTGGCGTGGTCAAATGCCGTTCGTTGGTTGGACTCGAAGAACTCAACCACCTTGTCAAAATCGTCCTTGGCATCGAGCAAACGGTCCTCGTGCTTGGTAAACGTGGTCAAGAACGCCTCGGACTCGCTCTGGTCCTTAAGAACGTCGACGACCTCAGAGCGCATCTTCTCGCACTCACTCTCGCCAGGATACGGATAGAGCGGTTTGATGCCCGTATAGAAGCCGTGCGCCATATCGAGGCAGGCTTGACGAAGGCTCTCAAGGCGCTCTTTAAGCTCGGCCACGAGCTTATCCTCATCGGAGGGCACGGTATCAAGGTCAAACAGGTCACGCATAAGATCGCCCGTATCGCGCAGCAAACGGTCACTCATACGCACGCGTAGACGCACCTGCACCTTATCGGCATCCTTGCGCAAGAACGCCACCATTCGATTGTCGTTGGCTTGGATCGTCTGACCGCCAAACAGCACTTGCGCGCGTTGCTCAACCACAAGCTGCGCCACCACATTTGCGATATTGACCTCGCGCCAGCCATAGGGCTTTTGCTGGTACTTGCGCTGAATATCACCCATAGCGGTATCCAAGTGACGCTGATGCTGCACTCTGAGGTAATCCTCGACATCCTTGAGGGCGCGCGCATTCCCAGCGTCCATGCCATCAAGCCCAGCTTGAATATTGCCCGCCAGCGTGGAGCGGATATCGGAATCGCCCTCGACCGGCGCGCCGATATAGCCGGCCTTACCAAAGATTACGTCGCACAACTGCGCGAGCACCTGGTCGAAGACCTGCGCAGGCTTGGTGGCACGGACCTCAACCATGCGCCCGTTGACGGCGCATCGTGCATGAAGCACCGCCTCGGTCAAAAGGGTGTCAGCCTCTTTCTCGTTAGAGTCCTTCTCACGCATTTTGGCCTCGACAATCTGGCGGGTGCTCGGCGGTAACTCCTGCAGGTTGCGCGTCTGGGCGTACATGCAAATCTTGGCGGCGTTGACGAGTGGGGTCCAATAATCCACCTCGTCGCTCAAGGCCACGATGGCTTTATCCACAGATTTCAATGCTAACTCGGCATCGTCGGCGCAGCCCAAGTCACTGGCCATGGTCACCACGGAAAGTTCCATACCGCCCATGCTGGATCCATGAATCGAGCCATCCACGTAGCGGTCAAAGGGGAAGTCGTTGGCCTCGCGGGTGAGCTTGCGCGCAGTGTAGATGCTCTCGAACAGGCGCTTCTTGATAGACTCGATCACCTTTGCGTTGTCGATCGGGGTCTGCGCGATCTCCTGTGCAATTTCCTGCTCCTCATCGGTAAGGAAGCTGTAGGTATCACCCTGGCGCGCAACGTAGTTCTCGCGCTCCAAGCGGGCGAGGGATTCCTTGACGCGGTCCTTAAGGGCGCGCTTGTCCACGTCAAGGCTATCAATCATGAAGATGGAGATGTTCTCGACCGAGGCCTTAACGTAGCCGATGTAGCGGATCAAGTACAGGAGCTTAAGCACCCGAACATCGTAGCTCTCAAGACCTTCTGCGTTTTCAGCTGCGCGCTCCGCGCAGACGACGACCTGAATGATGCCGTGCTCCAGGTCTTTAGAGATTGTGTCGAAGAAGCGCCAGAAGGGCACGAGAGCGCCGGTCTGCTCATGCTGGATAGCCTGAGCACTCTCCTGGAAAGCGCTCAGCATGGAGCGCTCGCCCGTGGACATGTTTTTGGCCTTGACGCCGTGCTTGCGCACCTCGGTCATGACGTCGGGCAGCAGCTTGAACTGATAGCCTACAAACGGGTAGCTGGCGACAAACTCCTTGGCGTTGGCATAGCCCGCAAGATCGGCGCGCGAGCCTTCAAATGTGAAGTTGTTTTTGAGGACCGCGGAGTCCTGCTTATAGAGTTGGGCAAGCGCATCGGCCGCCGGTGCGGTCTTCTCCAAAATACGGCGCTGAATGACCTCGTCAGCGCTGGAGCTGGAAAGCGAAAGGCGAGTATCAAATCGACCCAAGATCTTAGAGAACATGCTCGTATCCAGCCCGCCCGGTAAACCGAGATTGTAGATGTCTTCTTGACTCGAAACCATCACCCAAACACGGCCACCACAAACTGATCCAAGTTCCTCGACTACCGTCTGGAGACTCAACAGACGATCCGAATTGCCGCCGTTAGCAATAAACTGGCCAACCTCATCAACCATGAAGACCAAGCGAAAATCGCCACCATTGGCAGCCGCCTGAGCGTCAATGTACTCCTTAACCTTTTGAGCAAATTCATCAGGCTGAAGAAGCTCGTCATCAGGAGCAGAGACCCATGCACTAATTTCATCGTCGCTCATGCCCAGAACAGATTTAAGAAGCTTACGAAAAGCCTTGTTATACCTATAGGTCTTGCGATTTTCAAGCCATGTATTTCCTGTTAGACGCTCAAATTCGTCGCGAAACTCTTGAGTTTTACCTATCTCATCGATGTACTCCTCAAGCTGAGCAAGCTTGGGCTTAACGCCGTAAAACCCTCGCGCCTCATAAAACACGCGCTGGAATCCATAGAGAACAGCAACAGATGCCTTATCGCCCTTCCACGACCCCGCCTTGGTGTCGATATTGAACAGTAAGGTTTGCGTAGGAACGGAACAGGCGTGCTCCATAGAAGCAAACACCAACGGATCGGCAATCTTGCCATCAAAAAAAGAGATAGCGCGCTTCCCATCAACATTGAGATTCCCAAGCAAATAGCTCAAGATTTTAAGAAAGTGTGACTTACCGGACCCATAAAAACCGCTGACCCATACGCCCATTTTGTTGGTAGGGTTATACAGAGAATCGCCGTAGGCTTTAAATAAAGTTGCGAAGTGACATTGCAGCTCGCGCGTCACCACATACTCGCTAAGCTCTTGCCTAATTGACTCGTCTTTCTCATCGTCAGCGACAACAACACCATTAATGGAACGGTTGATGTCCTTCGCGAAGAGATTGCGAACAGTTGTGTTATCCATTGTAAACTCCTTAAAGCTGGAGAACGGCAGTCAAAAAAGCGGGCGGAAAGTCGCACTTAAGAGATATCGAT
>CAUEQX010000132.1 GCA_959020035.1 uncultured Collinsella sp. | reverse complement strand
GAAGGGAGCGCTCCCGCAAACTGCCTCTTGACAACTTATAGGAGCGTCGGTTTTGCTGGTGAAAAATGCAGATGTTTCGGGGGTCCGATTTCACTCGTTCACTTCGCGGAAAAGAATTAGACCTCGATTTGTTGGGTCGGGGGAGAGCCTTTCTTGGATGCCGGAGATGTACGTTGCGGCAGGCGGATCGCCAAAAGTCGGCTGTTCCGCGCCTCAAGATTTCCAAAAAGTTAACCTTTGTTGAACTTAATAGTTAGATAAACTAAACTATTTTCCAAAAGTGTGCTCGAGCAAACTTGTTTACTCGGGTGCTAAGGCACCGTGCCGCAGTTGTTGCGGAAAAGGGAGAGACATCATGAAGAAGTCCACGTTTAACACCCTGCTTGTTGGTGGCGGTTTTCTGCTCGGTACGGCCGGCATCAAACTGCTCACCAGCGCTCCGGTAAAGAATGCCTGCGTGCAGGGCATCGCGTGCGGCATGCGCGTCAAGAACTGCTACCAGGACATGGTCGAGCAGGCCAAGGCTAATGTCGACGACATGGTTGCCGAGGCTGCCTACATCACCCAGAGCGAGGCCGCTGCTGACGAGGCAGCCGAGTAACGCTCCCAGGCACAAACTATGAGATTCTCGATTATTAGCGAGATCCCTGGCAGGACCCGTCTTCAATTGGCGGGTCCTGTGCCAGAGAGCGATCTCGATGCACTTCTTAAGCTTGGCGGCGAAATCGACGGCGTGCGCAAAGTGCGCGTATATGGCCGTATTGGCCAGATGGCGCTCGAATATGACGAGCAGTGTCGTGCGAGCGTGCTCGACGCCTTGGGCGCACTCGATGCTCAAGCCATCGCCGATGCCAAGTCGGGTTACGTGATGCAACTCGAGCCGCGCAAGCACAAACTCGTTATGGACCTGGCGACACTCATCGGCGCCCATTACGCACGTCGCTGGTTCTTGCCGACGCCTCTGCGTGCGGTGTTTGTCGTGGCCGGTTACATGACCTTTTTGCGCGCTGCTCTCCACGAGCTCTCGCAGCCGCGCCTGACCGTTCCTGTGCTCGACGCTTCGGCCATCGGTATCTCGTTTGTCAAACGTGATGTCGATACCGCGGGGCAGACGATGTTCCTGCTCAACGTGGGCGAGCTGCTCGAGGACTACACCCGCGCCATGAGCGAAAACGAGCTCATCAACTCGCTGCTCGATGTGCCCGACAAGGCGCAAAAGGTCGTCGGCGACACCGAGGTGAGCGTTGCCGCCACCGAGCTTGAGCCCGGCGACTTGGTCGCCGTTCGCACCGGCATGTCCATCTGCATCGACGGTGTGGTTGAGCAGGGGAGCGCCATGGTTAACCAGGCGACCCTGACCGGCGAGCCGCTTGCCGTCGAGCGCAGCGCAGGCGACGATGTGTTTGCTGGAACCGTCGTCGAGGACGGCAGCATCTTGGTGCGCGTGCGCGCCAACACGGCTCAGACCAAGCTGCGCTCGATCGTCTCGCTCGTGCAGGCGGCCGACTCGCTCAAGTCTGAGGGCCAGTCGCACATGGAAGACCTCGCCAACAAGATCGTCCCGTGGAACTTCCTGCTCGCGGGCCTGGTTGCGCTTACCACCCGCAGCCTCATCAAGACCTCGGCGGCGTTGATGGTCGATTACTCGTGCGCACTCAAGCTCACGGGCTCCGTCGCCGTCATGACTGCTATGAGCGACGCCGCCAAGATGGGCGTCATGGTCAAGGGCGCTAAGTATTTTGAGTCGTTTGCCAAGGCCGACACCATTGTGTTTGATAAGACCGGCACGCTCACCGAGGCGCAGCCGCGTCTTGCCTGCGTGCTGACCACCGATGGCTGGAGCGAGGACGAGATTCTGCGCCTTTCCGCTTGCTTGGAGGAGCATTTCCCGCATCCGGTGGCACGCGCCGTCGTCAACGCGGCACGCGAGCGTGGGCTCGAGCACCGCGAGCGCCATGCTGCCGTCGAGTACATCGTGGCACACGGCATTGCCTCGTCCATTGAGGAGCGTCGCGCCATCATCGGTTCCGCGCACTTTGTATTCGAGGACGAGAGCGCGCAGCTCGAATCCGACATCAAGGAGCGCATCGAGTCCCAGATGCAGGGCTTGTCGCCGCTGTACCTGGCGGTCGACGGCACGGTCGTTGGCGTGCTCGGTATCGAGGACCCGCTCAAGCCCGGGGTCCGCGAGGCCATCGCCGACCTGCATGCGCTGGGCGTTAAGCACGTGGTCATGCTCACGGGCGACTCGGAGCGCACGGCCGAGCGCATTGCGCGCGAGGCGGGAGTCGACGAGTTTAAGGCCGAGCTGTTGCCCGAGGATAAGTACGCTTATGTGGAGCGCATTAAGAGCGAGGGGCGCCACGTTGCCATGGTGGGCGACGGCGTCAACGATTCGCCAGCACTCGGTTTGGCCGACGTGGGCCTGGCGATGGGTGGCGGAAGCGACATCGCCAAGGAGGTCGCCGATATCATTCTGACCGATACGGATCTGGCCGCGATCGTGCGCCTGCGCCGCATGAGCCAGGGGCTTATCGACCGTCTGACGAGTTCGTATTCCAAGGTGATGCTCACCAACTCGGCGCTGTTGGCATTGGGTATTACCGGCATGATTACTCCGCAGACGTCGTCACTGCTGCACAACGGCTCAACGATCGCCTACAGTCTGGGCAACGCAAAGGCGTACCTGCGTTAGCGTTTTCGATTGAGTATATGGCCTGCATTCGGGCGGCACCGCAGCCGCCAGGGTGCAGGCCTTCTTTTGTTTGACGAGATGTTAGCTCGGATATATGCTCGTGCTAGCAATGCTAGTAAATGCTGAAGGTGAGGTTGAGATGGCTACCGTTGGCAGCATGGCGCAAGTGAATGTTCGCGTAGATCGCTCGGTTAAAGAGCGCGCCGAGGAAGCGTTGCAGCTTTCGGGCAGGTCACTGCCCGACCTCATCAAAAAGGTTGTGGCCAAGGTCGCACAGGGTGGTGGGCAGTGCGAGGAAGTGCTGTCTGCCGTTGATGGCCGGCAACAGACCGTCGCGCACGATACTCCGTTCGCCGCGTCGTGGGCAGCGGCAGACCGGCTTTATGCAGATTTGGGCATCGCTACGTCGCCCGTATCCGACGATCGCGATTGGGACGTAATCTATTCCGACGCCATGGATGAGCATTATCGCCAAAAGGGGATGATCCAGTGAGTGGGGCGCCTCTCAAGATCATGGTAGACGCCAACGTATGGGTCGATTCGTTTTGCGTCGACCATGCCGAGTCGCTTGCCGCGCGTGCGTTTATTGGGCAGGCGACGGAGACGGGGGCGTTGCTGTTCTTTCCGGTCCATATCGCCAAGGACGTACTGTACGTTGTCCAACACGAGCCGAAGCGTAGCGTTCTTGCCAGCGGGGGAGCACTCGACGAGGCGTCTGCCCGTGCAATTGGCGATGCGGCGTTGGCGTTTGTTCGGAACATGACCGAAAACGCTACGGCCGTGGGTGCAGATGCGTCGGACCTTTGGCTGGCCGACAAATACTTAGCGCTCCATCGCGATTACGAAAACAACTTGGTGCTCGCCGCGTGTAAGCGCGCGCAGGTCGATTACTTGGTGACCAGCGATCGCAAACTGCTCGAGCATGCCGATCTCGCAGCAAAGACACCTCGTCAAATGATGCCGATTCTTGCTTAGGCCGAACGCGGCGGCGCGGCTATCGGTTGACGCAAACTGTTTGCGGGCCTCTTGGACGACGATGCGCCAAGGGACCCGCGTCTGCTATTTACAAAAGCTCGGCCTTAATGGCGGGACTTTCTGCGAGTTTTTCGGCAGCTTTTTCATCGGAATCGTTTAGTGCTGCCAGGCTGCGGTAGACCCACTCGTTGACTTGGGTGTTCTTGACGCCTGCGGTCTGCATAAGGGCGCCTACCTCGCGGATTGCTGCGAGCAGATCGGCTTTGGGACCCGCGAGCTCGACCTCGACGCCGTGGTAGGCGGCCACGCTGCGGTTCTCACTCACGTGGTCGATAAAGCCCTCGACGGTCTCAAGCTGCTGGGCGAGAGCTACATTATCGTCGGCGTCCAGCGCGACGAGTGCGTTCGATACCGTGAGGGCGGGATGTCCGCAGGGGACAAAGCCTTCGATGACATCCATAGCTTCGGTAATGGTTGAGCCCAAGCCTGCGAGGGCATTGACGAGTTGCTGCTTGGTATCCATAACGGTCCTTTCGACGGGTCAATTTTGCTTGGCGAAAATATACGTGACGCGATCGGTAGCAAAAGTGCGAAGTGCGGAGCACATTGGGGTCTTCACAGCTCGTGCATAGAACAGCTGTCCGCTTTCAGAACGTGGTAAGATAACACTCCACAAGCGGGGCTCGCCCTGCATGTTCCTTGAAAAGTCGACGGGTGTTGGGTACTCGTGCCCGATGCCATCCAGACTTTCCCGACATTCGGGGGCGACTGGTTTCGACACGATAGCTCTGAGAGAGGAAGCAAGCCGAGGTCTCCTCGCCTCGTTAAACAGGGGTACCGTCAAATTGAATTGACAACAACTCTTCTTTTGAGCCTATGGCTCTCGCTGCTTAGTTTATAGCGGCGCGTCAACCCGGTGATTTCCCCGACACCGGCGCGACGTCATGTTAGGGGAATGCTCCTGCGCACGTAATCGGTATGGCGCAGGCTAAGACCGAACCGGTTAGGACGTCGCGAGCGTGTCGTTGCGCGCAAAGCGTCCGAGACTAAACCAGCGACTGAGCTTGGAGATGCCAATCAGGGGGCTTTCGTGGACCGGAGTTCGATTCTCCGCGCCTCCACCAATAGTTGCAAGCAGGTAGGTAAACGTACCTACCTGCTTTTTTATTACTTATAGATACCGCGGAGAATCGAACTCTATGCAGGGCGCGGGCGTAAAGAAAACGCCGCGTCAACGCAGGCCGGGACACGCTTTCCCGATGGCGGCCCAGGCGGAAAGCGTGTCCCGGAATCCGCGCTCAGACTGGGACGTAGTTTCCGGATGGCGCCTCAAGCGGAAACTGCGACCCGGAATCCCGCCGTAGAATGG
>CAUEQX010000131.1 GCA_959020035.1 uncultured Collinsella sp. | reverse complement strand
TCGAATGCCGGCATTGGCAATGGCCAGCGGAATGGCGCCCTCGAGCACGCCCTGCGGACAGATGTACTTACAAAAGAACGGGTCGCCCATGCCCACGTCGTTAACCACCAAGACGGGCAGCAGCACCACGGCAAACAGCAGCACGACGTACTTGATGTACGTGAGCGGCTTGAGCTTTTTCGTGGAGAACTTTTTGCCGGGAATCTTATGAAGCAGCTCCTGCAGCCAGCCAAACGGGCACAGAAAGCCGCATACAAAGCGTCCCAGCAGCACGCCGAGCAAAATGAGCGTACCGGTGACGTAGTAAGAAAAGTTGAACTTGGATGAACCTACCACCGACTGGAACGACCCGATGGGGCACGCACCCGATGCCGCGGGGCACGAATAGCAATTAAGTCCAGGTACGCAGACTGTTTTTCCCGCGCCCTGATAGATGCCGCCTTTGGCAAAGTTTGGCAGGTGAATGTTGGTGACCAGCGTCGCCGCCGCCTGAATGAATCCGCGAAATCGGACCAAAACATGCGACGCAGTGTTTTCTCTTTTATCCAATTCCGATACACTCCAAGCACAGCCTAATCGCTTTGGCCAGCACGGCATCCGCCTCGCCACGCATAACACCAAAGCACACCATGGTAATTCCGACGATCAACAAAGCGACCTGTACCACGGGTTTTACCGCTTTGAACAACACAACCACTCCTTTCGTTACGCGACCATTGGACCATATCGACTATAAAATCCGTGTTAAGTGCGATTTGGAATGTGCAAGGAGACTGTTATGCGTATTTTGATCGTCGAGGACGAGCGGGCGCTGTGCGACGCAATCG
The DNA here is from genome assembly GCA_959020035.1 of uncultured Collinsella sp. GTDB lineage: Bacteria > Actinomycetota > Coriobacteriia > Coriobacteriales > Coriobacteriaceae > Collinsella. The sequence goes on along the minus strand of CAUEQX010000131.1, from coordinate 4,228 downwards.
CGCGCAGCTTGCGGAACTTGGCGTACAGTGTCGACTGCTGTCACGACGGACAGGAGGCGCTCGACCTACTGGACGTTGAGGCCTTCGACCTCGTGGTACTCGACCTCAACCTTCCCCGCATCGACGGCATGACCGTACTCAGGGAACTTAGGAAAACTGACTGCGAGACTAAGGTACTGATTCTGTCCGCACGTGGCGAAGTATCAGATAAAGTCGCCGGACTCGACGCCGGCGCCAACGATTACCTCACCAAGCCGTTTCATCTGGACGAGCTTGCGGCAAGGATCCGCAGCCTCACCCTCAGACGCTTCGCACAAAGCGACATAGTATTAACCTGCGGAAAGCTCAGCTTTGACACCAAGGCGCGCATCGCTTCCGTGGACAGCGAGGCTTTATCTCTTACGCGCAAGGAAACGGGAATCTTGGAATACCTGATGCTTAATCAGGGGCGTCCGGTAAGTCAAGAGGAGCTTATCGAGCACGTTTGGGATAGCAGCGTGAACAGCTTTAGCAACGCAACCCGCGTTCACATCTCGTCACTCCGCAAAAAGCTACGCAGCGCTTTGGGATACGACCCGATTCGCAATCGGATTGGAGAGGGCTACGTTATGGAGGATGGCGAATGAAAGGGCTTTCGCTGCAATGGCGCATAACGATTATGACGGCACTGCTCACGTGTGCGGCGTGCGTGCTGACGAACTGCCTGGTCGGCTATACGGGCATGCGCTACATGGATGCCATCGGCAGTGACATCTCGGCCCTTAGCGCAGCCGGCGAAGATTCGCCCCAGGCGTTCGACCCAACGAAAGCGACCCTCGATGACGAGGTCACGATCGTCGTAAACGACGCACAAGAGTCTTTTGGCACGACAGCCTGGTGCATCACGGCTGGAGTCACACTCCTTGGCGGCGCGCTGGCGTACTTTGTGAGCGGCCGTGCACTCAAACCGCTACGGGCTTTTGCAGCCCAGGTTGAGCGCGTGCAGCCTGATAATCTAAGCGAAATCAGACTCAGTGAAGATGTGCCCACCGAGCTACAACGATGCAGCGCCTCTTTCAACGACATGATCGCCCGTCTTGGCGAAGGGTTCTCTGCACAGCGTCAGTTTACCGGCAACGCCGCACACGAGCTGCGCACCCCGCTCGCCCTTATGCAAGCACAGATTGATCTATTCATCTCCGAGCACCCCGGTTTGCAACCCGAAACGGCCGAGCTGCTCGGCCTGCTACAAGAACAAACCGAGCGCATGTCTCGAATGGCCAAGGTATTGCTCGAGATGAGTGAGCTCCGCAGCGTTCCTTGCGAGGACGATGTGGAACTTGGTCCCTTGTCCGAAGAGGTCCTCACCGACCTTGCGCCACTTGCCGAAAAAAGGGGCATAGCCCTCAATTATGCTGGAGACGCTCTAGTAATCGGGAGCGACACGCTCCTCTATCGGCTGGTGTTTAACCTGGCCGAAAACGCTATCCGCTATAGCCGCACCGACTCGAGCGTTACCGTCTCCATCTGCGACAACGACAGCCACGTGTTCCTGCGAGTCGAGGACCAGGGTCCGGGAATACCCAAGCAGTACCGCGAGAGCATCTTCCAACCGTTCTTTCGCCTGGATAAATCCCGCAGCAGGGCATATGGCGGCGCAGGGCTCGGACTAGCGCTCGTTTGGGAGATTGCAGCGCTTCACGGTGGCACGGTAGAGGTCGAAGAAAGTTCCGAGAACGGGACCGTGATGCTCGTGACCCTCTCAAAGGGGCCCACCACGTGATCCGACTGTCCAGGAGTCCCACTCGACATTGTGAAACGCGTCCCAAAACTTGGACATGAGAAATGGGAGGCAGTTCGCATCTATGCCGAGGACGAAGTCCTGGCGGGGATTCAGGATGCGCAGAGGAAGCTTGCGGCAGAAAACCCCGACAGAGTCGTGACCGTCGGCGGCAACTGTATGGTGTCGCCTGCCCTCTTCGATTACCTGCACGGGAAATACGAGAACGTTGGAATCGTCTGGATCTATGCGCATCCGGATGTATCCACGCTGAATGATGGCTACCCCCAACGCTCACGCCATGGTACTTGGCAGCCTTTTGGAACAGGGTGCACCGCAACTCGTTTCGCGGATGCGGCATCCGGTGTTTAAGCCGAGCGATGTCCTGCATGTCGGGCTACAGCAGCTCCACGACTATCAGGAGGTTTGCTTAAACAAGCATAGGTGTTGCGGTTTTAGCCGATGTCCTCATGGAGGAAAACGACATGCTGGGTCTGTCTGATTAAAGTCCAACAGTTTCCATGAGGCATCTAGCGCGGTAAAAGCTAAAGACACGGGAGGCCCCAAACTGTCAACCATCTTTACGGGTGCAAGGGAAACGGGCAAGACAGCCCCCCTCTCGCTCCTATCCGAAACGGCGCTTGAACACGGCTGGATTGCAGCGAATGTCTCCGCCATGCCCGGCATGCTCGAAGATATCATCGAGCACACAAAGGAGGCCGCAGGCCGTTACCTCTCGCAGCCCCATACACGCGTGAGCGGAGTTCAAGTTGGGCAGCGGGGCGGTTTAGCGCGCCAATATAATCAAATCGTGCACTTCCATAGCCTCTCGTCTACGTGGTGTACCGTCGTCTCCCCTTTTATCAGAGTTGGGCGATTTTCAGGCACCCGAGCTGAACTCAAATTGAACTCAACGATGCCTTATCGGTCGAGGGCGTCCTAGCGAGAATATACAGAGGCGCACATTTCGCAGGGAACCTCCCATTCGTTATCATATCGGGATGCTGTCAAGGCAGCGTCAATGCGTTCGACCTACACCTTCTCGCTTTTCGAGGCCTCATCTGCAGGACCATCGGAATCGATACGGAATCGATCGGCATACCATTCATCCGAAGCAATCACCTTATGGAGCATCTGGAGATGCAGGTCGACATAGTGGCAGAACGCCTTGCCGCATTCCACGAGAGGCGCATTGTTTCTCTCGTTGGGCTCGGCTCAAAAATTAAACTCGACCTCATAGCCCTCCCCAGGCACACCCATGCTCGGCAGAATATCAATGGAGAAGTGGACGAATCCAGACGTCACCTTGTATACATCTTTTACCTTTGGATCGAACTTCTCGAGTAAGTCTTGAAGTCTTCCATCGGACATCTTCTCACCCGAGAAATCTTTCAGCTTGTTCACAGGCACACCTTGAAACACCTGCTTGAGAAAGTCATCCTGGTCTTCGGCGGCGAATAATGCGAATGTCCGCAGGCAGACTCCAACCTGTGCGCGGAGAAGCTGGGCGACGCAAACAAGATTCCTCGACTCGAGCATGGAGATGAATCCGTCTATCAGTCTCATCGCATACTCAGAGGAGGATGCCAGATATAGATCCCATTGGGTAAAGTCGCCGTTCATGAAGGGAATCACTGCATTGCGCTCGGCGACTCTCAAGGCACTCAGGCTTTGTTCTATTTTCTCAGCTTCTTGTTTGAACTGTTCGCTATCCAAAATGCCCCCAAATGCCGGCTTCTCAACAAATCAAAAAAGCAGGAGAGACAGAGATTAGGTTCCTGCTCCACTGAACCCGCGTTTCCAGTCGAGACACTCCTCCTCGAAGATCTCCCCAGAGTCCCGTCTCTCGCGCCCCTCACGGAACTGTCCATATCAGTGTAGCCAATCCAAGCACAGCCCCACCGCACGGCCCAGTCGCTTCCGGTCCTGCGTGACCCCGTGAAGGCGGAAGGGCGTGGTTGTCGTCATCGCGTTCCTTTCTCCTCGTACCTTTTTGGGCATGCGTCACGGGCCCCCGCGCGGCGCTGAGAGCGAATCGGCGCAGGCTTGGGGCCAGTTGCGTAGAGGTTGAGGTTCGGGTTTCGCCGGCTTACGCAGCTTGGCGGGCAGAGCGCCCGGGCTCGCTGCGCCTAGGGCGCGGCGGGATCCGCGACGCCGGAGGTGTCGATCTCGCCCAGATTGGCGAGCTGGCTGATGAACGGGATACTCTCGTGTTCGTCCACCTCGACGCCGCCGAGCACGATGGTGCTGTCGCGCGTGTCGATGTGGGTTGTGAACACGGCCGGGTCGAAGCCCGAAGCGATAAAGCCAATGCCCGCGAGGACAACACCCGCGGCAACGAGCCCGCCCGCCACGGCGAGGTAGATCTTCTTCGCGCTGGTCATGGTACTCACTCCTTTCTACGCTGCGAGGTGCGCGGCAGCGCCGCCTTTCTCGCCCCTGTTCTTCCAGAAGGGCGAGGCGGCCTTC
>CAUEQX010000130.1 GCA_959020035.1 uncultured Collinsella sp. | reverse complement strand
GCGTGGCAAAGATCCACTCCGACATCATCAAGAACATCGTGCTCAAGGACTTTTATGCCCTGACGCCCGAGAAGTTCAACAACAAGACCAACGGCATCTCGCACCGTCGTTTCTTTGCCGAGGCCAACCCCACCTACGCCAAGCTCGTGACCGAGGCCATTGGCGACGGCTGGCTCAAGGACGCCTTTGAGCTGGAGAAGCTCAAGGAATTCCAGAACGACACCGAGTTCCTGAAGGCCGTGGGTGCCTCCAAGCGCGCCAATAAGGAGCGTCTGGCCGCCTATGTTAAGGCCGAGACTGGTCTGGTCATTGACCCTAACACCGTCTTCGATGTCCAGGTTAAGCGCTTCCACGCCTACAAGCGCCAGCTCATGAACATCATGAAGGTGATGGACATCTACAACCGTCGCATCGCCGATCCCAACTTCCACGTGACGCCGACGACCTTCATCTTTAGCGGCAAGGCCGCCTCGAGCTACACCTTCGCCAAGGAGACCATCCGCCTCATTAACTCGGTGGCCGAGGTCATCAACAACGATGCCCGCGTGAACGAGGTCATGAAGGTCTGCTTTATCCCCAACTTCCGCGTGAGCAACGCCCAGCTCATCTACCCCGCCGCCGAGATCTCGGAGCAGATCTCCACGGCCGGCAAGGAGGCCTCGGGCACGTCCAACATGAAGCTCATGATGAACGGCGCCATTACGCTTGGCACCCTCGACGGCGCCAACATCGAGATCGCCGACCTGGCCGGCCGCGAGAACGAGGTCATCTTTGGCCTGACCGCTCCCGAGGTCGAGCAGCTCTGGGCATCCAACAGCTACTTTGCGTGGGATACCCTCAACGGCGACCGCGAGCGCCTGGGCCGCGTGATGGACGAGCTCAAGGACAACACGTTTGCGGGTCTTTCGGGCAACTTCGAGAGCATCTACAACGAGCTCATGAACAACAACGACCCCGACCTGGTCATGGCAGATTTCCGCAGCTACGTGGATGCGTGGGAGAAGCTCACCGGCAGCTACGGCGACCAGGAGGCTTGGAACCGCAAGGCTCTGCTCAACACCGCCTCGAGCGGCTGGTTCTCGAGCGACCGCACCATTCGCGAGTACCGCGACGAGATCTGGCACGCGTAAAGGCGCGCGAGCTCCCCTATGCCAGCACGGCATTACTCGACGGGCGTGACGTTGCGCCGCGCCCGTCGCTAATGGGTTTAGGAACATCGATGACAGAAGGAGAAATCGATGAGTAAGAAAGAATGCATCGCGATGCTCCTCGCAGGAGGACAGGGCAGCCGATTGGGGGCACTCACCCAAAAGATCGCTAAGCCGGCGGTTAGCTTTGGTGGCAAGTTCCGCATTATCGACTTTTCGCTCTCCAACTGCTCCAACTCGGGCATCGACACGGTGGGTGTTCTGACGCAGTATCGTCCCTACCTGCTGCATGCCTACGTGGGATCCGGCGAGGCGTGGGATCTGGACAGCCGCGACGGCGGCGTGTCGATCCTGCCGCCGTACGAGACGCAGACCGGTGGCGCCTGGTATGCGGGCACGGCCGACGCCATTACGCAGAACCTCGACTACATCAAGGCCAATGACCCCAAGTACGTCCTGATTCTTTCGGGCGATCACCTGTATCGCATGGACTACCGCAAGATGCTCAAGACGCACATTGAGAACAATGCCGACCTCACGGTGAGCGTTATGCCCGTGCCGTGGGAGGAGGCCAGCCGCTTTGGCATCCTGACCACCGACCCCGAGGACGGCCGCATCACCAAGTTCACCGAGAAGCCCGATAAGCCCGATTCGAACCTCGCGTCCATGGGCATCTACATCTTCTCGGCCGACGTCCTGATCGAGGCGCTCGAGGAGGACGCTCTGGACCAGCGCTCGAGCCACGACTTTGGCAAGGACATCATCCCCAAGCTGCTCGGCGAGAACAAGCGCCTGTACAGCTATGAGTTCCACGGCTTTTGGAAGGATGTTGGCACCATCGCCAGCTTCCACGAGACCTCGATGGACCTGCTGGGCAACAACCCCGAGTTCGATCTGTTCGACAAGCACTTCCCCATTATGTCCAACATCACCACGCGTCCGCCGCACTACATTGGCCCGGACGGCCGCCTGGACGACTGCCTGGTCTCCAACGGCTGCAAGATCTACGGCACCGCTCGCCACTCGATCCTTTCGACCGATGTCATCATCGAGGAGCGCGCCGTGGTCGAGGACTCCGTGCTGCTGCCGGGTGCGCACGTTAAGAGCGGTGCGCACATCTGCCGCGCTATTTTGGGCGAGAACTCCACGGTCGAAGAGGGCGTGAAGCTCGGCTCTGTCGATACCACCAAGGATACGGCCGTCGTTGGAAATGACGTCGTTATCGGGAAGGGGGAATGATCCGATGATCAGTCGCAAGGCCATCGGTTATATCACCGCTAACTACTCTTCGACCTACGGCAGTGTGCTGCTCAAGGACCGCCCCATCGCGTCCGTTCCGTTTTTGGGCCGCTACCGCCTGATCGACTTCCCGCTGTCCAACATGATGAATGCCGGCATTAAGACCGTCGGCGTCGTCATGCCGGGCAACTACCGCTCGCTGATCGACCACGTGGGCTCGGGCAAGGACTGGGGCCTGGACCGCAAGAAGGGCGGCCTGTTCATGGTGCCCGGCAACGCGTATGGCACCACCAAGGGCGGCATGCGCTTCCTGCTGCGCGACATCATCTCCAACAAGACGCTGTTCCAGCGCTCGGACAAGCCCTACGTTGTGATGATGGGCACCAACATCATCTTTAACATGGACCTCAACACTATCATCGACGCGCACGAGAACTCCGGCGCGCAGATGACCGTGGTGTACTGCAAGGCCACGCGCAACGTCGATGACGAGACCAAGCTGCAGATCAACGAGAACGGCCGCCTGACGGGCGTGAGCGCCGGCGTCGTGTACGGCGACAATGCCTCCATGGATTGCTGCATCGTCAACCGCGAGACGCTGCTCGAGATCATCGATCACTACCAGGCCGCCGACTATCTGGACCTGCTCGAGGCACTCCAGGGCGACTTTGGCAACATCGACGTGTGCAGCTACGAGTACAAGGGCGAGGTCGTGGGCGTGTTTAGCGAGAAGTCGCTGTATCGCCGCAGCATGGACCTACTCGACCAGACCGTGGCCGACCAGCTCTTTGACCCCGAGCGCCCGATTCTGACCAAGGCTCACGACGTACCGCCTTCGCGCTACGCGACCGGCAGCCACGCCTGCAACTCGATCATCTCGGCCGGCTGTATCATCAAGGGCACCGTGCGCAACTCGATCCTGTCGCGCGGCGTCGTGGTCGAGGAGGGCGCCTCGGTGACCAACTCGATCATCAACCAGAGCTGCATCATCAAGAGCGGTGCCCGCGTTGAGAACGCCATCCTGGACAAGAACAACGTGGTGCCCGTCAACACCGAGCTTCGCGGCACGCCCGAGAACATCCTGGTGCTGGGCAAGGCTCCGTTAACTTCCGATACCACCATCGTTCGTTAACGTTGGCACCGCAACATCGCTCGTAACATGTAGAATAGCCGCCCGGTTCGCGCCAGGCGGCTATTCTCGAATTGCAACATGGGAGACAATATGGCTGATTCCAGCAAAAAGATGCAGATCGTGTTTGCCTCGGCCGAGTGCGCACCGTTTGTTAAGACCGGTGGCCTGGGTGACGTGGCGGGGTCGCTGCCTGCGGCGCTCGTGCGCGCCGGCGCCGAAGTCATCGTGATGGTGCCCAAGTACGCCACCATCAAGGACGAGTACAAGGCGCAGATGGAGCACTTCTCGGACTTTTACGTGAGCCTGGGCTGGCGCAATGAGTACTGCGGACTCGAGAAGCTCGAGCACGACGGCGTCACGTATATGTTCATCGACAACGAACGCTACTTTGCGCGCGACTATCCGTACGGCTTCTTTGACGACGGCGAGCGCTTTGCGTTCTTCTCTAAGGCCATCACAGAGAGCCTGCAGCACCTGCCGGCCGGTTTTGAGTGCGACATCCTGCACTGCAACGACTGGCAGACGGCACTGGCGCCCGTGTTCCTGCGCGAGTTCTACCAGGGCCTGCCGCTGTACGACCGCGTCAAGACCGTGTTCTCGATCCACAACGTGGCGTTCCAGGGCCAGTTTAGCGACACCGTGATGGAGGACATCCTGGGCGTGGCGCACATTCCGGCGGCCGCCTCGCAGCTGCGTTGCGACGCCTGCAGCATCAACTACATGCTGGGCGCACTGCGCTATGCCGACGCTATTACCACGGTGAGCCCCACCTATGCCAACGAGATCCAGACGCCCGAGTTTGGCGAGGGCCTGGACGGCGTGCTGCGCGAGCGCTCCTATGCGTTGCAGGGCATTTTGAACGGCATTGACGTGGCGGGCTTTGACCCGGCGACCGACAAGCGCATTGCCGCAAACTACACGGTTGAGGACCGTTCCGGCAAGGCGGTGTGCAAGGCCAAGCTGCAGGAAGAGCTGGGGCTCGAGGTTCGCGACGATCGTCCGCTCATGGTGATGGTCACGCGCCTGACGCGCCAGAAGGGCATGGACCTGGTCATGTACGCACTCGACCGCATCCTGTCCGGCGGCGTGCAGGTGGCGGTGCTGGGCACCGGCGACCGCGACTACGAGGACGGCCTGCGCTACTTCCAGGACAAGTACCCCGGCACCATGGCCGCACGCATCGAGTTCGATCCTGCGCTGTCGCAGCGTATGTACGCCGCCGCCGATATGTTCCTGATGCCTTCGAAGTTTGAACCCTGCGGCCTGTCGCAGATCATCGCCATGCGCTACGGCACCCTGCCTATCGTGCGCGAAACCGGTGGCCTGAAGGACACGGTGATCCCGTATAACGAGTTTACCGGCGAGGGCACGGGCTTCTCGTTTAGCAACTTTAACGGCGACGAGATGGGCGACGCCGTGTTCCGCGCGGCACGCCTGTTCTGGGATAACCGCGAGGCATGGAACCAGCTGGTCACGCAGGCCATGAGCCAGGACTTTAGCTGGACACGCTCGGCCGACAAGTATCTGGACCTGTACTTCTTTATGCATCCGGAGATTGAGAGG
>CAUEQX010000129.1 GCA_959020035.1 uncultured Collinsella sp. | reverse complement strand
CCCCTGTCGAGAGCCACCATGTCATTGACGCGAGCATCGTACCATCAAAGGTCTTTATATTTGACCCCCACGGGGCAAAATCGAGCTGTCAAAAGGCTTTATATACGACATCTAGCTGGGAAAAGAACGGTCCCCAAAGGCGGATGCCTCCGGGGACCGGTTGGTGCGTATAGAGGGGGCGAGCTTGCTTTGGGTTGGTGTTGGCCCCGCCGTTCGGCTCGACTTTGGAGCGGCGGGGCTCAGCTCTGCCTCGACCGCGGCGCGGGGCGCGGCTTTGTCCCGACGTCGGCAGCGGCCGAGCCCTGTCTTCCAGCTTAGCCCTCCTCGCCTTTGGGTGCGTCCTTGGACGAGGGCTCTTTCTTCGGCAGCCTTCCCGCGCGTTTGAGGGCGTCTCGCAAGATCCATTCCGCCTGACCGTTGGCGCTGCGCATCTCATCGTCCGCCCAGCGTTGGACGGCCTCCCAGATAGCGGGGTCTATACGGAGTGGATACTGCTTGCGTGCCATGACGTGCCTTCTTGTCGAATGTGCAATTTTGCACCCGTCCCCAAATTACTCATTGGTGTTGGGGTTAGTACATCGAGCCTGCGTTGAGCACCGGGTGCGCCTCGGATTCACCGCAGAGCACCACCATGAGGTTGCTGGCCATCTGCGCCTTGCGCTCGTCGTCGAGCTCGATGGTGCCGCCGGCAGCCATCTCCTTCACGGCCATGTCGACCATGGAGACCGCGCCCTCGACGATCTTCTTGCGTGCGGCGATGACGGCCTCGGCCTGCTGGCGGCGCAGCATCGCCTGGGCGATCTCGGGGGAGTAGGCGAGGTGCGTGAGACGTGCATCGTCGACCTCGACGCCGGCGGGCGCCAGGCGCATCGCGAGCTCGCGGCGCAGGGCTTCGGAGACCTCTTCCACATTGGCGCGCAGCGTGATGGCGCCGGCGGCATCGGACTCGTCCTCCAGGTGGTCGTAGGCGTACACGCTCGCCACGTGGCGCAGCGCCGTCTCGGCCTGCATGGCGACATAGCTCTGGTAGTCGTCGACGTCGAAGAGCGCCTTGGCGGTATCGGCGACGTGCCACACCACGACGGTTGCGATCTCGATGGGGTTGCCCATTTTGTCGTTGACCTTCAGGCGCTCGCCATTCAGGGTGCGCACGCGGGTGGAGATAGTGGTGGGGTTGCCCTTGGCGGCCTTCTGCGCCGCGGCCTTGGCGGCCTTGGAATCGCTCATCTCGAGCTCGATCATCTCGCCGATCCCGGCCGATCCGCCCATGCTCTTGCTAAAGAACGGGTTGGCCCAGAAGAGGCCCTCGTCGCGGACGGTGCCCACGTACTTGCCGAACAGGATGCACACGCGCGCCTGGCCGGGCTGCAGCGAGAAGAATCCGTTGAGTGGGATGAACCACAAGCAAAACGCGAGGATGCTGAGGCCGAGCCCCCATCCGTAGACTGCGGGCGCGTCGACGCCGTCGGGCGTGCTCGCGAGCCCGATGGTGCTCCAGATAAAGAGGCCGATGATGACGATGAGCGCCACCGCCACGGCGACGAGCATGCCGTAGCCCGACTTGGCCTTGAGTTGCTTTTCCACGCTCATTGTGAGTTCCTTTCACGACTGCGCCGGCGTTTGCGTGACGTCCCCGGCGCCGCGCTCCAGATTGCGATGGGGAGGAGGCGAGTCCCCGAGCAGTCCGTGCGGCTGCTGATTGCATTGTGATATCACATTGAGACCAAGTCAAGGAGAATCGGATGCCGTCTCTCATGGCATAAGTGGTTCGGGGCGCCCGGCATCTACGCTCCGTAGAGGTCTTCCTGTTGCATCTTGGCTCGCAAGTCCCTATAATAGCCCCACTCACGGTTGAAGGTTTACCTCGAGATTTGGAAAGGGGAGCTGCACCATGCTTGCTTCCATGAGGATTTGGCTCTAGCCACGGTCGCGTGAGCGACCGGTACTTCGCTGCATACCACCGATCGCATCAAAGGATTATTCCATGACACAACCGAATCCCTGCGCTTCTTGGAAGCGCTCGCTCGCCATCGTCTGGATCGGCGAGTTCTTCTCCGTGCTCACGAGCTCCATTCTGCAGATGGGTTTCATCTGGCACGTCACCCTCACCACCGGCTCCGCGAGCGCCCTGTCGTTCGTGAGCCTGGCGGCCTTCTTGCCCATGGCGCTCCTCGGCGCCTTCGCGGGCACCATCGTGGACCGCACGTCCATCAAGCGTCTCATGATCGGCGCCGATCTCTTCATCGCGGCCGTGAGCCTCACGCTTGTCTTCGGCTCGCTTCGGGGCGACCTTTCTGTCGCCGTTGTGGCGGCGGTGCTGTTCGTCCGTGCGCTGGGCAGCACGCTCCATACGCCCGCCTTCAACGCGCTCACACCGCTCATCGCCCCGCCCGAGGTGCTCGGCAAGCTGGCGGGCATGCTGCAGTTCATGCAGTCGGGTAGCTATATCATCGGCAACGCCATCGCCGCGGCGGTCTACCCGGCGTTTGGTCTGACTTTCATGATCGCGCTCGATGTCGCCGGGGCGGTGCTCGCGAGCATCGCGGTGGCGACCTCCGGCATCAAGACGCCGGCGCCCGAGCGCCATACGCCCGAGGAGAACGCCGAGGCGTCGCACCGCGCGGTGCGGGCCTTCCTATTGGAGACGGCCAACGGGTACCGCGAGCTCAAACGCCATCACGGTCTGTTCGCCATGCTCTGGATCGGCTTCGCCTTCTCGGTCCTGTTCTCGCCCATATCCGCGCTGTTCCCGCTCATGGTGTTCGACCATTTTGGGGGCACCACTACGCAGTCGGCTATCGCGGAGATCGCGTTCTCGGTCGGCATGATCGCGGCGAGCGGCTGGATCGGGGCGACGGGTGGCCTTAAGAACCGCGCTCTTTCGTGCACGCTGGCCATCGGCCTCTTCGGAGCGGGCACGCTCGCGGGCGGCCTCGTGCCCCCTTCCGCGCTCGTTGTGTTTCTGGGGCTTACGTTCGCGATGGGGGTCTCGAGTCCGCTGTACAGCGCGCCGCAGATGGCGCTCATGCAGGAGCGCGTCGATCCCGAGTGCATGGGCCGCGTCTTCGGCCTGTACGGAGCGGTCTGCAGCTGGGCCATGCCCGTGGGGCTCGTCGCATCGACCTTGTTCGCGGACGCCATCGGCGTAAGCGCGTGTTTCGTGCTCATCGGTGCTGCAATGGTGATCCTAGCAGGCATCACCTGGGCGATCCCGAGCATCCGCAAGATTGGGTAGCGCTCTGGCGGAGTGCGTTTCGTTTCGGACGGCTCGTAGGGTCGCTGCGACGTGAAGGGTGGTCGACGGTGCGCCTGCGAGGGCGCCGTCGACCACCCTTTTGTTTAATTCGTCTGGCCCGGCGCCGATCATCATCTGTTCGCCGGGCGATTGCGATGCCGCCGCTTGCCGATACGCGGCTCCTTACGTTGTGCGCATCCCATCGTTCTGGCAGCGTTTCCTGCAGTTAATCTCCAGAGCCCGAGGCGGTGGCCCCTATGAGTAATCTGCTCGAATCCATTCTGCGCGTCGGTATGACCGTGTTCATCGTCGGCCCGCTCACTGCATGGGTCGCCCGCCGCGGCGCGCGCGAGCGCAGCGAGGCAACGGACAGCCTCGATTGCTTCACGGTGCGCATGCCCGCAGCCATCCGCACGATCATCGCCTGCTGCGCCGTCGCGTTCGAACTGCTCATGCTGGGTGTCTACGTCTGGCAGGGCGTCTCGCTGGGCGAGTGGGACCACGAACTTGTGTGGTTCGGTCATGCCATGGCGCTCGCGGGTATGGCTATCTGGGCCTTGCTGAGCATCCCGCGTATCGACGTGGACGGTGGGCGCATTCTCTCGCGTAACGCCTTCGGCATCCGCAAGGAGACGACGTTTGGCAACATCGCCCGTGCAACGCTTCACGCGCAGATGATGAGGATCGACCTGTTCGAGGGCGACCGGAAGATCTGCTCGATAAGCCTCGAGGGGGTGTGCTCACTCAACCTCCTCGACCGTCTGGAGGAAGAGGGCATCGAGATCTCGGACGCTGTCGACGGCCCCATGACCAAGGCGGGCCTGTGTTGGTCTGCCATCAAGCCGTTGACGATTGTTTTCAACGGCATGGCACTCGTCTTCTCGCTCGTGATCGCCTTCATGGCTGTTTTCACCGATGCCGGCGCTCGTCTGCTCTTGCTCGTCCCGTTCCTCTTCCTGTTCATAGGGGGACTCCTGCCCCTGCTCATGCTCAGCATGCCCGCCCGCGGTATCCTCGAGATTGGCAGGCAGGAGCGCGAACTCGGTTTCTCCTTCGCCGAGGAGATGGCAAGTCGAGGTGCCACGGGCACTTCGCTTGTCGACGATGATTGGTTCATCGAGATCAGCAATGCCCGCGTCGTGGCGTTCCGCCGCGATTACCTCAAGAAGGTCACGGCGCACGAGGACAGTGAGAGCGGCGACCGCTGTACGGTGACTACGAAGGGCGGTCGCAAAATCAAGGTGTATGCAGCGGGCAGCACCCTCGAGGACCTGCGCTCGTGGTTCAAGCAGAGCGCCAAGGCCAGAAGCACGGTCGACCGTGCAGAGGATGCGCTCGAAGCGACTGTCTGATTGGGTTGCCTGTCAAAGTTTCAAATACGGGAAGGGGCGCAGTTCAGTTGGCGCCCCTTGTCATACCAGGCCTGCGGGCCAGCGAGAGGCCTGCAGGTCGACATGCCCATTGGCGAGGAAGGCAACGCCTTCATCCTCGAGCAATGCGCGCTGCACCTCGGGTCCGCCGAAGGCGAAACCCTCCGCCAGGCGTCCGTCGGCGAATACGATGCGGTGACAAGGTATGTCCCCGGGTTCCGGATTGACGTGCAGGGCGTATCCCACGTATCGGGCTCGACGGGGCTCACCAACGAGCTTGGCGATCTGACCATACGTGGCAACCATGCCGCAGGGCACCTGGCGCACCATGTCGTATACGCGGTTGAAGAATCCGTCGGTGTCCCGGTCTGCCATGCCATCCTCACTTCCAATCGATATCGTCATTGTCGTCAAGAAAGGCGCCCCACCTGTGCGGGGCGCCTTTCCAAAGACGTGTTGCGCGAGGGGAGGGAAGGCGCAACGTTCGTGTCGAAGGTCTTTAATTCG